>JAISFP010000483.1 GCA_031263525.1 Deltaproteobacteria bacterium | reverse complement strand
GTCGTGCCCACATAATAATGTGTCGGGGAGCCTTTCCTGGCAGCAGAAGATCCCCCCGGTCAGTCCGGGCTCCGCAAGGGGAGAACTGGGCAAAATGTTCAATGATTTCAGCAGCTTAGCCCTTCCGGAAACCTGATGGGCCGCCTGCGATGATCTCGGGTTGGCCGCGCAGGGGCCCGTCTGCGGGGCATTTGGGGAAAAATCCTGACCGGGCGATATTTTTTTAAAACACTCATTATCAAGGAATTGTACCGAAACTTCCCCGTTCCGGGCCTCCCCGGGCCCGAAAAGGCGTTGACAGGGGGAGGTCGATGCAATAATATATCATTGCATTTGGCGACCTCCCCAGGACAAGGAACTCCGGCTCTCGAAGGGGCCGGGGAAGCGCTATCCCTCGGGCCCCTTCATCTTATTGCAGACCCTTGCCGCGGGCGGACGCATCGTTGCTATCCACGGCCCTCCGGGCCAGGACATAATCCCCGCCGCCTTCCCGCCCTTGCTCTCACGGGAGGGGGGGAAGGCACGGCATCCTTGAGACGCACCATAAAAAGCGTGGAGGAGTGGCGTCTCTACAATCCGGAAAGGAGGACCAGACTAAAGAGACCGTGTAAGCGATGCACCATGACGAGCGATCCGGGAGGGGGGGCGTTGCCCCCTTCCGGAGACCATCCACCAAGCGCGGGGGAGCTGTCGCCCCCGCGCTTTTTTCAAAGGGCCGCATAATCCTGCCGAACCTTCGAGTCTCCAGTCTTTCGGCCCTCCGGCTCCGGGGCCGGTCCTCGCGGCTTTAGGCCCTCCGGCTCCGGTCCTCCGTCCTCGGCTTTCGTCCCTCCGGCTCCGGTCCTCCGTCCTCGGCTTTCGGCCCTCCGGCTCCGGGTCTCCGTCCTTTCGTCCTTACAATTTTTGCCCCTCCGGCTCCGGGATTCGGTCTTTCGGGTTTCCCGCCCTCTGGCTTCGGCCCACTCGTCCTTCCGGGTTCCGGACACCCGGCTCCGGGCCGTTCGTCATCCCCGATTTCGGAGCCTCGGCCTCCAGGCTTTCGAAACTCCTGCCTCGTGGCTTTCAGGGCTCCTGCCTCCAGGCTTTCGGAACTTCTGCCTCGTGGCTTTCAGGGCTCCGGCCTCCCGGCTTTCGGAACTCCGGCGTCGTGGCTTTCAGCGCTCCGGCCTTCCTGTTTTCGAAACTCCGGCATTACGGCTTTCAGCGCCCCGGCCTCCCGGTTTTCGGAACTGTAGCCTCCCGTCATAAGGAGTCCCGGCTTCCCGGGCTCCGGTTCCGGAGTCGGCATTCTCGGAAGGGGAGGGCGGTCCCGGAACCCTGGCGGCCAGGGCCGGCGGCCCAGGGCGCCCTCCCGTCACGGGGGGAGCCCCGAGGCGTTGCAGCATTGCCCTTGACATGTCCGATTTGATGCAATACTATATCATAGTCTTCGCGGATAATATATCGTAGCGGGACCCTCGCCGGCCCCGCGCCCCTGCGCCCCGGGCGGGCGCCGTCCAGCCGGCCTAGCGCCAAGTCTCACGTCCCTCCGTCCTCCGGCCCCACGGGCCGAACCCCCTCCGGGCCGGAGGGCCTCCGGGCCCTCCGGCCTCCCGCCTTTCCGCCATTCACCAAGCCCGCCCGCCCGGCACGCTTTCCCCGCGGGGGCCGCCCGACGCCGCGCCCCGCACGTCATCAGGAGCTTCACGATGATCAAGCACGCTTTGACACTCTCGGCCTTGACGGTCGCCATGGCCTTCCTCGCACCCGGCACACTGCTCGCCCAGGGGGAGACCCACGCCGCCCACGTCCACGGAAACGCCACCATGAACGTCACGGTGGAGAGCGCCTCGGTGGACATCGACCTGGACGGCCCGCTCGCGAGCTTCATAAGCTTCGAGCACGCCCCCAGCACCCCCGAGCAGACGGCCGAGATGAAGGCCATGATGGACAAGCTGAACGCCGCCGGGAACCTCTTCGCGTTCCCCGCCGCCTGGGGCTGCTCCAGCTCCAAGGTGACCGTCGAGGGGGAGAGCATCCCCGAGGACCTGCTCGGGCACCCCCACGCCGCCGAGGGCGAGGGCCACCATCACGGCGAGGAGGCAGATCACGGCCACGAGGACGGAGAGGTCCATTCGGATCTGGAGGCGGAGTTCGAGTTCGCCTGCACCTCCGTCTCCGGCGACGGCTCCCTGGACGCCTCCGGCCTTTTCAAGGCCTTCCCCGGCCTCCAGGACCTCGACGTCCAGCTGGTCTCCCCCAAGGGCCAGAAGGGCGCGGAGCTGAGCCCGTCCAGCGCCTCCGTCACATGGTAGCGCGGGCAGACGCGCCGGCCGTGGCCATGGCCGAGGACGCATGCCCGGCAGCCCCGGCCTCCGGGGGACCTCCCTGCGGGGGCGGCCCCGGTCCCGCCGCGGACGCACGGGAACTGCCGCCAGGCGGCCCCCCGTCCTCCCCCGGGGCCGGGGACGGCCCGGACGTCGGTTCCGGCGCCGGCAGCGCGGAAGGGCCTGCTCCGGCGTCCCCCGCCGTGGAGGTGCTGGGCGTCTCCTACGCCTGGAAGGGTGGCGGGAAGGTGTTCGACGGGCTGGACATGAGCCTCGGGCGCGGGGAGCGGCTCTTCATATCGGGCCCCAGCGGGTGCGGGAAGAGCACGCTCCTGAGCCTCGTGGCGGGCATCATGCTCCCCGACTCCGGCGAGATCCGGGTGGGCGGGGTGTCCCTCGCGGGCCTGTCGGGCCCGAAAAGGGACCGCCTGCGCGGCGAGCGCATAGGCTACATCTTCCAGCAGTTCAACCTGGTCCCCTACCTGTCCGCCCTCGACAACGTCCTTCTTCCCTGCGGCTTCTCGAAGGAGAGGAGGAGGAGGGCGCTCCGCTTCGCCAGGACCCCCGCCCAGGCGGGCCGCCTTCTCCTGGAGAGGCTGGGGATCCCCCAGGAGCTCCACGGCCGCGGCGCGGCCAGGCTGTCCGTGGGTCAGCAGCAGAGGGTGGCGGCGGCCAGGGCGCTCATAGGGAGCCCGCCGCTTCTGATCGCCGACGAGCCCACCTCGGCCCTGGACGAGGAGACCGGCCTCGCCTTCCTGAAAGTGCTCATGAGGGAGTGCGAGACGGCGGGCTCGAGCCTCATGTTCGTGTCGCACGACACCAAGCTCGCCGGCGAGTTCGAGCGAAGGTTTGCCCTGAAGGCCCCCTCCCCGGGCGTCTGAGCCCGGGGGAGGTGCCTTGCGGGACGCGGCGCCGCAGGCCCAGTGTTCCAGGGCCCGCGGCGCCGGCCCCCCCCGGAGCCACGCCGAGGGCGTCTCTCCGTCCGGTCGTCTCCGCCTCTAACCAGCCTGTCCCTGACTGGCGGGGGCGCCGGAATCGCCCGGCTGGCCCGGGGGGTCTTTTTTCCGAAAGCCCTGCGGCACTGCGCCGCCGGGCGCCGGGGGCCCGAAGCCCCGAGTCCCGAGTCCCGAGGCCGCGACGTCCGGGGGCCCGAAGCCCCGAGTCCCGTGGCCGCGACGTCCGGGGGCTCGAAGCCCCGAGGCCGCGGGGTCCCGTGACCGCAGTTTCCCGGGCCCGCTGCGCCAGGCCCCGGAGGCCGGGCGGCGGCGCGGGCCCCCGGCGAGCCGCTCCCCGAGAGGGGGAGCGCGGAGATACGATGCAGAGACTCTACGCCCTCATGCTCCTGGCACTCCGGAGCGCATGGAACCGCCGCTTCACCCTGGTGCTGGTGATGCTCTCCGTGAGCCTGTCCACGGCCCTGCTCGTGGGCATCGAGCGGGTGCGGAGCCAGGTGCGCGTCGGCTTCACGGGAGCCGTGTCGGGCACGGACCTGGTCGTGGGGGCGCGGGGCGGGCCCGTGCAGCTCATGCTGTACGCCGTCTTCCACATGGGCGGCGCGTCCAACAACATCGGCTGGGACACTGCCAGGATGATAGCCTCCAGGCCCGAGGTGCTGTGGACGGTGCCGATTTCCATGGGCGACAGCCACGGCGGCTACCCGGTCGTGGGGACGAGCGCCGAGTTCTTCACGCGGTTCCGGTACAGGGGCGGCAGGCCGCTGGAGCTCAGGTCCGGGCGGGCCTTCGGGGACGTCTTCGAGGCCGTGCTCGGCTCGGAGGTGGCCTCCAGGATGGGCTACCGTGAGGGGGACCCGATAGTCGTGGCGCACGGGGGCGGCCCCCACGCCAGGCTCCACGACGACAAGCCCTTCACGGTCGTGGGGGTGCTGGCGCCCACAGGGTCCCCCGTGGACCGCTCCCTCTACATAAGCCTCGAGTCCATGGAGGCCATACACGTGGACTGGCAGGGCGGGGCGCCGATACGGGGGCTCACGGTCACGCCCGAGCAGGTGAGGCACTTCGACCTGACGCCCAAGACGGTCACCGCCGTGCTGGTGGGGCTCAAGAACCGCCGCTCGGTGTTCGCCGTGCAGAGGGGGCTTCAGGAATACCGCGGGGAGGCCATCACTGCCGTGATGCCCGGGGTGGCCCTCGACCAGCTCTGGGGCCTGCTGGGCGGCTGGGAGAAGGCGCTCGTGGCGGTGTCGCTCCTCGTCACCTTCACGGGCCTGGCGGGTCTGTGCTCCACGGTGCTGGCCGGCCTGGGCGAACGCCGGCGCGAGCTCGCGGTGCTCCGCTCCGCGGGCGCCGGGCCCCTGGACGTGACCGCGCTCCTGTCGCTGGAGGGGCTGATGCTCACGCTGACGGGCATAGTCGCGGGGACTGCGGCGCTCACCCTGGCGACGGCCGTCGCGGCGCCCTGGCTCCTGGACCGCTTCGGGCTCGCCTTCGAGACAGGGCTCCCCACCGCCCGCGAGTGGATCATCATGGGGGGCATCCTCGTCCTGGGTCTCCTCACCAGCCTCATCCCCGCCGTGAGGGCGTACTTCCTGAGCCTCACGGACGGGCTGTCGCCGTCCAGCTGACCGGGTCCCCCTGCGGGCCTTCCGGCCGGCGCGACGGATTGGCGGGCATCAGGACCGTCTGCCGGCCTTCAGGCCTTCCGGCCTGCGGCTCTCCCCTGCCGGCCCATTTCTCGGTGGCCCCCCCCGCCGGCTCACCTTTCGAAGGGCCCCCCTGCCGGTCTTTCCGGCGGCGGGACCTCCTGCCGGCTCGCCTCTCTGAGGGCCTCCCTGCCGGCTCGCCTGTCCGGCGGGCACCCCAGCCGGCTCACCTGCCGACTGTACTGCCTGCCGGTCGTCCTGAAGGCGGGACCGCCTCTCGGTCGCCCTGAATGCTGGACCGCCTGCCGGCCGTCCTGAAGGCAGGACCGGCTCTCGGCCGTCCTGAATGCTGGACCGCCTGCCGGCTTCCAGGACTGCCGGCGGGGCGGCTGAAGATCATGCCCGGACGACTGACCCGGGAGGACAACCCATGAAAGCACAGCTCCACAAGACACCGGGCAGTAATGCCATTTGCTTTCTCGCGGCCCTGGCCGTCCTCGCTGCCCTCGCGGCGGGCTCAGCGGCGGCGGTCCAGGCGGAAAGGACCTACAGGGAGAACGGCTGGCTCATCTGGGACGAGCTGGTGGACCCGTCCTGGGATCCGGCCAAGATCTTCCAGGAGCTCGGCATAGACAAGATGCGCGACGACGACCCCCGCGCCGAGGAGGCAGTCCGGAGCTTCATGGAGCGCTGGAGCCAGGCTCCCGTTAACCCCGCCATGGGGGGGCAGGCCATCAAGATCCCCGGCTTCGTGGTGCCCCTGGACATGGACGGGGCCGAGCTCCGCGAGTTCTTCCTGGTGCCCTACTTCGGGGCCTGCATCCACGTGCCCCCGCCGCCCCCGAACCAGATAATCTACGTGAAGAGCGACAGGCCCATCGAAGGCGTGGGGGTGATGGACGTAGTTTTTGCCTATGGTATAATTAGATCGGAACGCTTCTCTTCGGAGCTCGGGGACGCCGGCTACACCCTCGCCGCCGACAAGGTGGAGCCCTACCGGGAGGACGGCTGACAGCTTCCCCCCGGCTTCCGGCGGCCCCTCCCGACCCTGCCACCGGTGGTACATGGACGCTGAGTCTAACGACAACAAGGTGAAACGGCTCCTGGACGAGGCCGAGACCTACTGCGCCGCCCAGGGCACCCAGCTCACCCAGCTGAGGCGCCTGGTCCTGGAGACCCTGATCACGGCCACGGGCCCGGTCAAGGCCTACGATCTCCTGGACACCCTCCGCGGGCGCGGCCACAGGCTCACCCCCGCCACGGTGTACAGGATACTGGAGTTCTTCCTCCACAACGGCCTGGTCCACCGCGTGAACGCCCTGAACGCCTTCGTGGCCTGCTCCGACAGCCACATGGCCACCCACAACCCCCTCATAGTCGTCTGTCCCGGCTGCCAGACCACCACCGAGATAAACGACGAGGGCCTCTACACGAGCATCTTCAACCGCCTGGGGGCCCTCGGCTTCGAGATCAAGGACGGCACGGTCGAGGTCCGGGGCGTCTGCAGCAAGTGCGCCAAGGACGGAGTCGCCTGAGAGCGCCCCGCGATGCCGCGTTGCCCGGTCCGCGCCGGCTTTTTCCCTCTCCTTCTCCCCTGACTGATCTGTCCCTCCGCGCATCCTCACCTTCCCTCCCTGTCTCCGCCCTTCCACCCCTTCATCCTGGCTTTCCCGCCCCGTTTTCCCCTCTCCCTCCTCGCATTCCGGCCTTCCCGCCCGGTCTTGGCCCTCCCCGCCCTGCATCCTCACCTTCCCGCTCCGTCTTTGGACCCTTCCCGCTCCGTCTTTGGACCCTTCCTGCTCCGTCTTTGGACCCTTCCCGCTCATCCTGGTCTTTCCTCGCAATTTTCCACTGTCCACACTCCCTGATTGCCAAAGGCAGTTGGTCCCATATGAAAAAATTATTTCATAGTATTATCTATTGTATCAAACAATTCTATCAGGATTACCTATGTTGTAGAATCTTTCAAAATTTTTTAAAAGAAATTGTTGCTCATTAAATTCAATGAATAATTAAACATCAAAATTCAGTTGCAATATCAAACGTCAAAATTAGGCTGCAATAGTAAGACATGTCGTGATGGACAGCGTTTAATGATTCTGACTGACGATCTGGCCTTGCCATCTGAAGTGCCTCGTTCATTCAGGAATCATCTCAGAGGAGCTCGAAGCGAAGATAGGCCACTATTTTCCGGCAGCCTGCGTCTTCGGGAAAGCGGCGGTCCTCATGATCGAGGAGTCATGTCCCTGCTTTCGTCCCTTTCCAGGGTCGAGGAGCGCCTGGCGAAGTTCGGCGGCTTCGCCAGGGACTCCTCCAAGCCGGAACCGCTGAACTTCGGAAAGTGCCAGAAACTTTCCTGCCCCGGACGGAAGCCCCCCAGTTGCCCGAAACGGCACCTCCCTAATCTGCCGATTACCGATTGCTGGTTCCCGAGGAACCTTCCGGCCTCGGGGAGGCAGAGCCAGCATGGCCCCCTTCCGGCCTCCGGGGATAACGGGCCAGCATGGCCCCCTTCCGGCCTCCGGGGATAACGGGCCAGCATGGCCCCCTTCCGGCCTCCGGGGATAACGGGCCAGCATGGCCCCCTTCCGGCCTTCAGGGCCAGCATGGCCCCCTTCCTTCTTCCGGGGCGGTCGGGCCCGCATGGCCACCTTCCTTCTTCCGGGGCGGTCGGGCCCGCATGGCCCCCTTCCTTCTTCCGGGGCGGTCGGGCTCGCATGGCCCCCTTCCTGCCTCCGGGTCAGCTGGCCTTCATGGACCACTTCAGGACTCCGGGCACCCGGATCCCATGGGCCCTTTCAGGCCTCCGGGGGGTCCGTGTCCGCAGGATCTTCTCTTCCGCGCCGCCTTGTATGAGGAGCTCAGGCTGCAGCCCGTCGTGCGGAGACGATTCTGAGGAGCCGGCTTTTTCAGATTTCGCCCGCGTCTTCGTCCGGCCTTCAGCACCGCCGCACCCCCGTGGCGTCCGGGACAGATTTCCCGTCAGGATGCTTCCCCCGGCCACCCGGGACTTGACGCGGCGTAGCCGTTACGGTTAATCTGTATCCAGGTATTCGGCGGAATCCACCCCGACCTCAAGTTCCCGACCCGCGCGTCGGCCATGCTGGCGAGCGGAAGCCAGGGAGCCCGTGGCCCCTCGCCCTTCCGGGGGCGGGCCCCCGCCATCCCGGACCAGTCTTCCCGCCTTCCCGGCCTGTCTGTCTTGGCCATGCCCCGGAAGGCCCTGCCTGTCCGAGCTCGCCGGAGGACGAACCTCCCGGGCACGCTCGGTCCCAGACGTGGCGCCCCGCCTCCGGCGGGACGTTCGCGACGGAGGCGGCCTATGCGGTCGTCTCTGAAGAGAGGGTCGACGTCAAGCTTAAATGCAGGACCTTCTCGTTCACCTCCTTAGGGCTGGTGAATAGACACCCGAGGCTCCTGTCTGCCGGTAAGCTAGACTCCGGCAGACAGAGGGCCTCATTTTTTTCGAAGGGGCTTTTCGACAGGATTTCATCGTGAGGAATATTGCCATTCACGCACCATGGTGCGTCATTTATGCGCCGAGGTGCCGGCAGGCAGGCATGAGCGTGTCTGGCTCTCCGGGAGTCGCGCGCGGGCGGCCCCGGGTTTGAGACGGTCTCCGCCGCCTGTAACCGCTCGACGGGACTCGCCCTCGCGCTTCCGTCCCTTCATGTTATGTTTGCGTCCTGGTTCCGGGACGTTTTTGTAGACATTTTTCCGCATCCTGCGAACCCTTCGGGACCAGCGGAGCCTTCGGGACCAGCGGAGCCTTCAGGACCTGCGGAGACTTCAGGGGGTATACAGCTTTCAGGGCCTGCTGAACTTGGGAACTTTTGGCGGTCGGCCTCTTAATCCAGCCAGAAT
This sequence comes from Deltaproteobacteria bacterium, assembly GCA_031263525.1. Taxonomy (GTDB): domain Bacteria; phylum Desulfobacterota; class Desulfarculia; order Adiutricales; family Adiutricaceae; genus JAIRZX01. The sequence continues at coordinate 5,334 of JAISFP010000483.1, read as the reverse complement.
GCCTCAGGCTGCCCGAGCCCGCCCAGCCCGTCAAGCGCTCCGGACAGCCCAAGCCGTTTCAGGGCCGCCAGGGGATGCTCCGTCCCCAGTGCCGCGGAGCGGGCACCAAGCTCCCGGAGGCAGAGCTCCCGCTCCCGGTCGGCGGCGGCCAGGCCCTGCAGGGCCGTCTCCAGCCTTTCCGAGGAGGCAAGGGAGATCGGATGCCCGGGACCCATGTCCAGGAGTCTCGCGGTGAGCGCCTCCAGCCGCAGCCGGCTCGCGGCCCTCATGTCGCCCCGGGCGGTCTCCGCCAGGGCGAGGGGCCCGGCAGAGGCGAGGGCACCGAGCCAGCCCGGGCCCGTTGCCATGCCGGTCTCGGCGATTGACCGAACGCGGGCGGCCCAGGCCGCGTGACGGGACTCGCTGGCCTCCAAGGTCCCGGCCAGCGCGTCCAGGGCGTCCAGGGCATCGGGATGCCGGGGGCCCAGCTCGCGTTCCACCTCGCTCAACGTCCGGGCCCTCAGGAGCCGGGCCGATCCCCAGTCCCCCTCGGCCTCGGCCGCCTCGGCCAGGCCCTGAAGCGATCTCACCGCCGCGAGCCGCGAGTGGCCCCGTGCCTCCCCGGACCCGTCCGCCAGGGACTCCCCGTAGAGCATCATGGCCCTCTCCGGCTCTCCGGCCCGGAGGGCCGCGGAGGCGAGATCGTGCTTCCGCCTCACGGTCTCCAGGTCGCCCGGGCCGCTGGCCCTGACGCTCGCGGCGTAGGCCCGCGCCCTCATGTCCAGCTCCTGGCGGGGGAGGCCCAGCCCGCGCAGGACTTCCGCCAGGACGTCAAGGGTCCCGAGCCCGGATGCCGTGACCGGATCCGGGCCATCCTCCAGCGCCCTGGCCAGGGGCTCCAGGACGGCCACCGCCCAGATGTAATTTCCGCTGTCCGCAAGCTCCCTGGCCCGCCCGGCGAGGGAGGCGTTCAGGCTCTCGAGATCGAACTGCAAGCTTTTTCCCACAGGATTCCACCGTCTGGCCGGGAGTTTCACGTCCGGCAAGGCGCATTGCCGGGCCCGGGGGCCGGCCCCGGCCGGCAGGCGCCCGAGCTCGGGCAAGCAATAGAGGCGCCAGGCCCGGAGCCTCCCCGGTACCGTCCGGGCGACAGGGGCCGGTGCCGCGAGGTCCGCAGGGAACCTTCTCCACGGTTCCATTAAGACGTGGCGTGGTGTCGCCAGCATGGCTGCAGTCCTGCGGGACCGGGTCGGGGCCCTGCCGGCGCGGCGGTCGTGACGTTTCCGGGGCGCTCCTGCCATCTCTCAAGCCAGTATCCTGCCTGAAGATTGAGTTGCCAGCCTATATGTTTTTCAGCGTCTAGTTTGTCCTGAAACGGCCCGAATTTCATGAGGCGGGGCGGCCTTATTCTTGATACGGGGCGACCGGTCAGCATGACAGTTTCGGGCATCGCCCGGTCGCGGTCCGGGATGCCGTGCAGGTGGCCCAGGGGCGGCGGTCCGCTCGTCCGGCCGCGCACGGGTTTCCGGGGAGAGTCCGGAGAGGGCAGCGGACAATGCGCGACCTTGCGGTTCCCCGGCAGGCCAATGCCGCGTATTGTGGCCGTTTTGCTCATGGTCGAGCCGCTTTACGACCGGCCGCGAGGCGGTCCCCCTCCCGGCCGCTTGCTCCTCCGGCATCCCGGGCGCACGGCATTCAGCCAGCCGGCTGGGCATGTCCGCACTCCCTTCTCCCTTCTCCCTTCTCCCTTCTCCCTTCTCCCTTCTCCCGCCTCCGGCCTCCGGGCTCCGGGCTCCTGGCTCCGGCCTCCGGGCTCCTGGCACCTGGCTCCTGGCTCCGGCCTCCTGGCTCCTGGCTCCGGCCTCCGGGCTCCTGGCACCTGGCTCCGGCCTCCTGGCACCTGGCTCCGGCCTCCTGGCTCCTGGCTCCTGGGTCCGGGCTCCGGGCTCCTGGCTCCTGGCTCCGGCCTCCTGGCTCCGGGCTTCGGCGTCCGGCCTCCTGGCCCAGGGCTCCGGCCTCCGGGCTCCCGCCTCCTGGCTCACCGCACCAGCCTCAGCCGGCGGTCGGGCATCAGAACCTAATGGACGCATTGACAGGCAGGTGCCGGAAAGGGCAGGTGCGGGCCGGCGCTCCCGGAGGCTGGGAACTGTCGGGAAGGGCCTGGAGAGTTTGCGATGCCTCGGGCGCATGGAACCCGGTCCCGATGATGGCGACGCGGTCCTTTCCGGAGGGCTCGGCAGGGGAGGGCCGGCGAGGTCCTGCCGGGGAGGGCTAGCACGGGATGGGATGGGATGGCCAGCAAGATCCTGACCGGGGAGGGCGCGGCAGGCGGCGGGACGACACGGAGTCCTGCGGAATCTTCAGCCATGATAAAAAAAACGCGCCTGCCCAGGCGGCGGAAAGGCCGCCTGGGCAGGCGCGGATATCTTTTGTCAACTTCCAGGCCCGGCGCGGCCGAGTCGGCGCGGGGACGCGTGGAAGAGTCTCGGGAGGGCGTTTAGGGCGGATGCCGGGCTGGACCGGCGTCGGCAGTTAGGCCTCCCCGCGTGCGGTGTCCCGGCGGTCCGTTACGGGACGCCCGCTAGGATGGCGGTGAGAGGCTGGCGGCCTGCGGACCGGACGCGGACGCGGGCGGCAGCCTGGAGATTCTGGCGGTTGAGGCGACCTCGGCCGTGACTGGCTCATGCCCGGAAGGCCCCGGAGGGAGGAGTCCGAGGAGCGGGCTCCGGAAGACGGAAAGGGCAGGCCCGGGCGGAAGCCCGGAAAGCCCCGGAAGGCGGCTGGCAGTGCCTGACGGAGGCATCTGCCGGGACGGACGTGGGGGCGGGGGAGGTCACGGGGACGGTCTGCCGGTGGTTCAGGGAAGGTCGGCACCCCGGGCGGCCGGGGCGACGGCGTTGCGGGAGGGCGTGGGCGCGAGGCCTATCACGTTCCAGAGGGTCATGTCGCCGGCGGCGGCGCGGGCGGCGGTCCAGTACAGCCTGCAGTGGGTGGTCCAGCGGGCCAGGCCCTTCGGGGACTGGCCGTCAGTGTCCTGGCCGGGCTTCTGCTTTGGGGGGTCCTGCTTTGGGGGGTCCTTCTTGCTCATGTGCGCTCCTTGGTCCCTCGGGGGGACGGGTGCATGAGATTGGTTGGGATTGTGCGGCGGCCAGCTCCGTCCGGCGGCGTCGGCGGTTGCCGGGGACGTGCGGGGCGCAGCGCCGCGGAAATTTTTCGGCGGCGCTTGCGGAGAATTCTGCCCTCTAACCTGAGCAATATCTGTGCCATCGGTCGACAGACGTCTCTCGGCGTGGCGCGGGGACTGAATGGGCCCGCAACTGCATGGGCCGTAGCCATGTCGTGCGCCGGGAGGAGAGTACCCGTGCGGCGGCGACGCGCTGCAGACGGCCCGTTTCGGGCAGTTTGTACGCGGGGGCCGGGCAGTTTGCGCACGGTGGACGTGCAGTTTTTGGGCGGCCCGCACGGCGGGGCGGGCGGCAGAGGATATTTTTGGCGCGTCCGGGCCGATGCGGCCTTCGGCCGGTGCCGGGGAGCGCCTGGCGAAGGCCCTTGTGGGAAGGCAGAGGCCTGGCGGGACTGCCAGGCGGCGTCCGGCATCGCCGGAATGCCGGCGGGCTGCGGCGGGAGGTGCCGCCCGATCTCTTTCGGCGTCCGAATCCCTGGCAACGCCCGAACCTTGCCGCCGCAGGGCCTGCGGAAGAGGGGCCGACATGGCGCTTGCGGAAAAAATCCGGCAGCGGGCCGAGGGGGAATCGCCTCATTTTGACCTGGGCAATTTCCGTGCCATCCGGAGGGAGAGTCGTCCCCGGATGACGCGGGGCCTGCTTAAGAGGCGCGCCGTCCGCCCTGGAGGCTGAGTGGCGCGAGGGCGGCCCGGAAGCACGGGGCAGCGGGCCCGTGACTCCGGGGCAGGCGCCATCTCGTCCGGGCCGGGTGTCCCGGGGATCCTGTCCCGTGAATCGGAACGGCAACGGCGTCAGGCCTGGAAGGCGTCCGGGCCGCAGGTCTCCCGGCTTTTCCGTGGCGGACTGGCCTCCCGGCCAGGCGGGGAAGTTCCCCGCACAATTATTGTGAAGGCTCTGGCGGACGATTGCAAGCGGGGAGTGCCGGATTCAGCCAAAACGTCCTGTTTAGGCGGCGTTTGGCGTTTCCGGCGATTTCGCCGCAGGGGGAGCCGTTGCCAGGCCAGGGAGACGGAACCGCCCGGCGGGCATTGCCGGGAGGATCCGCGGGCATGCGCCCCGGGTGCCGGGGCGGCCCCTTCGGGCGCGTGGATGGCCGGGCCGCGGCTTCGGCCGGGGGTGCTGGAGTCGGCATCGTGAGGACCAGGAAAGGCGAGTGGCAGCTCCGGCCTGGGGAAGCCAGGGCAAAAGCTTCATCTGAGGGACGGGCATCGGACCTGGCCGAAGGTGCGGGAGACGTTTCTCGAGGTGCGGGGAGTGCGGGCCTCGGCTGCGGCCTGCGGGTGGCGGAAGCAACAGCTTAATGCCGATTATGGAATAAAACTGCATGAAATCCGCAGATAATGAGGGTGTGAGGTACGAGTGCCGAGTAATATCGTGCATCCTTATCCTATTTTTTGTATTAGGAGCAGGGAGGGGCGGGTGGCGGCCCCGGACGTGTGGAGGGAGGCCGTGACGAAGCCCGGGCGCTCAGCCGCCGTTGCGCGGCCTTTCGCACGGAACGGCTCCCGGACGGGACCGGCTCAAGGATTGGACCGGCACAGCCTGGGCAGGTCACGGGGGCATGAAGCGGACGGTTCGGGGCGGATCGGGACCCAGTCAGGTAGCAGGCGAGCCGCGTGGGTGCTCGGTCATGGCAGGCACGGTGTGCAGGGCAAGCTGGGGATTGAGGCAGGGGGCCCATGCGGTTTTCCGGTAACTCCCGGAAGTCCTGGGTTTCGCTTTTCAGTACAGGCAACGTCCGCCGACGGGCAAACAGCTGAAGCAGGCGAGCCTGCCTCCGAACTCTCAGGGCGGCGTTCCTCGCGGTCCATGGCTAGCCTTTCTCTGCTGAGACCATGTCGAAACACGCTCCGCGCACAGGCAGACGATGCTCTTTGAGACAGGGCAACTTCCCTTCGGGAGCAGAGTGCCAACCTTCATGCCCAGAGCGAATGCCTGCGTGAACATGTATATAAATGGATGGGTACCTGAATGGCTGATGTCCTTCAGTCAAAGGTTTCATGACTCTATTGGGTAACGGTGCCGATGCCGAGATTGGAGATTTTGGATTTGAAGATGCGTGCATCTCTGTTCTGGTTTCTGTAAGTGTTAATATTCCTGTTCCATTTCCTTTTCCTTTTCCTTTTCATTTTCCTTTTCCCTTTCCCTTTCCTTTTCATATGCCTCATCC
>JAISFP010000096.1 GCA_031263525.1 Deltaproteobacteria bacterium | reverse complement strand
CCCGCTAGCGTGAAATTTTCCGGCCGATGTCGCCTTTAGCATGTGAGCGGGACCATTTACGGTAGAGTGAGACTTAAGCCGTGGAGCGGGTCCTTTTAAGGGAGTGGGAGCCTGAAGCCGGGGAGCGGGTTCATTTCCGGGTGATGTAGCCTGAAGCCGGGGAGCGGGCCCATTTCAGGGAGTGGGAGCCTGAAGCCGGGGAGCGGGCCCATTTCAGGGAGTGGGAGCCTGAAGCCGGGGAGCGGGCCTGTGACCTGTTGAGAGCTGGGGCCGGCTTCCGGGAAATCCCCAGGGAGTGGATCGGTCTGAGTCCGGCGTGACCGCCCGTGTTCCTGGAATGCCTCAGAAGCGGGGCGAGGAGTCGGGAATGATTCGGACACGGAACAGGGGAAGGAGCTCGGGATGCGGGTGTAAGCCGCCGGGTGGGGCGGAAGAGGTCTGGCAGAGGCGGGCTTGGCACAAAAACGTGAAAAATTGCTGTTTTTTCAATTAATTTGTTCTGGAAGGGAACTAATTCGTCCATAAATGGGAACGGCAACTTTAAAAAGGGGCATTTTTTCGAAAAAACTCGAGAGATGAACAGCTAGTTCCGTCGATGGTGGGACTCTCTGGGGGGGCTCTCAGGACAAAAAAACCGGCTTTTTTTAAAAAAATCCTCTGAAACGAACTTTTTTGTTCTCCGTGGAGGGGATCGGGTGTAAATCCTAGTAATTTCTGGACAAATCGGGTTTGCGGGCCCGTGCCGCCCCTCCCGGCACGGCGGAGCCCCCGTGGCGCCTCCTGGACGGTCGCCCGCGCCGGGAGGGGCGGGGATGGCAGGCTCGGGGCGGAAAGCCGGGCCCGGGGAATACGTAGACCTGCGCCCCAAGTCCTGGATACAGGCCGTCTGGAGAGGAGAGAGTCTTGCCGGGGGGCGGCGTCAGGTTCCCGGCTAGGCGCACGTCCGGCAGGGTCCGGGCCTGGCCGACAGGCGGTCGGGCCGGAGTGCTGGGTCGGTCGGGGGAGGGCCTCCCGCAAGGGGGGCTCCCTTGTCATTCTCGGGGATCTTCTGCATAATAGAGTCGGCAAAGTGGCCTTCCATGACCTGTGCCTTCAGGTTCCAGGACCCGGGGAAGCTCGTCTGAGGGCATCTGAGTGCGTTCGCGTCCCCGGGAGGGCGCTCTCGCGGATTTCCGTCCCATGTCTCATGTCTCCTTTCCTTAAGTCCTTTGCCTTTGGTCCAGCGCCTTAAATCCTTCGCGTTTAGTCCTGGGACGTTCGTCCTGCATCGTCCGTCCCGCGCCTTTAGTCCTGCGGCGTTCGACCTGCATCGTTCGCCCATCGCCTTTTGTCCTGCGGCGTTCGACCTGCATCGTTTACCCATCGCCTTTTGTCCTGCGCATTGTGTCACGAGGACGACGGCCTTTCTGGGCTGGAGCCTCCTTCTGGACGCCGATCCCCGAGACGGTGCCCGAACGGAGTCTCGGGAGGCTGCGGCTGGTTGGCCCCTGTTGTCATTTTGAACGTTCGCCCGTTCAGCAAAAAGCGGGCCAAACCCTCAAATGGCGGCTGACCGTAGCCAAGTAATGCCTGGGACACCCCGGCTCCGGGTGCCAGGCATTTTGAAGACGGCCTTCTTTTTTACTGTAACGCCCCGTCTTCCCTTTTCGGGTGTGGTACATCTCCATGTGCCATGCTATACATAGGGCGGCTTTCCGACCGGATGTGCCGGTCCCGCGCTGGCATTGTTAAGATTCCGTGTCAGGATAGGACATTCGAACCGATATCGACTGACGCCCCGGCGGCCTTCTCGCGTGAGCCTTTTGTGCTCCTGCGGACAACGCGGCCTCATGCCGCACCTCGGCAGCAGTCTTGGCTCTGCCTTGCTTTCCCGGTTCTTGCCCACCCCCTTCCGGGATCTTTCCAGCCCTTTCCGGGCTTTTCCCTTCCCCTTCCAGACTTTCCCGGGCCTTCCAGACTTTCCCGGGCCTTCCGGGCTCTCCGGCCTCTCCGGGCCTTCCGGACTCTCCGAACCTTCCGGACTCTCCGAACCTTCCGGGCTCTCCGGGCTCTCCGGGCCTTCCAGGCTCTCCGGGCTCTCCGGGCTCTCCGGGCCTTCCGGGCTCTCCGGACCTTCCGGGCCTTCCGGACTCTCCGGACCTTCCGGGCTTTCCGGACCTTCCGGGCTCTCCGGGCCTTCCGGGCCTTCCGGGCTCTCCGGACCTTCCGGACCTTCCGGACCTTCCGGGCTTTCCGAACCTTCCGGGCTCTCCGGGCTCTCCGGACATTCCGGACCTTCCGGGCTCTCCGGACCTTCCGGGCTCTCCGGACCTTCCGGACTCTCCGGACCTTCCGGACTCTCCGGACCTTCCGGGTTCTCCGGGCTCTCCGGGCTCTCCGGGCTCTCCGGACCTTCCGGGCTCTCCGGGCTCTCCGGACCTTCCGGGCTCTCCGGACCTTCCGGGCCCTTCACGGACCTTCCAGTCTCTTCCGGGCTCTGCCTGGACCCTCCGGGCTCTTCCAGACTCTTCCTGGCTCTCCGGACTTTCCCGGACCTCACACGGGCCCTTCCCGGCCCTTCCGGGCTTTTCCCGGACCCTCCCGTTCTCTCCCCTCGTCCGGGCGCCTGCCAGGCATCTCCCGGATCTTTGTTGCCGCCCGTTGCCGTCTGTTACCGTCCGGGGCCGCCGTCCCGGGACCGTCAAGGCGGCCTTCCCCCAGGGCCGGGGCCAGCCTGGGTCCCCGTCCCGGGCCTCCCCCGCATCCGCAGGAACGCGGCCCGGGGCCCTCCGTCCACCTCCTCCCTCACAGACCCTTTCCGGGGGCCCCTCCCCGGGGACTGGCGGTGCAGGATCGCATGCGGAACCTCTACCGAAAGACGGCTGCCCTGAGGGACCTGCTCCGCCAGGTCAACCGGAGCCAGCGCACCACGGGGCTCCAGAGGGACCACGAGGCCTTCCTGGCCCGGGAGCGGGGGATCAAGGTGGACCTGAGGGCGGCCATGGGGCTGTTCCGGGAGATACTGGACGAGGACGTGCGGCTGGGAGGCCCCCTGGGGCCGGCCATGAAGGCCAGGATGGGATTCACCCTCTGCGGGAGGCTGGGACGCCAGGGAATGATAGGGGAGGCGGACGAGTTCCTGGCCATCCTGGCCGGCTTGCGCGACTCCCTCCCCCCGGGCCACCCCGAGCTCGACGACGTGCTCACTGCCTACGGCCTCGCCGTCATGGGCAAGGTGCTCGTGTGCATCTTCCACCTGGACATACCCGAAGGCAAGGCCTGCCTGTCCATGCTGGACTCCCTGGGATCCTCCGACGTCGCGCTCAGGCAGAAGGCCGGGGCCGCCTACTACCTCTGTTACGAGTGCCTGACCGTGGACAGGGACGCCGCCTGGGTGGAGGCGCTGGCCGAAAGCTTCATACCCTACCGAGAAAGGATCATCGAGTTCCCGGTGGACAGGACCTCCGAGCTCTACCGCCAGGGCCCCGACCCGGCCGCAGAGCCAGGTGCCGAGCCCGGGCCCCCGACTGCCAGGGACTTCCCGCTGGCGCTGGGCGCCGACGGGCAGAGGCTCATGATGCTTAACCTCCCGGACGACCTCCCGAGGGTCGGCATGGAGGAGAACACCGCGGAGATCCTGGCGTCCATCGCCATGCTCCTCATGGTCTTCTGGGGCTCATCCGGAGACACGGAGCGGGCCATGAAGTGGTACCGCGAGATAGCCGCCTGGGGGAACACGGGAAGCATCAGGGCCCTCCTCGCCCAGGCCGCCACCTACATGGTCCTCTACATAGGCATGAAGGACCCTGACGAGGCCCTCGCCTTCTTCAGGAGGACCTTCGGCGAGGACGGGGGCGAGCCAGCGGTGAAGGGATTCCCCCAGGAGAAGTCGCAGGCCGGGGTGAACCTCCTGGGCGTCATGGGGACCCACCGCCGCGCGGACGAGTGCCTCCGCATCTTCAGGGTCATGTACGAGCGGCCCTACTTCCACCGCAACCCGGAGATCTCCAGCCGCAGCATCCTGGTGGTGGTGGAGGTCCTGGCCTCCCAGGGCAGGATAGCCGAGGCCATGGCGGTATTCCGCCTGGTCCCGGACTTCGGTCTGTCCATGGAGGTGAAGGTGATGCATGCCCGCGCCGCCGTCACCCTGATCCACTACGCCGGGCTCCACGGAACGGAGGAGGACGCCCGGGAGCTGTACGACTACATCATGAGCTACCCGGACCAGAGGGAGGTATGGGTGCTGCGGTCCCGCACCGCCGCCGCAATGATCTCCGTCTACGAGCTCAAGGGCAACCTGGGGGGGGCCTACGCCGTCTTCTGGCGCATGAGGTCGGGCCGGGGGTACCTGCCCGAGGACATGGACCGGGCCGAGGCCGCGCACTCCATCATAAGGCTCCTGGGCCGCCACGGGGACGGGCACGGGGTCCTGGAGATCTTCCACGCCCTGGGCCCCTGGGGTTCAGACTGCGAGGAGATGGACATCCAGAGGGCGGGTGCCGCGGTGAACATCATCCTCGTCCTCGGGAAGGCCGGGATGCTCAGGAAGGCCCGCGAGCTCTACGCCGGCATGCCCGGCTGGGGCTCCTCGCTCGAGATGGACGTCATGCACGCCAAGGCAGCCGTGAACCTGGTGGCCGTCCTGGAGGAGGCCGGCGAGCCCCGCAAGGCCCAGGCCGTCTTCGACGCGATGGGGGTCTGGGGAGACCAGGAGGAGCTCTGCGTGGAGAAGGCCAAGGCCGCCGTCACGCTCATAGGCCTCTACGGCCGCCTGGGCGAGCCCAAGAAGGCCCAGGCTGTCTTCGACAGCCTCCCCAGGGAGGAGATCTCCCCCGCCTTCCAGGAGCTGAAGGAAAGCTGCCTCCTGAACCTCCTGACCGCGCTGGCCATGGCCCGCCGCTGGACCGAGGCGCTCCAGGCGGCGACCGGCCCCGCGGCCGGGCTCCTGTCCACAGCCAAGAGGGAGGAGCTCCTGAGACGCCTGGACCTCATCATGACCAGGACCGAGACCATGGGCGGCAAGGAGCGGCGGAAGGTGCTGAAGTTCCTGGCCGAGAGGCTCCGGAACCACTGAAGGGCAGCGCGGGGTCAGCGATGGGAGGCGGGGGACCCTTCGGGTGCCGGCGGAACCTGGCCAGGTTCCCTGGCGGCGTGGACCTCAGGGAGGAACTGGGGCCCTGCCGGCGGCGGCCCCTCAGGACGGCATGGCATGGGCGGCCCTGCCGGCGGCGGCCCCTCAGGACGGCATGGTCGGGTCAGCCGGCAGCGGCCCCTCAGGACGGAGTGGTCGGGCCATCCGGCAGGGCCCCGCAGGACGGCATGGGCGGGTCAGCCGGCAGCGGCACTGCAGGACGGGGAGGTTCCGTCGGCTGAGACATTCGTTTGAGCCACATGAGAAATTTGCGCCGTATCCTGTCAGCAGGAGGCATAAGGTTTGCATTCAGAGATTGCATTTTCGGTTGACTAATATAATCTCGCGGTATCTGGCAAATAATAAGTTGATGGAATGCAGTATATATTTGCATTTCATGAGAATTACATGTGTTGATCTGTATTTTATATACAATCTGATTTAAGCATATGTGCTTAAATTGTTTTTTGGAGCACTTCTCATTACAATTATTATTTAGCATTAACTGCATATGTGATATGAGGTCAGAACATAGCGGTTTAACTTACTAAGTTTAAATAGCATTATAAATTAAATAATTATAAATTATAATCCAGTAATGTTTTGGCAAATGGAAAACTATTGCATTTATGTCCTGTTCTGCATATGATCAATAAATGAAATACTGTTAATATAAAAAATGCTGACAGACTATGTTATTAAAGGGCAGATAGGTTAATAATTTTATCAAATAAATCATGCTGTTAAATTAATTATCGCTGATTATTCATTTTATATCATGTGTTATATGGAATATTATGTTATGATCATTGCGAGGTAGCATTTTTAACAAGATATTTCCACAAACTCTTATTCGGTATACAATCAGAATTATACATGCAGGGAATACAAGCTCTCAGCTGAGATTTCGCATCGGAGCCTTTTCGATCAAGAAGTCAACAACTGGAATGCTGGCCCGCTCGTCTATCTGAACCGATTTCCTCCTCTATATCCTGTGAATTACAGATGTTGCATCATGATTGCGGTCAGCACAGGAATTTTCGACAGAACATTCCTCAGAGGCATTTGCTTGCAGTCTCTATCGATTGTTATACCGTACATGTCCAGATTTCCGGAAGATTTGGCCATGAGGTCCTTGTTCTGTAAACATGTAGCAAAAGACTTGCAGGACACGTCACGCTTCCTGAGCAAGTTCGGACTTCAGGCCATGTTCTGTATGTTGAGTTCGTAAATCATGCTGGCGGCGTTCGGTCTCAGGTCCGAGTCCGGTGCGCAGGACGTGCAAGGCATGAAGGGAGCGGAAGACATTCTGATCTTGAGTGGCCTCCAGCCTGTCAGGGCGTCCCCAGACTTATGAGCCGGCCCCAGTCTGTTCACCCGGCCCCGGCCAGTTCTGCCGAATCCGGCTAGTTGAGGCGGCCCCGGCCAGTTCAGCCGGATCCGGTCAGTTGAGGCGGCCCCGGCCAGTTCAGCCGGCCCCGGCCAGTTGAGGCGGCCCCGGCCTGTTCAGCCGGATCCGGCCAGTTCAGCCGGATCCGGCCAGTTGAGGCGGCCCCGGTCAGTTCAGCAGGCATCGGCTGGCAGCGGCTAGCGTTAACATTGGCGGCGGGCATCGTGTATGGGAGTCATGGCCTTGCAGCCCGTTTTAGGACGCAAGAATTATGAGTTTCTGTTCTGAGGAGAGTCAAGTCCCGTCAGGATGTGCGCTCCGTGACACCGGTCCAGGAGGGGGAGAGCGTAGAGCGTAGACCTTAGATCTTAGATCTTAGACCGGAGACCTGATGCCAAGACTCGCGGGTCTCGGTAAATTTTGACCGCGGAGACACGGACGCCACGGCATGTTAAATTTTTTAGAAAATTAAATACAATCGTTCGTGCATCATCTTAAATGCCATTAATTCCGCTGGAGTTGAGGAAGATTTGTTTCCTCGAAGAACTTTCCTTCATGAACATTTACCCGGCGGATTTTGTCAGTTATTCCAAAACGCGCATTTCCGGCGGATTTTGGCGTACGCGGGCAAATCGGCATGTCCGGGCCAGTTTTGGGCAGGGCAGGGGAGACGCGAGAGCCCGGGAGCATTGAAGGAGGTCTGACCCCGGTCGAGCCGGGGACAGACCCGGGGCATTCCGCCGCAAAAGTGCCGTGCCGTGCCCGGAGTTTTCCCCGACAAGCGCGTATCACGCGGGATTCGGCGTCCTGCGCCTGCAGAGGCTCCCGGACTCGCCCCGGGATTCGGAACCGGCCAGTCCGGCCGCGCCAGAAATCCGCACATTTGGCCTGATTTCGGAATCCGGTCGGGGTTCCATCGTCCGGGTCAATTTGCTTGCGTGATTTTGACCGCCGTCAGTGCCGGAGCCGGCAAAGTGAAACCGGCCAAATTTTGCGGGATTTGAAGAAATGTCGGCATATGCCGCCTGTTGGTGATATATTGGCCTCGTGCCCGGCTGCGGGGCGCCCCGGACGGAATTTCGGCAGAACTTCCGGGCGGGTTTACGGAAGAGCTTCAGGAGCTGGCTCCGGCAGAACTTTCCGGAGCATTTTGGCCGGGCGACAGGTGCCTGATCCGGAAGAACTTTCGGGCGGGTTTCCGGCTGGACTTCCTGGCCGGGTCACCGCCCGGATTTCCCGAAGGGTCTTCGGTCGGTTTTTATTCCTGATCATTATGGTCCGATTTTTGGCAGGATCTTACGGCAGGTTACCGCATGATCTCTTGGAAGAACATCCGGCAGGATCTTCCGATCGAAGCTTCTCGGCAGGGCTTGCGAGTACCGCAGGCTTTTCCGGGATCAGATGATATATTGTAGCGCTGTCAGGCGAACGCTGAAAATTACCGGCAGTTCTGCAAAGGACGTCTGTCCAGGGCGTCTCCGCAAAGGGCGTCTCTGCAAAGTGCGTCCCGGCCAAGGCGTCTCAGCACAGTGCGTCCCGGCCAAGGCGTCTCAGCAAAGTGCGTCCCGGCCAAGGCGTCTCTGCAAAGTGCGTCCCGGCAAAGGCGTCTCTGCAAAGGGTTGCCAGGCAAAGGGCGGCTCTGGATGTCCCGATCCGGGAAGCTGTCCTCGTGCGCCACCGCTCGCCCGGAGGCGGGCCGCGCTTCAAAAAGGGCCCGCCATGCCCGATTCGGCAAAGGGATTCGGTCCGGGCTTCTCCGCCCGTGCCGCAATGCGCAGGTCGGTTCGGAAGGAAACAAGACAGTTTTTTTAGTTACCGGAAGGGGATGTTCCTCTTGCAAATTTTACGCCCATCCCCTGTCCCGACAGGGCAGGGATTCCGAACAGTTCCCCGAATCGCGTGTATTTTGCGGGATTCGGGACCTGCGGGATTTAGGGCGCATTTTGGTTCCGATCCTCCGCCGTCCGCTCCCGGACTCGGGGAAGTGCGCCGTACGTCCGCGTTTTCGTGCGGGCGGTCGCCGACCGGACCGCGCGCTGGCTCCGGTTTGCGTGAGACGCATGCGGATGACGGCACGGCGTGGCCGTTGCCCGGTTCGCGGGAGCGCAGTGGTTACGCGCGTTTTGGCGATTTCGGCGCATCGTGTCCGGAGGCGGTAAATTTCGGCTTGATCGCGCGGCTCAATTGGGGACATAATGTCGCATGACATCGGACACCCTCCCGTGACTCCCGCCGGCGCGGCGCGGCCAGGCCGTCCGCATGCCAGAGGGCTGAAGCGCAACCAATCCCCGAACAACAGACTCACGCACGGGCGCCGGCACCACGGGTTCCGGCCGCCGCGGGGGCCGGGATCCAGCCCCCGCGCCTCCGTCGCGCGCATCTGCGCGAAAGGAACGTGAAAGTGCAGAAGACCCCCACCGATGACAAGGGGCGCCGCGGGGCCAGGCCGGCCAGGGCCGGGCTACTGGCGGTTCAGGCGCGAAGGGACGCGGGCGGCCGCTCCACCGGCGCCGAGAGCGCCATCCTGCTCGCTGCCCTGACGACGCTGGGGGCCGGGGCCGGGGAGCTCCAGGGGCTCTCTGGGCGCCCCTCGCCGTCCTTCATGGCCGCACGTTACCTGGAGTCGGGGCTGGGGAACGGCCTGGAGGAGCTCCTCCGCAGGACCGCGGCGGAGCCCTGGCCCGGTGCCGGGCCAGGCAGGGGACTCGGCTCCGGGGATGCCGGGTCGGACGGGGGACTCGGCTCCGGGGATGCCGGGTCGGACGGGGACGGTCCCGGGGACGCGGACCCCTACGAGTCGGCCAGCTGCGCGTGGTTCCTCCTTGTGATGGGCCTTCTCCGGTACGACCGTGCCGGCGAGGCCCGCGACGCCTTCCGCGGCGGAGCTGCGCTCCATGCCCGCGGGGTCTACGGCGCCTTCGCCGCCTCGGCGCTCACCCTGGGCGGAGTATGCGAGGGGTCGGAGGGCCTGGGAGCGAAGGAGGCGCTGGACCTCATGAAGCTCCTGGCCCCGCCCCGGCCCGGGCCAGGTGAGGTCATGAACGCCGTCACCTCGCCCTCGCCCTTTTCAATGTCCGGGTCCGCTCCCATGCCCGAGTCCGGCTTGTTGACCAGGCCAGAGCCCGGGTCCGCGCCAGATTCCGAGCCGCTTTCCGGGGCCGGTTCCGGGGTCAGGTCCAGGCCCGCGTCCGATTCCGGGACCGGGACCGCCTCCTCGGCATCCTCCTGTCCCCCCCTCCCGGCCTCCGACGGGACCCCGCGCGACGGGAAGCCCGTCCCGTCCGAGCCGGGGAGCCCACCGCCCCCTGCGTCCCCTACTGACGGGTCGCCGGGTCCGGGAATCCCCGGGGAGAACCGGGCCGGACCGACCGCAGCCTCCTCTCAGCCTGCGGGGCACAGGAGGCCCGTGTTCACGCTGGTGACCGCCCCGGCCGGCCGTGACGAGGTCTCGGGTACGGCGGGCCGTTCGGCCCCGTCCGGAGCGCCCGGCCGGCCTTCGGGCATGAGCCTGGTCACGCTTGGGAAGGAGGCCTCCCCGGTCTCCTCGGCGAGTTCAGCATCTCGTGCCGCCGTCGACACCGCCTCTGCCTCAACACTGTCCTCCTCCTCCCCCGGCTCCGGGACCTTCTCCTCCCCCGGCTCCGGGACCTCCTCCTCCCCCGGCTCCGCGACCCCGCCCTGTGCCGGATTCGACCTCCGGGCGCTCCTCCTCGAGGCCGCCGGGGCGGCTGACTCCGAGGAGATAGCCGCGAGGGCGGCGTCCGGGACGGTCATCATGGCTGCGCTGGAAGGCGACTTCAAGACTGCCTCCCAGGCCGCGGCTCTCTTTCTGCGGCAGGGGCGCGGGGCCAGGGGGGCGGACGGCGGCCCGGGTCCGGTCGTGCGGGCGAGAATGCATGCCGAGGCCCTGCGCGAGCCCTCCGGCGACATCGCGAGGCTCGTCAGGGCCGCATCGCCTTCCGGGGAGGGCGGGGGCTGGCTCGAGGCCCTGGCTCTGGCCTCCGCCCTGCGGGGGGCGGCGGACCTGGGCAGGCTCCAGAAGGCCGAGGAAAGGTTCCGGGATCTCTGGGAGATCCAGGACGACGGGGACATGCCGGATCTCGGCTACGTGAAGGTCAGGGGCGCCTGCATCCTGATGGAGCTCTACGGGACCCGCCTCGTGTACGACGGGCTCCAGGCCGTGTTCAGGCTGGCGGACTCGCTGGAGAACCGCCGGGACGTGGCCGCCGAGAAGTTCCGCGCCTCGGTGAGGATCATAGCCGCCTACGCGGGAGGCGGGGAGCTCGGGCCCGCGATGTCCCTCTACAGGCCACTGGAGTACCTGGAGGGACTGGGCGAGTTCAACCGCCTGAGGGCCGCGGCGGCGGCCTCGCTCTCCGCGGCCCTGGCCGAGAGGGGCATGCTCGCCGAGGCGAGGGCGCTCTACGCCGTCCAGGCCGAGCTCTGGGCGGAGGTCCCCGCCGAGGATGACCCGAGCGATCCCGACCCTCTGGGCATCCTGGACTCCGTGACCGACCGCCTCGCCACCTACGAGAGGGAGGTCTTCCGCTTCGAGGAGGACGCCGGCCTGGAGGAGGGAATGTGGGTGGACCGCGCCAGGGCAGCGGCCGCCCTCATGGAGGGCTACGCGGTGGCGGGCGAGACCGCCGAGGCCATGGAGGTGCATGCGGAGCTGAAGATCCCCGACCCCGGCAGGCTGCCGCAGTGGCTCAGGCTGGTTGTGACCATGGGCCTCTTCAATGCCTGCCTCAAGGCGGGCGAGCTGGACCGCGCGAAGGAGGTCTTCCGTACCGAGGCCCTGGAGTTGCCGCCGTCCGACGACCTCCAGGAGGGCAGGGCCTCCATGGCGGGGGCCATGATGGCCGCCATGGCGTCGCGTGGGGACCTGGACGGGGCCCGCTCGGTCTACGACGCGCTGGAGTTCCCCGGCGACGGCCCCAGGGCCCGCCACGCGAGGGCGTACCTCTCCGGCATGATGGCGAGCCTCCTTTCCGAGGCCGGCCAGCCCGCAAAGGCGGCCAGGCTCGTGAGATCCACCAGGTTCAAGGAGGACTGCCGGGGCTACCCCCACGTGGCCGCGAGAAGCTCCCTGGAGCTGGCCGAGTCCTTCGTCCGCAAGGGCAGCCTGGACGAGGCCCGGGACATCTGCGAGTCCGGCGCCCTGGAGCTGGGTGCCAGGGACGCCGCCTCCGGGAAGGCCATGGCCACGAGCTCGGCCATCGCCCGCCTCTGCCTGGACGGGAACCTGGACGAGGCGAGGCGCCTTTTCGAGGAGCTGCCCGAGGGCCGCAGGTCCCGCAAGTCCGCACTCTACAGGGTCATGGCGTCCATGTCGCTGAGGAACGCCTACAGCGAGACCGGGAACGCGGAGGGCCTGGAGTTCATCAGGCGCTGCGTCGAGCGCTTCAGCACCCTTGAGGCCAGCCTCTACAGCCGTGCCGAGGCGGCGGCGGAGGACGACGGGCCGGGGTTCGGTTAGGGTGCGGCACGGACCGTGGGCCCTTGCGGGGGAGAGCGGTGACGCCGCCGTCCCCGTGCTGGGCGGAAGCCGGCCCGCTTTCCGGGAGTCACGGGCCATGGCCGACTCGAGGCCGCGTGTGCCCTGGCTGAGCTTGAAGGGCACGTGAAGGTGAACAGACCGGGCCGGGAATGAGAGGGAAGGTGAGCAGGCCGGGCCGGGAATGAGAGGGAAGGTGAGCAGGCCTGGCGGGGAAGGCGAGGGAAGGTGAGCAGGCCTGGCGGGGCCGGCGCGGGACGGTGAGCAGGCCTGGCGGGGCCGG
>JAISFP010000046.1 GCA_031263525.1 Deltaproteobacteria bacterium | reverse complement strand
AGCTGGAGGACCGTGCCGATGGTCCCCATGGTGTGGATGTCCTGCTCCTGGGGCTCGTCGACCTTGGCCTCCTTCTGCGTGCAGAGGAAGATGCTCTTGTCGAGCGTCATGGCGTGCTCTAGGGCCTTGATGGACTTCTCGCGGCCCACGAAGAGGGGAACCACCATGTGGGGGAACACCACCACGTCCCTCAGGGGCAGGAGCGGGAGCTGGAGTCGGGGGCCCCCGGACGGCGTCTGGAGGCGGTTCTTGTTGGAGGCGAAGAGCATTGTCCCTACCTGTGAATATGGCGTGCCGCCCGTCGGGGCGCCTCGGCCGGGCATGGCCGGAGCCCGCTGGGTCCGGGGCTCCTGGGGATCGTTGCGGGAAGGATACCGGCTCGTGGCGCGGGCGGCCGCAGGTTCCGTCGCCCTCGGGCAGGCGGAGGTTCTGGCGGCCTGGGGGCCGGGTGCGGCATTCGGCCGCTCCTGGCCTGGGCGCCGCCGGGGGCGGCGGCTTTGGGGCGGCGCGTGGCTCGTGCCGCCCCTCCTTGACGCGGCCTGGCGCCGCTGTGGGTTCGGGCCGGAGGCCCGCAGGGTCCTGACGGGGCCCCGGGCTTAAGGCGCCGGGGCCCGGGTCCTGGCTTCCGGCTCCGGGGTTCGGCCATGGGTTTCGGCTCAGGGGCCCGGAACCGGCCTTCCGGCTCAGGGCCCGGAGCCGGGCTTCCGGATCAGGCCCGGAAACGGTCTTCCGGCCCAGGGCGCGGCCGGGGGTCCGGGCGGCGGCCGCCAGGGCCCCGCGGGCCGGGTCAGCGGCTCACGCGGAAAGCTTGGCGGGCCCCCCCTCGTGGATGATGACAGGAGGCTCGCGCTTCATGATGACCTCCTCGGTGATGAGGACCTCCTTCACCTTGTCCATGCTCGGGAGATCGTACATGAGGTCCAGCATCGCGGACTCCAGGATGGCGCGGAGCCCCCTGGCCCCGGTCTTGCGCTCGATGGACAGGGTGGCGATGGCCTCCAGGGCCTCGCGGCTGAAGGTGAGATCCACGCCGTCCTGCCTCAGGAGCGCCTGGTACTGCTTGACGATGGCGTTCTTGGGCTCGGTCAGGATGGTTATCATGGCGGCGCGGTCGAGCTCGGTCAGGGGGGCCGTGATGGGGATCCTGCCCACGAACTCAGGGATGAGCCCGAACTTGATGAGGTCCTCGGGCAGGCACTCGCGGAGGACCTTGAAGGAGTCCCCCTCGTCCTTGTTGGAGTCGATGTCGGCGTTGAAGCCTATGGCGGTGTCCTTGCCGATCCTCTTCCTGATTATCTTGTCCAGGCCCACGAAGGCCCCGCCGAAGATGAAGAGGATGTTGGTGGTGTCCACCTTGGTCAGGTCCTGCTGGGGGTGCTTGCGCCCGCCCTTGGGCGGCACCGAGCTCACGGTGCCCTCGATGATCTTGAGCAGGGCCTGCTGGACGCCCTCGCCCGAGACGTCGCGGGTGATGGAGGCGTTGTCGCTCTTGCGGGCGATCTTGTCCACCTCGTCCAGGTAGACGATGCCCTTGGAGGCCTTCTCGATGTCGTAGTCGGCCGCCTGCAGGAGGCTCACGATGATGTTCTCGACGTCCTCGCCCACGTAGCCGGCCTCGGTCAGGGTGGTCGCGTCGGCGATGGTGAAGGGCACATTCAAGATCCGGGCCAGGGTCTGGGCGAGCAGGGTCTTCCCGCTGCCCGTGGGGCCCAGGACCAGGATGTTGGACTTCTGGATCTCGACGCCGCCGTCGGGCTCGGGCGGCATCACGATGCGCTTGTAGTGGTTGTAGACCGCGACGGCCAGGGTCTTCTTGGCGAGATCCTGGCCTATCACGTAGTCGTTCAGGACCTCGGTTATCTGGTGGGGGTTGGGAAGGTTCGAGGCGGTTGCACCCTTGGGCTGGATGACGGTCGTGGGGTGATCCTTGGCTATTATTTCCCTGCACTGCTCCAGGCAGTACTCGCAGATGTGGATCCTCTCGGGGTCGGGGCCCGCAATCATGCGGATCCCGTCCCTCTGGGGCTGCCTGCAGAACGCGCAGATGGGTACCGACTTGTTCTTATCGTCTGCCATTTGGCTTGCCTTTCGCTGTACGCCGTGGCCGCGGGAGGGGGCGCGTGGCCCGCCCCGCCGCGGTCCGGCCCCCCGGAGGGGGCCGCTTCGCCCGTTCGGGCAGGGCCGGGGGTCGCCCCGGCCTGGAAGAGGAGTGAGGCTTGCCCCGCCTCCGGGGGGTGCCGGGCCTCGGGGAGGCGCCGGCGGGTCGGCCCGCTACGGCTCGGCCCCCTCTGGGCCCTCGCCCCTGGCCGGCAGGCCGGCGGGGTCCCGCGGCTCGGGCCCGGCGCCGGGAGAGGCGTCCAGTCCGGCACGCCCGGGGCCGTCCGGGGCCGCGGGGTCCACGGTCTCGGGGGAGGGGAGCGGGTGCTCCTTGCGGGGCCGGAGCCCGGGCCGTTCGGCGGCCACGGGGGCCCTCCGCCGCCCCCGTGCGCCCGGCTTAGCGGGCTTTGCGGCCGTCCCGTCGGGGGCCGGGCCGCCTTCCGGGAGGGAAGTGCCGTCCCCGGCTCCCGCAGCGGGGGAGGGGGAGGCCGCAGGCGAGGGGGAGGCCTCGGGAGAGGCGGAGGCAGAAGGCGATGGGGAGGCCCCGGAAGAGGCGGAGGCCTCGGGAGAGGCGGAGGCAGAAGGCGATGGGGAGGCCCCGGAAGAGGCGGAGGCCGGGGCCGCAGGCGAGGGGGAGGCCTCGGGAGAGGCGGAGGCAGAAGGCGATGGGGAGGCCCCGGAAGAGGCGGAGGCCGGGGCCGAAGGCGAGGGGGAGGCCCCGGGAGAGATGGAGGCAGGGGCCGAAGGCGAGGCCTCGGGAGAGGGGGAGGCAGGGGCCGAAGGCGAGGCCTCGGGAGAGGGGGAGGCCGGTGCCGAAGGCGAGGCCTCGGGAGAGGGGGAGGCAGGGGCCGAAGGCGGGGGGGATGCCGGGGTCGAGGTCGAGGCAGACCGGGCGTTCTGGCCGTCCGCTCCGCCAGGCCCGTCCGCTCCGTCCGTGACGGACTCGGCAGGGGAGTCGCACTCGGGGGGCCCGGGCTCCTGGGGATGGCGGCACATGGCTTCCAGCGCCTCGATGCATACCTCGCAGAGCCTCAGGCGGCGGGGGAAGATGCCGGTCATGACGGCCAGCCCCGGCCTCACGGGCAGCTGGCACAGGGAGCAGCTGGCGCCCTCGGGGATCTCGGTGGGGGCGTCGGGGCCGTGGACCGTGTCGGCGTAGAGCCTCACGCAGTCCCCGCAGATCCTCAGGTCCGTGCGGTCGTGGCCCAGGACTATCACGTCCTTGCCCTCGCCGGGACGCTTGCCGCAGAAGGAGCAGGGCTTGCCGGCCCCGCCCAGGCGGCGTGCGAAGTCGAGGCCCCGGCCCACCGTGGTGATCTTCCAGTTGGAGTGGCGCTGGAGCAGGGTCTTCTCGAAGTGGGGGATGGAGGGGTCCTTGGCGTCGCCGGGCGCGCCGTCCCCGGTGCCGGACGTGCCTTCCCTGCGCGGGGGGGGGCCAGTGGGGGTCGAGTGCCCCATGGGGGGGAAGCGCCTGGGCGGCGGGAAGCCCGGAATGGTCCGGGGGGGATGGGAGATGTGCCGGAACAGGCGGTCCTGGGTCGAGGAGCCCGAGGAGAACTCAGGAAATATGAGGTGGAAGCTGTGGGAGGAGCCGGAGCCGCCGTTCCGGACGGAGCCGGGCCGGCTCCGGTCGGAGAACGAGAACATGTGCCTGAAGCGGGCGCAGCACTCCCGGCAGATGCTTGCCCCGCCGCGGCCGGGAAGCGACAGCACGGGGTTGGCGGGCTCGGACGGGTGCCCGCAGACGGTGCAGCGGGCGAGCTCGCGCGAGGGCACGGGCCTCACCCGGTCGAAGACGTCCCCGGCCGTGCGGAGGCACGGCTCGCAGATGTCCAGGGCCGGGACCCCGCCGCGGGTGATGTTGTAGATCCTGGCCTTGCCGCCCAGCGTGGCGCCGCAGACCGCGCAGGCGGCGTCGCGGCGGACTGTCCGGGAGGCCCTGGGCTCGCCCGCAGGGGCGTCCGCGCGGTCGCCGTGCATGTCCGGGGCCCAGCGGGCCCTGGCGGCACGGGTCTCGGGGCCGGGGTCCCGGCCTGACTGGTCCCGGCCGGCCTGGTCGGGTCCGGAGACCAGGGTGAGGGGGCTGAAGCCGCCCAGGAGGCCGAACCAGATGGCCGGGGCCGTCCGGTCGTCCGGGGCGGAGGAGTCGTGGACGGCAGGGTCGTCCATCTCCGCGGCGACGAGGAGCATGGCCGCGCAGGTGGGGCAGAGCCTGTGGCCAAGGGGCCCGGCCGCCATGGGGCCGGGCTCGGACGAGTCGTCGGGGAGCGGCTCCCCGCAGAAGGAACAGGGGCGTCCGGGGGCGAGCGGCAGCTCCCCGCTCCCGGCGAGCCTGACCGCGGCGCCGGCGCAGAACCAGCATGCCGCCGCTCCGTCGGGGCCGGCGGGGCTGTACAGCGGGTACCCGCCGGAACGGGGCATGCCGCAAAAGCTGCACGTCTCCTGGCCGGGAGTGGCGTCCGCGGGGTCCGGGGGCTCCGGGCCGTCTTTGCCGCTGGTGGAAGTCAATCTGGGTTCCTTGCCCCTCCCCCTACTCGCCCTCTGGCTTCGCGGCCGGCTGGGCCTGGGCCTCCGCCGGCTTCGAGCCGTCCTTGGGCTCCGGGGGCTTGCGCTGCTCCAGGACCTGGTCGACGAGGCCGTACTCCCTGGCCTCCTCGGCGGTCATGTAGTAGTCGCGCTCCATGTCCGCCGCCACCTGGTCCTCGGGCTTCCCGGTGAGCCTGGACATGATCTCGTTCATCATCTTCTTGGTCCGGAGCATCTCGCGGGCGTGGATCTCCACGTCGGTCGCCTGGCCGGAGTAGCCCCCGGAGGGCTGGTGGATCATTATCTTCGCGTTGGGGAGGGCGAAGCGCTTGCCAGGGGCCCCGGCGGTCAGGAGGAGGGCCCCCATGCTGGCGGCCATGCCCATGCACAGGGTGGACACGTCCGGCCTCACGAAGCGCATGGTGTCGAAGATGGCCATGCCGGACGAGACGCTCCCGCCGGGGGAGTTGATGTAGAGGTGGATGTCCTTTTCCGGGTCCTCGGCCTCCAGGAAGATGAGCTGGGCGCAGACGAGGTTGGCCAGGTCGTCGGTCACCTTCTCTCCCAGCATGATGATGCGGTCCTTCAAGAGGCGCGAGTATATGTCGAAGGCGCGCTCCCCCCGGCTGGTCTGCTCTATAACTGTCGGGGGATACATGCGCTTGGTCCTTTCCTCATGGATTCGGGTCTTCCCTGTCCGGAGCGTTCCGGGCTGGTCGGGTTAGGTTCGGGGCTGGGAGGGCCTCCCGCCCCGAGGCCGCGCGGCCTCGCGCAGAGCGGGATGCCCCATAGTCTTTTATGATAGCCGATTTTTCGCAAATTTCAAGGGAGAGCCGGAAATGCCGGCCTGCCGGGGCTTCCCGGCACAGGCTCCTGGGTGCCCGGAGCCCGGGGGGCTGCCGAGGGCTCCTGCGGTCTGTCCGCTCTGAGAAAGATAATGCTTTTTTTCCCTGGCGCAAGGGGCCGGCAGCAATTTTGTGTGGGCAAAGCTTTCCGGAGCCCGCGCGGCCCGCGCGTGAGCCGCCCCAGATGCCGCCGGAGGGGGAGGGCGGCGTCCGGCGGGAAATCCGGCGAGCCGCCCGGCTCCGGACACGGCCAGTACATGGAGGGGCCGAACCCGGCCTGGGGACTGGGCTTGGCCTGAACCCGGCCTGGGGACAGGGCTACGGCCTGAACCCGGCCTGGGGACTGGGCTTCGGCCTGAACCCGGCCTGGGGACAGGGCTGCGGCCTGAACCCGGCCTGTGGACTGGGCTGCGGCCTGAACCCGGCCTGGGGACTGGGCTGTGGCCTGAACCCGGCCTGGGGGCTGGGCTGCGGCCTGGAACCTTGGCCTGTCTTCGGCTGAGTCCGGCAGGGCATCTGCCGGCACGGGGTATTGAGCCGTTGCCGCACGGGCTGCCGTTGTTTCAGCCAGACAGGTCCACCGGTCGTGGGACGGTGTCGGAATGCGCCGTGAGGGAGGCTCGACGGAGCGCCCCGAATGATCTCAAGCAAGATCCGCGCCGAAATCGGGGGACCTGAGGTCAGGCAAAATCGCCGGGAGAAGGCCAGGAGCCGGAATTTTTCCGGGAAACCGGCGTTGCGGGGGCTTCAGCGGCCTCTCCCGTGCGTGCAGTAAGGAATGTTGTTTAGGCCAGCGGCATGGCCCGTTCACCGAAAATGCCTGTCGCGTACGGGGATCGGGGGAGACAGACGATCATTATAGACTGTTTCGGGAAAAAATTTCGAGTCCGGGCTGTTTTTAATTAAGTTAGCCTTTTTCGCGGAATTCTCGGCCCGTATCCCCTCCGGCCCTTGACGTTTCTGGGCCGCAGGGCTTCCGGGAGAGGAGTAGGGAAGGGGGAAAATGAGCCGCATTCGGCGCACGGGCGCTCCAAATTTCCACAGCGGCGGCACTTTTCCCGTTGCGCCGGCACTTCTCGGCCTTTGCGCCCGGTTCGCCGGGCTTCCGGGACGGGGATTCCGCGGCCAAGTCTGACCCGGATGGGCCAGGCGTGGCCTCCCGCACGGGAGCAGAGGGCAGGCTCCCTGGCCGGTGGAATCCCCCCGGGAGAGGCGGAAAGGAATGCTTGCCCCCGCGAGGATGCCTCGACCCGCCCGGAGAACGCGATCTCCGGCAACCGCTCCCGTCTGAAAGGACAGTTTTCGGCACATTACCTGGGGGGAAGAATGATTGACGGCACTTTAAGTGGGGAGCTGGGGCGGACATCTTCTGAAGCGGCGGGCTTTCCGGTGCGGACAGGACCCCCGGACGCCCTGAACCCGGCCTTCCTGAGTCGGGAGTCCGTGCCCCGGCAAGCCTTCTGAAGCCGGTCTCTCAGAGGCGGGAGCCCGTGCCCAGGCCCGCCCGGGCCCGGCCTCCAGAATGGGAGCGACTGGATCTGGCCTTCCAGAACTGCACCTGGCAGACGATGATGGTGGCCAGTCATCCGGCAGGCATGAAGCCGGCTTCCCTGAACGGGGCGGCACTGTGTTGCGTGCCTGAACCTCGCCACCTGACAGACGATGATGGTGGTGGTCAGTCATCCGGCAGGCCTGAAGCCGGCCTCCCTGAAGGGGCTGCACTGAACTGGCCGACTGAACCACGCCACCCAGACAATGATGATGGTGGCCAGTCACCCGGCAGGCATGAAGCCGGCCTTCCTGAAGGGGGCTACATGGGGAACTGCCCTCCTTAACCACGCCACCCTGACAGGTGATGGTGGTGGCAGTCATCCGGCAGGCATGAAGCCGTCCTCTCTGAACTGGGCGGCATGGAACTGGCCGCATTAACCACGCCACCCTGACAGGTGATGGTGGTGGCCAGTCACCCTGCAGGCCGGAAGCCGGCCTTCCTGAAGGGGCTGCACGGAACTGCCAGACTGAACCACGCCACCCTGGCAGGTGATGGTGATAGCCAGTCACCCGCCAGGCGTGAAGCCGGCCTCCCTGAAGGGGCTGCACTGAACTGGCCGACTGAACCACGCCACCCTGACAGGTGATGGTGGTGGCCAGTCACCCTGCAGGCATGAAGCCGGCCTTCCTGAACGGGGCTACATGGGGAACTGCCCTCCTTAACCACGCCACCCTGACAGGTGATGGTGATGGCCAGTCACCCGGCAGGCGTGATGCCGGCCTCCCTGAACGGGGCGGCTCGGAACTGCCCGCCTGAACCACGCCACCCTGAGTGGTGATGGGGGTGGCCAGTCACCCGGCAGGCCTGAAGCCGGCCTCACTGAACGGGGCGGCTCGGAACTGCCCGCCTGAACCACGCCACCCTGGCAGGTGATGGTGGTGGCCAGTCACACTTCAGGCCGGAAGCCGGTCTCCCTGAACGGTGCTGCACGGAACTGCCCGCCTGAACCACGCCGCCCTGGCAGGTGATGATGGTGGCCAGTCACCCGGCAGACCTGGAGCCGGCCTTCCTGAACGGTGCTGCACGGAACTGTTCGACTGAACCACGCCATCCTGGCAGGTGATGATGGTGGCCAGTCACCCTGCAGGCCTGGAGCAGGCCTTCCTGAACGGTGCGGCCGGAGCCCGGTCGCTCTGAACTTGGCAGCGCCGAATGCGGTTCCCTGGCCACCGGACCCCGGAGCCTGGCCGCTACGGAGGCAGGATCCCACTGGCCGGGACGCCGGTCCGCCTTCACGGGGGCTCCCAGCGGGCTCGGGGTCAGCTGTCAGCCATCCGCAACATCAACATGAGAAGTTCTTTGGGCTGACGGCGCAACATTTTTACAGGGAGCCGGCAAAAATTTAAAGGGAGCCGGCATAAGAGGGAGTCCCGGCTGCCGGGCGGAAAGACTTACCCGGCTGCGGCCACGAGCTTCGCTATCCGGCCCAGGCCTTCCGTTATCTCATCCTCGGAGGCCGCGTAGCTGAAGCGCAGGGCCCCCTCGGCCCCGAAGCCGGAGCCGGGGATCGCGGCCACCTCGCATTCCCTCAGGAGGATCGAGGCCAGGGCGTCGGAAGTGTCCGCCGTCTCGCCCGCGAGCTTCCTGCCCAGGAGCCCCGTCACGTCCGGGAAGACGTAGAAGGCCCCGGAGGGCGCGGGGGTCTCGAATCCGGGGACGGCCTTCAGGAGCTTCAGGATGAGCTTCCTGCGGGCGTCGAAGGTCTCCCGCATGCGGATCATGGGCTCGGTGGGTCCGGTGAGGGCGGCCAGCGCCGCCTTCTGGGCGATGCTGCAGGGGTTGGAGGTCATCTGGCTCTGGACGCGGGTGACCGCCCCGGCCACCTCTCTGGGGGCGGCGAGGAACCCTATGCGCCAGCCGGTCATGGAGTAGGTCTTGGAGACCCCGTGGCAGATGACGGTCCTGTCCTTCAGCTCCGGGCAGGCCATGGGTAGGTTCACGAACTCGCGGCCGTCGTAGACGAGCGTCTCGTAGATGTCGTCCGAGATGACCCAGAGCCCGTGCCTCTCTATCACCGGCGCGAGGGCCAGGAGGTTCTCCCTGGCGTAGACCATGCCCGTGGGGTTGGAGGGGGAGTTTATGACGACACCCCTGGTCCTCGGGGTGACGGCCCTCTCCAGGGCCTCGGGCGTGAGCACGTACCCGTCGCGGCCTGAGGTCGCGGCCGTCACGGGCACGGCACCCGCGAGATGCACCTGGGGCGGGTAGGTCACCCAGTAGGGCGAGGGGACCACCACCTCGTCGCCCGGGCCGAAGAGCACCTGCATGACGTTGTAGAGGGCGTGCTTGCCGCCGCAGGTTATGACTATCTCCTGGGGCGAGTACTCCAGGCCGTTGTCTCGCCTGAACTTGGCCGCGACAGCCTCCCTCAGCTCCAGGACCCCCTCGGAGGGCGTGTATCGGGTGAACCCGTCCCGGACGGCCTTTATCGCCGCCTCCTTTATGAAGTCCGGGGTCTCGAAGTCCGGCTCGCCCACGCCGAGGTTCACTATCTTCCGGCCCCTGGCCTTCATTGCCTTGACCTCGGCGTCCAGGGTTAGGGTGGGGGACGGCTTGACGTTCAGGGTTCGCTGGGCAAGCGGGGGCATGGGGGGAGCCTCTTCGGCGCCCGGCACCGGCCGGGCAGGGGGGGTGCGGCAGCGAGGATGCCGCCGGCGGTCTGCCGCGCTGGGGGTGTTGGGAATGTCGGCGGCGCGGGGAGCGGGCGGCCGGCGGACGGGAGAGGGGAACTGGCGCCCTGATGCCGGAAGGGGGGGCGGGCCAGAGGAGGCCGGGGCCCGCGGAGTCGCTGGCGGTCCCCCGTCGGGAGCGGGCCGGCGCGGGGGAGCCGGGGGCGAAAAGCCGGTCTCGGGGTAACGGTCCCCCTGCAGCCGGAGCGGGCGAAAGCGGATGCCGTGGGCTCCTGAGTTGGCTGTCTTCGGGCGGGAGCGGGTCGGCGCGGGGGAAGCGGGGGCGAAAAGTCGGTCTCGGGGTAACGGTCCCCCTGCAGCCGGAGCGGGCGAAAGCGGATGCCGCAGGGCGCCTGAGTTGGCTGTCTTCGGGCGGGGGCGGGCCGGCGCGGGGGAGCCGGGGACGGAATGTCGGCCGCGGGGAACGCCTCACCTACAGACGGAGCGGCAGAAAGCCGGATGCCGCAGTCATCCGGAGTTGCGGGCTGTCTCCCGGCGGGAGCGGGCAGGCGCGGGGGAGCCGGGGACGGAAAAGGGGGTCGTTGGGGAATGGCCCCCCTCCAGCCGGAGCGACCGGCAGGCGGGGCCGAAGGTGCCAGGAGCGGGGGACAGTACACGGGCGGAAGGTGGTTGTTGCGGGTCGGCAGCCAGAGGCAAGCCGGTCGATGGAAAGCCGCCGGGGAAAGACGGCGGCGGACGGCACCGTGCCGGTCAGCCGACGGACGGCGCGGCAGCTCGGTTCAATGGAAGCCGGTCGTCCGTCAGATATGCGGGGGGCCCAGTGGAGGCATCTGCGGGCCTTGCCGTCAGTCGTCAGCCGTCCGGCGTCCGGCGTCCGGCGGCAGAGCGGGGGCATCCGGGCGGGGTCACACCGGACGAGTCATGCCGGGCAGCCGTCGGGGTGAGCTCGGCAGTGGAACTGTCCTGAGGCGTACCCCCTGGGCGGAAAAAAATACCTTCCATGGTGGGCCTTAACTTGGCCCAGGTCTTGCTGTAGGAACGCGAGTCCGGCAACCGGAACGGGGAAACCCGCCGGGACGGCGTGGCTGGCGGCCCTTCCGGGGCGTCAAGGTGACCAAAGATAAGGCCTTACGGCGGAAAAATCAAGAAGGTGGCTTATGCCCTACGTATATTCTGGTTTCTGTCTGGCGGCGATGTTCGGCTCCATCATCTGGGAGCACCACCGCATGAAGAAGGAGGAGCGGGAGCTCCAGCGGAGGATGAGGGAACTGGCGGAGCTGACCCGCAAGACCATGGGGTCAGATCTGCAGTACGTCAGCCTGGAAACCCTGGCCGGGCCGGTGGCGCACGCCTGAGACGCCCTTGCGGCCTCCCCGCGCCTCTCGTTCTGCAATTCCGTAGGTAGGTAACGGGCCCGTGGTTCCGTCGTAAGTGGCGGGTCCGCAGTTCCGTGTCCTGGGGCGAGGTGGCCGGGACGGCAAGGCGCTGAACCTGAAGTCCGGGTTACGGTTTTGTTCCGGGGCGTGAAGGCAGGGAGAGGACTCTGCCCTGGAGCGTGAAGGCCGGGTCACAGTCCGGCTCGGGAGCGTGAAGGCAGTGTCGCCCTCTGACCGGGGGAGCATGAAGCCCTGGACGGCCCTGCCTGAGAGAGGGTAGCCCTGGACGGTCCTGCCTGAGAGAGGGTAGCCCTGGACGGTCCTGCCTGAGAGAGGGTAGCCCTGGACGGTCCTGCCTGAGAGAGGGGAGCCATGGACGGTCCTGCCTGAGAGAGGGGAGCCATGGACGGTCCTGCCTGAGAGAGGGGAGCCATGGACGGTCCTAACTGGGAGGGTGAGGGCCGGGAGACGGTCCGGCTCAGGAGCGAAGGAGTCAGAAGAATTGCCGAGACCGGGGCGAGGTTCAGGAAATGCCGGGAGGACGTCTCTCGCTTCCTCGCCTGAAGACCAGGCGTTGCCGGCCTGTGGGGCGTGTCCCGGGAAAGAGATCGGGCGGGCGCTCCGCGGAAGCAACACAAGCAATTAGATTGACGGACGGGAGCCAGGGGCTCTCGTTTTTCCATGGGAAAAACGGCGGGCAATATGCATCTGGGTGTCGGCAGCCAGGCATGATCTTGTGGGGCCTGAACCGGTGTGTCCCGATGTGCGGAGCCGTTTTCCGAACGATTCCGAGTCCAGGATGACTCGTCCCGCTGGGCATCATGAGATTATTTTACGATCTGCTGTTTTTTTCTGGAGCTGCGTTGAGCTGTCTGGAACAATCAGAATGTGTCTTAACCTGTAAGCCAAAGTTCGAGATCTGTTTGGATTCTTGAATTATTGGAAATACAGAAATTGAATTTTTAAAATAGATTCAGACATTATTTAATTTGGCAATTGATAATAATGATAAAGATACAAGAAATTGAAACCGATGTGAATACACAGGATGTTATGTGTCTGACAAAACAAAAAAAGTATAAACAATATCATAAAGTTGTAACCATTCAGTTGTCTCTCGAAAACGGACACTTTTTGCTCTCCCTCCCTCTCGCGTAACCATATTTCTGCTATCTACCGCTTTAACTAAAATTTCAGAGGCAATTTCATTGACGCCCAGCGCAACTCATTGGAAGCGGTTAAGGCATCTTAATGGTTACCGATCATCCAATATTACGAGTTCGGTTAAATGTTATAATATTGGCTATCGCTCCAGGGGAGAGAAATCAGTGCAAGAACCCAGATCTGGTATCTCTTTGCCATGACACGCTCCCATAATGTGGGAAAAGATTTCAACATTTTCTAATATTTATCCGGAAGCGTAATAAGTCGCCTTGAGGCCGGCGGGAGGTGCCCTGAGCCGGGAGGGAGCCGGCCCCCTGTCCCCGCTGAAGGCTCATGCCCGGCCGGGAGGGAGGCTGCCCTGGGCCGGGAGGGAGTCCCCCCTGTTTCGTAAGTGAACGGATACGGAAAGGATGGCCCGTGCAGGCTCTGAAAATGTGCGGACTGGCTTGGAAGCCCGTCACAGACGGGTGCGGGAGGGGACTGGGTGGCCCCGGAAAGTCGGGAGTGTCCGGTCGCGGGGGAGGAGGCCGCGCTCCCCCCCTCGGCACAAGGCTGCTGCCCTCCTCCCGCGCCCGCAGTGATCATGCTGGCCAGCCTCCATGGGAGCGGCAAGCTCCTCTCCTGGATCATGCTGGTCATAAGGCATCGGGCCAGCTCCTTCATGGCACCTGTCCTCTCTCTCCTGTGACCGGTCTGGCCGTCCTCTGTTGCCAGGTCCGCACTGGCAGTGAAAAGAGACGTCGCTGGTCGGTCGGTCGGTCGCGGGCTCGCCGGAGCGGCTGACGGCAGGGGAGGGGAACCAATTCACGGCAGAGGAAATGAAAGGGCGGCTCCCGGTCTGCGACAATGGCGCTGTGTGTCCGGGGCGGGAGAGGCTCCCGGAGACAGGGTCGCCGCAGGCTGAGAGCCGCCTGGACGTCAGGTGGCGGATGACAGGTTGTCCGACGAAGGAGTGGTCTCCGCTCTAACGGAGGTCGCTGCCTGGCCGGGCTCATGCACTTCGCCCGGTCTTCCCCCCCCGCTGCAGTGGCTGGCCGTCCGGCGAGAGCAGGGTCCTGGAGGCCGCACGAGCTTCCTCCGCATCCTTTTTCTCGAGGCGGGGGATGATTATCTTGTCGCCGACGATTCTAAAAGCACAGCCGAGGATAAAGATGCCCAGAAGGAAGAGCATCACCCCGTCATAGGCGTCCATGACAGCCTCCTTTTCCTTGGATCAGTCCGGCGTCAGCCAGGTCAAAAGCAGAGTGAAGATGAGAGACAGGGCGGTCACAAGCAAGGCTTTCAAGTTGCCCTGGAACATGGCCACCAGAAGCGAGCCGGCAGTCGCCTTTTCGCAGATGCCTGCCAGCACGTTGTGGTAACGCTTGTTCCTCATCGTGAAAGACGCCTTGTTCTCGGGCCGGGAAGCTTCCCCTGCCTTTACGGCATCCTCCAAGGGGAGTCCTGCACTGGCCCACGGATGGCTGCAGTGGGGGCACACCGATACTTGAGATGATATAGGATGTCGGCAGGAAGGGCAAGAGATGATTTGCGCCATAGTGGTTCCAAGGCACGGGGCGGCCCGCCCAGGATGAGACAGATATGTTCTGGAGGACCGTGGGACGCCTACGGAGAGGATCGGCTGGCGAGGTTCGGGGCCGGGCCGTTCAACGGGTTCCGGCCTGGGTCTATCGCCTTAATGTCTTCTCCGGCAGGCATGTCCCCTTCTCGATTTTCCCTCGGGGTGCATCTGAACAGTGACTGGAATTTAAAGTAATTTTTAAATATAACCAGTCCATTGAAATCTCGGAATATTCCTCCATATTTATGTAGCGAATCATAGAGAGGAGATGCAAAGTCTGGGTGTTTGCCAGACCTTTCCATCCCTGGACTAATAGCAAAATTTCTGCATTTTTTTGGACTGGTAATATATGTAAAATGTATTTAACGAATAGAATAATGTCATGAATTTTTAAAAAATTTAAAATAATCCATTGAAAAAGTTATTACCCGTTTAATTAAATGTCGGAATTTTGGCTATCAGCCTATGGGCGGAAAGATTGTGAAACCAACCGGATCTGGTATGTCCTCGCCATGATTCGGTCTCTAAAGATGGAAGGAGATTCCGACATTTAATTAAACGGGTAATACTTGAGTGGCAAGAAATGTCTGAGACCGTTTCTGGATCGAACAAAATTTTTGACGGAGTGATCTTTGAATGTTGGACATCTGAAATTAACATTGTTTGTATAATTTTTAAAATGGAAGCTACCATACAGCCTTTGTAAGAAATAATTGACATTACCATTTGAATTCAATGCCGGAATCTTCTTCAATATTTTAAGAGCGAATCATGGTGAGGAGATGCCAGGGCTGGATGTTTGCCAAATCTTTAAATCCCTGGGCTGATAGTCAAAAATTACGACATTGACTAAACTTGCAATATTATAAATTTATGGGACAGCATAGCATATTCAGCTTATGCGCAATCTGTTCTTGAGCTATGTTCAATTTAATCTTGATATTATGTTCAATCTGTTCTTATTGTGTCAGGGAAGATTGCTATTGCAAGCTCTCGGGTGACAGCTGGAAACAAAATCCATGCATGGTGTCAAGGCTTGTCGCTCAAGAGTTATGCTAA
This sequence comes from Deltaproteobacteria bacterium, assembly GCA_031263525.1. GTDB lineage: Bacteria > Desulfobacterota > Desulfarculia > Adiutricales > Adiutricaceae > JAIRZX01. The sequence goes on along the minus strand of JAISFP010000046.1, from coordinate 7,698 downwards.
TGCAAGAAAATTGATAACTTAGAACAAATCATCAAGCATCATGCAGGAAGCCTGGCGGAACCTGACGTCATTTCGACTGAATGTTTAAGTAGTTCAGGCGCTTCGGTAACTTCAGTCGCTCAGACGTTTATGCCGTTTCGAATGCTGCGAACGTTGCGAACGCTCCATTCGTTTCTCAAATTTCTGAGCGGCATGAACGGAAGGGCATGTGAAAGAGGTGTCTTTCATGCCTGCCGTAAGCTATTTTACTTCGATGGAGTCCAGAAAGGGCAGGCAGACCTCCGCCACAGCAGGGATCTCCCGTGACGCGAACCCTTCGAGCCGCGCCTGATCCTCTGAAATACCGGAGGCGCCGCACACGGCCATGTACAGGTGGAGTCCCGAGACGACGAGACGGCTCGCCATCACCACGTACGTGGGGGTTCCGTCCTCCGGGTCTACGGCGTCCAGGGCCGAGTTGACGAAGTCGGCCGCCTTGTTGCCCTTGAAGACGAGCGGCCTCATTCCGGAAAAGGTCCCGGTGGATGGATCGGAGCGGAAATCCTCGCCTACGGAGTTCCAGACGCTGGCGGACTCCGGCCCGTCCAGCTGCTGTATGAATTCCTGGTTTACGGGCACGATGAGGAGGACCAGCTCGAATTTGTGCCCTCCGCTCCGGCTCTCGCCGGCGGCGATTTTGATCTGGGCGTTCTGGTCGTCGCCGCCCACGTTGACTTCGCCGATCGCCTCGAACCATGCCGGGTAGCTGACGGAAAAATCACCGTAGCCTTCGAGCTCGGGGACGTCACTTGTGCCGTATGTCGGCCAGTCCCGTGTGTCCTGGGCACTGGCGGGAAGGGCGACGGCCCACAGGAAGGCCGTGAGGAGGGGGACGAGAAGGGTAAGCGGCAGGGTTCTGCGGGACATGGTTCCGGCTCTCAAGTCTTGCGGCTCTGTTTCGGAGGTATTGCTTCCGTGTGCCGTTTCCGGGCCATGCCCTGGCCCACTCGTTGCGGCAGGGAGGGGCAGGGCAGGTTCAGGGGCGACCGGAGTTTTTTTTTCGGGGATATAAAGGGCTGTCCAAGGGTGCCGGGCGTTTTGGCCGGCCGGCCGGCCGGCAGGGATGATGTTGCGCCCGCCGGCCAGCCGTAAGCGGCCTGGTCCGGCTGGCCGGCCAGATGCAGCCGGTCCGGCTGATCAGCGGTAGCTTGTCCGGGCGATCAGTAGTAGAAGGTCGGTCCAGAATTCCGGTGACGGTTGCCAGTGTGATGCCCGAGTTCAAGCGAGTTCAGAAACGGGGTGCATATGTTGGACACGGTCGGGATCGAGCGGGACGAGAAACCCTTGAACTTCGTCTCGCGTTCCGTCATCCCGAACACGGTGCATGCCCCCATGTACAGCCGGAGCCCGGAAATCACGAGGCGGTTGACCGTCACGGCCTTCTTCGGGGTGTCACCCTCGTGCCGCGTCGCGTTCTGGGAGGACTGGTCCATGTCCGCGGCATGCAGTCCCTTGAAGAGCAGGGGCCGAGTCCCTGAATACGCTCCGGCGCGATCGGAACGCAAGTCGTTTCCGAGGGCTCTCCAGATTTCTTCAGAATTGGCCTTATCCAGCGACTGCGCCGTCTCCGGGGTGAGTTTCATGATGACGGCGGTCAGCTTGTACTGGTGACCCCCGTCCTTGCTCTCGCCGGCGGCTATGTCTATCGCGGCCCTTCCCGCTTCGGAGTCCGCCTCGGCCGCTCCGGTCGCCGTGAACCACGGGGGGTATCTTGCCGTGAGCTCGCCGAAGTCCTTCAGCCGGGGATCGTCGGCCGAGCTGTAGGTCGACCAGCTGGGCGGCACCTGGGCCAGGGCGGGAAGGGCCGCCAGGCCCAGGAAGGCCGCGAGGAGCGGGACGAGAAGGGAGAGCGTGGGGATTTTGTATTTCATATCTTTTGCCTCATGGGTTTAATGTGCAGGGTTATGCGGCAGGATCTCTGGAAAGGCAAGATGACAATTTGTAGCCGCAAAACGTTCGGGTCCCGTGCGGCAGCTTTATGCGGCATGGAGTTCGGCGTCCCCCGGGTCAGGGGAGGGGGGCGCACGGTCAGCCCGTAAGGGCGTAAGCTGATTCCAGGCTGGGCCTATTGGCTTCAGGGCGATTATATGGCATTGTTCTGGGTCTTTCCAGTCCCGGCGGCCCGGCCCGCCCCTTGCGGCAGAGGACGGATCTCCGGCGTACTGTCGTTGAATCTCCGTCCTGTCATCACACGATAATGAATCATATCCAACATGTTTATCCTTTAGTGTATTTCAGTATTTGACATCTGTATCAAAATTAACCTTGAGTAGATTGAACTATGATAAATTATTGTCTGATATGTCTCTATTGATACGGATATTTGTGAATATTATTTATTAAGTTGCCTATTTGTAAGGGATTATTGGCATATAGTCAGCATGACACCTGTTTTTTTTTGACATTTCGGGCATTCTGCGGGGCAGGATGGTCTGCGGTTCACGGACAGGACGCAGGAACGTGCTTCGTGAGCGCTGCTATGCTTTTAGGAGTGCTTGTCAATCTTCATAGATCCTTTCTGGCACCATATGTGACAATAAATGGAGCGGGTCCAGGTCCGGAAAGGCCGGAGGCGGGTCCGGTGGCCGGTCAGAAGGTCTGGCCCTCAGGCAGGGTCGGGAAGGGCGGCTCGGCGTCGGAAGTGTCGGTCCGAGAGGGCCTGCAGCCAGCGGCCTGCTGACTGGGGCCTGCGGCCTGGCGCGGGAGGACTGAAAATCGTCAAATTGCTATTATTTTGCAAAAAATGTAGATGTTAGCTTTTGAATTATGCTTTGCATGAGCTTTAATGTTAAAAAATAACATGAGCTTCTTTCTTGCAAAGTTCATTCTTGCCCGCAGGCTTTCCTGCCTGCCGTCATTCCGGCCCGCAGGCTTTCCGGTTCATGGAAGGCACAGCATGGAGGGTGACGTTCGGCATCACGCACAAAAAGGCATCTCGGGACGAACGCGTCCCGAGTTGAAGGAGCTGGGCGCGGGAATGCCGGGCGCTGGCCTTCCGTGGGGCACGGCGAGCGGCGTCCGGGGCCGGGCTGTCCTGTCCGGGGGCGGTGGCGGGGCGGGGAAACCTGGCCGGACGCGGCCGCGGGCCCCGGTGCCGGACCCGCCCCCTCAGACGAAGTGATCCGCGAGCCCCGCGCGGTCCATGAAGTCGCTCAGGATCTCGTTCTTCTCCCCGTCTTTCCTGAAAAGGGCGACCAGCCCGGAAATCTTCCGGAAGAGATCTTCCGGGTCGTCGGAGCGCTCCACCAGGGTCCTGGGAGGAAGGAACGTCCTGGGCGGGGCTATCCTTCTTCCGGACAGTTCCAGGGACATGTACGAGCCCTGGGGGGACGGCCAGTGGAACGAGGGGTCGGCGGCGAGGCACGAGCCGCACCTCACGCACCTGGACTCGTCCAGGTCCAGGACCCTGCCGGGCTCCGGGGATCTGGCGAGCGCCCCTGAGGGGCAGTCCTCCGCCAGCCTGTCCGTCCTCGGCGAGAGCGCCAGGAGCTCCTGGTCGGGGACAGGGGCCCCCGTCCTCCTGCCCACGATCCTGAGATCCGTGTACTCGTAGACTCCGCAGTCGAAGCCGCAGCCCGCCGGGCACCCGTGTATGGAGATGGACAGCTGTGCCTTGGCCCCCGGGGCGTCCTCCCGCAGGATGGCCAGGAGGAGCTCCGCCGCCCCCATGGTGTCCACGGCGGCGTTGGGACAGAAGAGGAGGCCCCTGCACCGCGAGAGCAGGGCCGGGCCCCCCTTGCGCCTCCGGGGGACGGTCCGGGCCGGGCCGGCCCTCTCCCCGTCCGTCCCGGTGCCGTCAGAGCCGGGCCTGTCCACCAGGTGGGAGACGTCGCGGGGTCCCGCCGTTGCGGCCCTCCCGGCCTCGGTCCCCGCGTGAGCCCCGTTAAGGCCCGGCCCGGCTCCCGCCAGGGGAGCGGACCCGACAGGGGCCCCGTCAGGGCCCGGCCCGGCTCCCACCAGGGGAGCGGACCCGACGAATGCCCCGGCACGGCCGGCTCCGGCACCCGCCAGGGGAGCGAACCCGACGGGGGTCACGTCAAGGCCCGGTCCGGCTCCCGCCTGGGGAGAGGACCCGACGAAGGCCCCGGCACGGCCGGCTCCGGCGGCCGCACCCTGCGGGGCCCCGATTGACGCGCCTCCCGCTGCCGCCGCGGGGCCGGGCGCGGTCGTCGTCCCGGACGCGCCGACCCCGGCGTCTCCGTCAGGGGCTCCCGTCCCGGCCGCCCGTCTTTCCGGGGCACCGCCTGGGCGGGTTCCCAGGGCTCCCGCCCCGGCCGCCCGCCTTTCCGGGCCGCCGTCGGGGCGGGTCCCCGGGGGTGCCGGGGGCTCGCCCGTGAGGGACTCCCCCGCCTGGACGAAGGACTCCATGTCGTTGAAGAACATGTCCAGATCCCCCTGGGGGGACAGGCACAGCCTGTCGGAACCCCAGCGGCGGGCGGCGCGGGCGAGCTCCAGGAGCTCCAGGGCCGAGGCCGGGCACCCTAGCGCCCTGCGCCTCACGTAGACGGGCCACTTGCCTCCGGGGGCCAGGCTCCAGGCGAGAGGCCCCTCCTTCGCGACCCTGACGGCCTGCTTCCCTCCCAGCCTGGCCAGGCACGGCGGGGGCAGTATGCCTGCCGGGTCGTCCCCGGCGTGCTCGCCATCGCCCTCGCCCGCGAGCACGGGCTCCAGGAGGGGCGTCGGAGTCAGCATCCTCATGGAGGATGCTATGGCGGCCCCCGGGGCGGGTGCCCCGGGCTCCTCGAGGGCGTGGGTGGAGTCCTTGGCCTTCTTGCCCCCCGGGGTGATGCTCACCGAGGCCAGGGCCTGTTCCTTCTCGGAGAGGTCCAGCTCGAAGGTGTCGTCGGGGCTCTCCGGGCCTCCGGGCCCCGCGGGGGGCGGGCCGTCAGCGTCACGCGGCATGGTGTGGCCTCGGGGGCCTGCCGGTCCGGCCCCCGGACCGGCGTCCGGGGCGGCAGGCAGGGGTCGGATGGGGCTGTTGGCTTCCGGGGGGGCCAGGGCGCCGGCTGGAAGGTCGCCGGCCAGGCCGGCGGAATCGTCTTGGGGGGCGGAGCCGAACGGAAGTGAGAGGGAATGGACCGGAAAAGGTCCGGAAAGACCCGGAAAAGGTCCGGAAAGATCCGGAAAAGGATTCAGAAGGGACCTGAAGGGGACCTGAAGGGGACCGGAATGGCCTGGAGAAGGCTCGGCAGGGACAGGAAACGGCCTGGAAAGGTCCGGAAATGGATGGGAAAAGGTCCGTGATGGACCGGAAAGTGCAGAGGCGCGGAACCTGAAGAGGGCCTTGCAGGGGACGAAACGGCCTGTGCCCCCTGGGGGTTAAAGAGCCGGAGGTCAGGCGTCCGTGTCCGGGGGAGACTCGTCAGGGTCGTCCGGGGACAGCGGGGCCGGCTCGGCAGGAGCATCCAGGTCGAAGGGCTCGCCGGCTTCCGGAGCGGCCTCCAGGGCGGCCAGCGCCTCGGCACCGATGGCCGCCGCGGCCTCGGCGTCCCAGTCGTCCTCGTCGAAGGCGGCAAGAGGGTCGGGAGCCACGGGGTATCCGGCATCTGTCCCGATGGCCTCCGCCGCCTCGGCGTCCCAGGCGTCCCCGTCAAAGGCCGCAAGCCGTTCGGCCTCCATGGCATCTCCGGTCCCGGCTGCAACGGCATCGGCGTCCCAGCCGTACCCGTCTGGGGCGGCAGGGGCTCCGGCCTCCGCTGAGGCGACGGCATCGGGCTCAGCCCATTGCCCGGCGTCCCTGGCAGCGACGATGTCGGGGAAGATTCCGTAATTGTCTGCTGCGTCCGGGGAGGGCTGGATCCAGGTCTCGGCTGCCTTGGTCCAGGCCTCCTCCTCATAGGCAGCCGGCACGACAGCCTCGTCCTCGGCCTCTGCCTCATAGGATGCCGGCTCGATCGAGGGAGCGGCCCCTTCAGCGGCTGCGGCATCTGTAGCGGGGGCTGCCCATGGCTTGTCGTCCTCGACCATGACATCGTCGGGGGCGATTCCGTAAACGCCACCGGCCACCGGGGATGGTTCTGTCCTGGGCCCGGCTGCCTCGGCACCGGCTTCCGCATCATAGGCTGCCGGCTCGACCGAGGGAGCGGCCCCTTCAGCGGCTGCGGCATCTGCTACGGGATCTGCCCATGGCTCGTCGTCCTCGACCATGACATCGTCGGGGGCGATTCCGTAAACGCCACCGGCCACCGGGGATGTTTCGGTCCAGGGCCCGGCTGCCTCGGCCCCGGCTTCCGTATCATGGGCTGCCGGCTCGGCTGCCTCGGCCTCGGCTTTCGCATCATGGGCAGCCGGCCCGGTCGCCTCGGCCTCTGTTTCGTAGGCAGCCGGCTCGACAGCCTCGGCCTCTGTCTCATAGGCAGCCGGCCCGGCCGCCTCGGCCTCTGTTTCGTAGGCAGCCGGCCCGGCCGCCTCGGCCTCTGTCTCATAGGCAGCCGGCCCGGCTGCCTCGGCCTCTGTCTCATAGGCAGCCGGCCCGGCCGCCTCGGCCTCTGTCTCATAGGTTGCCGGCTCGATCGAGGGATCGGCCTCTTCAGCGGCTACGGCATCTGCAGCGGGAGCTGGCCATGGCCCGGCGTCCTCGACCATTACTTCGTCGGGGACGATACCGTAATCGTCAGCCGCCTCCGGGGAGGGATCTGGCCGAGGCTCGGCTGTTTCGGGGGCCGTCTCGAGGGCTGCAGGCCGGGCCGGGGCTCCCGGCACTTCTGTATAGGCGTCCGGGGAGGGGTCGTAGGCGCCAACTGAGCCGGAGGCCGAATCGGCAGGCGGGACCGGAGCCTCGGCTCCTGACTCGTAGGCAGCCGGCTCGGCCAGGATGTCCGCCAGCTCAGGGCTCTCGGCATGGGCGGAGAGATCGTGGGCTCCGGCGGCATGTTCTGCCGAATCCGACTGAGACGCCAGTCCAGGTGGGCCTTCCGCCTGGGCGGCCGGCTCGGCCGAGACTATCTCCTGCTCGCCGTAAGCCGCCGGCGGGCCTTTGTCGAACGCGCCGGCATCGTAGGCGTCCATCCAGGACCACGGCTCGGCCTCGTCTGGCCCCTCCTCCCCCTCGGCAGGTACGGCCGGGGGACCGGCCTCCTCCGAGCCGGCGGTACTGGAACCGGGCCCGGCCCAGGTCTCGGCCTCCTCGATCACGATGTCGTCGGGGACGATTTCGTAAGCGTCCGCGGCATCCGGGGATTGTTCGGACCAGGGCTCGATCGCTTCCGGGGCGGCCTCGTAGGCGGTCGGCTCGGTCAGATTGGCCGGGGCATCAGCCTCCGGAGCAAGGACGGCATCCTGGCCGGGATAGTAGCTGCCAAGGGGATAATCGGCAGAATCGGCAGGTGACACTGAAGTGTCGGCAGTCCCAGCGCCCGCCTCGAAGGCGGCCGGCTCGGCAAGGTCATCAGCCCCCGGAGCGAGGGAGGCATCCTGGCCGGGATAGTAGCTGCCAAGGGGATAATCGGCAGAACCGGCAGGTGACACTGAAGTGTCGGCAGTCCCAGCGCCCGCCTCGAAGGCGGGCGGCTCGGTCAGGTCCTCGGCCCCCGGAGCAAGGGAGGCATCCTGAGCGGTAGAGTAGGAGCCAAGCGGATAATCGGCAGAAACGGCAGGAGTAACTAAAGTTTCGGCAGTCCCAGCGCCCGCCACGAAGGCGGCCGGCAAGGACACGACCTC
>JAISFP010000079.1 GCA_031263525.1 Deltaproteobacteria bacterium | reverse complement strand
TTTGGTTGCTGCCAACTGGTCAACTTTCCTTTCTGCCTCCACTTACCTATTTACTCATCGATATTGAAAAAAACTCTCGGCTGGGACTTAAAGGGGGTAGGGGGTCCTGAATGGTTACGGAGCAAGAATCCGGGAGGCCGAGGTCGGAAGGCAGAAGGTTAGAGGTTCGGAGCCAGAATCCGGGCGGCCGAGGTCGGAAGGCCGAAGGTCTGATGTTCGGAGCCAGAATCTGGGCGGCCGAGGACGGAAGGCCGAAGGTCTGATGTTCGGAGCCACAATTCGGGCGGCCGAGGACGGAAGGCCGAAGGTCTGATGTTCGGAGCCAGAATTCGGGGGCCGAGGACGGAAGGCCGAAGGTCTGATGTTCGGAGCCAGAATCCGGGCGGCCGAGGACTAGACGCCATGTTCCAGAAGCTGGAAGGCTGGGGCTCGTGGTCTGAAGTCTGGCTACCGGGCTCGGAAGGCATGAGGCCAGGCGAGACGGAGGGAAGGGAGGTTCAAGATGGACATCAGGTACTGGGAGAAGATCTGGGTGAACGAGGCCAAGAAGGCCGGCGTAGTGACCGGGGCCGTTACAGCCGGCCTCACGGCCGGGAATCCCGGGGGCGACACTCCGGTGTCCGCGGCGGAGGGGTCCGCCCAGGGCCGCCGGAGGGGCACCTTCAGGTCCGGCAAAGCGAGGTCTGCGGCAGCCGCCGTCCCTGAGGAGCCCCGAAAGCACGGCCCGGAGGCAGGCGGGTCGCCTCCGTACGGGCCCGGCGCGTCGGTGTCGGCCGCTTCCGTGCTGAACGGCTCCGTTCCGGACGTACCCGTTCCGGACGGGCCCGGCACGTCCCCAGGCGGCGAGGCAGTCCGTGGCGGGGGGCCACTGGACTGCCTGAAGAGCCACACTTCCGCGCGGGTAGGGCTGGGCCGCTCCGGGGTGAGCCTCGTAACCAGGGATCTCCTGGCCTTCAGGCTCGACCACGCGATGGCTGCGGACGCGGTCCGCGCCCCCTTCGATCCCCTCATGGTCAGGGAGGCGCTGGAGAGGGGAGGGGTCAGGTCGGTCCTCCTCGAGAGCAGGGCCCGTGACAAGGAGGAGTTCCTGTCGCGGCCCGATCTGGGGCGGAGGCTCACGGACGCGTCCGCCAGGCTCCTGGAGATCGAGGCGAAGGCCTTCGCGGGGAACCCCCCTGACATCATGTTCGTGGTCTGTGACGGGCACTCGTCGTCTGCGGCCCACGCCACGGCGGCGGGGGTGATACTGAAGTTCCTGGAGGGGGCCCCCTGGGTGCCGGGGGACCTCCCGCCCTGCTGCATAGTCTCCAGGGGCAGGGTGGCCGCGGCGGACCACGCGGCCCACGCCTTCGGGGCCAGGATCGTCGTGAACCTCATAGGCGAGCGGCCTGGACTGAGCTCGCCCAGCTCGCTCGGGGCCTACATGACATACGGCGCCTACCCGGGCATACCGGAAGGCGAGCGGAACTGCATCTCCAACATCCGTCCCGGAGGCCTTTCCACGGACGAGGCGGCAAGGAGGCTCTCGTACCTGATCCAGAGCGCCCTGGCAAAGGGCCTCACGGGCACCGGCCTGAAGGACGACATGCCCGAGGGCTACCTCCCCTTCGCAGAGGGGAGCCTGTTCGTCGAGTGATGGCCAGGGGCGGTGCATGACCGGAGGCGGGACGGGCTGAGCCCCGGCCCGGCCCGGCCCGAGCCGGGCCTGAAGGGATAGCTCTGGTCTTGCCTGGAAGGGATAGGTCTGGTCTTGCCTGGAAGGGATAGGTCTGGTCTTGCCTGGAAGGGATAGGTCTGGTCTTGCCTGGAAGGGATAGCTCTGGTCTGGGAAGAAGGGTTCGACAGTGTCCGGGCCGAAAGGAGCGGTCGGGTAAGGGACAAAGGTTTAGGTCGGGACTGGACAGTCAGGGAACGGTCGGAACTTGGCCGAAGGGTTTGACCAGGTCCGGGCCGAATGGCGGAAGCCGGAGGTCAGGGCAGGGCAGGACGAGTCGGGGCGAGAGAGGACCGGCGGCGGTGTCATGCCTGATGCAAGTTGCGGTAAAGGCTTTAGGAGCACATTGCTGGAATCAAAAAAATATTTGCGTTTGTAACGGTATTGCCCGTTTAATCAAATGTTGGAATTAAGCTATCAGTCCAGGTGTGGAAAGGCCGGGCAAAACCCAGTACTGGCATCTGCTCGCTATGATTCGCCACTAAAACATGGAAGAAGATTCCAACATTTGATCAAACGGGCAATAAGGACTGTGGCTTCGAGTTTAGTCAGGTTCACCGATGCGGACGAGAGTCTTACCGAACAGGCGAAAATTTCTAACGGTTTGGGGTAACCGTTCACAACCCCTCACAAAATGAGATGACAAGACATTTTTGTACCTATTTGTTGGGTCTCCACACTAAAGAATCTCCATCATCCTCTCCATCTTCCCCCACAGCTTTCATTTCTCCACATAGCACACTTGCATACGGCTTCAGACCATCTTTATGAAACACCTCCTGTCATGTCAGGTTCACCATGTTAGGTGGCATTTGAAGGGAATAGCACGGGAAATGTGATTTATAGGAAAATTAAGATTGAACCAGTGTTAAATCGCGAAAGTTAGGAAGTGAATTATGGATCCGGGAACAATTAGTTTTCTTTTTCCGTCAGACGCATGGCTTTGTGGTTTCGTTGTTGACCTATTTGAAATCGCCTGTGACGCAGGCCATGTCCTCCATGGACGTTAACTTGATATCCTTATGGCGTTGCGCGTGAGTTTGACGAAGAACTGTTCCGCAGGGCTGAGCTGGCACACGGAGGTCGGAGCGCAGAGGAATTGTACTTTAATATGCCTGGCGAGCCTATTGTTCAGACCGTGGCGGATGACGCAGCTGTACAGAATAAGATGAACCTCGAACGTGCTGTTTGGGGCCCTTCATGCCGGGAATCTACATGTACATGCCGACTGAGACATTCGGATACTCTAAGCATCTTTCCACGGGTAGTTTTTGTCGCTGTCCCCGGCTGACATCAGACCCGGCGAAAGGGTGGAGGTACGGTTGTGCTAGTTCATGCTGGTCGGGCCTGACGGTTCCTCCGTTGCCGTATCGGACGTAGCCGATCTTCCTCTCAGGGGCCTGTATGATAATTGTCTTGATCCTCCTTAAATCTGAGGAATTCGTGCGACCTCTTGATGAGCTCTTCGGCTGGCAAGCTTCTGATCCTCACATGGTTCCTGCCGCATACGGCTACAGCTACTGCGTGAACCGGGTGTATATTGCCGACGTAAGGCAGGAGGTATTCCCGTTTTATGATCTGCCTGAAAGCGGCTTTGATGCAGGAATCAAGTTTTCTGTCGTCCTTGGCGGATATTACGGTTCCCGGCGGGGAATCTGAGACGACGGGACTATCGGTTGACGTGTTGTCAGATTTAGCGTATTTCATTTCAGTCACCATGTTACCGTGTTCAGGAGAACTGATTACAAGATCAATAATCCCTTGAGCAATTTTTCGTTCAGGCAGGGTAGTAAAATTGCACATCTTGAATATGGTTAAAAGAAATACGTGGTAAAACGATTCCATTTCCAGATGCAAAGAGAACGGTATCGCGGTCAGGAAAGATTGCAGAAGCACCTCTGCCTGGGAAAATTGCAATTGGCAGAAGAGGGAGCAGAATTCTCCGCAACGCTCTGGCGTGAAATTGTCGTCGTCCGAGGAAATGGACGGGATAACGCGATCTTCGATAAATTTCCGAACGATAGTCATGCTGACTTCATTGTTGGGCACAGCAAGATAAAGCGTGGACAACTTTTTTGACACCGGTCGCTCGCGTACGGTAAGATAGCCTGCCTGTAACATCAGCGCTATAGGATCAGTTTTGCCTGCGTCCTGGACATCAACGCTACCGCTGAATTGGGACTTCCCTTTGAAGACTTTGGAGAAAATATCGTCACTGATATTCATTTGATGAAGGAAATTAGTTCCTCCTGAATTAATCCAATAATTGTCGAAAATTCTTTTGAAAAGAAAATATTGCAACGAAAAAGGATTGAATACGCGGTCCTTGCCGTTCCAGCTATATCCGTCGTAATAATCGATTATTTGTTTCATGAGTAAATCGCCGGTGAAGTGCGGACCAAATTCTTCAACGTCTTGGAATTCAGCCAAAGCTACATCAAGATGAGGGGAATAGTATTTGGTGATTTCATCGTTAGTGAAACCGCATATTGTCGCGTATTCGGATTCAAACGAGATATCCATAAGATTGTTCATTGCCGAAAACACGGACAATTGGGAGAATTTGGTAATTCCAGTTATGAAAACACGATCTATCATGCTTTCGCATGATTTCAAGGAGTTGTAGAATCCGTGGAGGGTACTTTTTGCGACTTTAATTTTGTCCGAATCAGTAAGAGTGTTGATTATGGGAGCGTCGTATTCGTCGATCAGCACTATAATCTTATTCCGGTTCGCGACCAGCCCGCTATTAGGTTGTATCCCTGGGGTAAGTATCGGGATATCCGCATAATTCCAGTAAAGTTTTTCAATAATTTGGGTGAGGCTGCCAACCGCGTTCCTTTCCTTGATAGTGAATCCCCTGACTTCTGCGAAAAGTTGAAGGGATGTGGCAAGGTTTAGGTCCAGCAAGGACGGGTCGTCCCCGAAGGCGTTCATGCTGATCCGCAACACGTGAGAACGGGGCCATTCGGCGTCCTTGCGTAACCTGTCTATCTCGAGTCCGGAAAAAAGCTCCTTCCTCCCGGTAGCAGCCTTCTCCAGCGTGTCGATCAGAAGCGTCTTGCCGAACCGTCTGGGGCGGGAAAGAAAAAGGCGTCGACGGGGGCCGGTAAGAATATCGTGAACGAATTTTGTCTTGTCCACGTAGACGTAACCTTCGGTCCTCAGCAGTGGAAAGTCGGCTACGGAGATGCCAATTTTCGGGATATCCCGAACGTCCGAGTTTGTCATACGTCCCTCCTTTGGTGCTCTGTCCTGCCGAGAGCCGATCGACCGTTGGACGGCGTCCCGTCCTTAAAGGAGTCACAATTTTACTTGAATTGGACGCTGGAAGCAAGCTGAAGGGGAGGAGCAGAAGCAGACATGGGGCGTTAGACTTCCAGACTCGACTTGCAAGGGATTCTTTGCCGGGTCAGTGCGAGCCATGACCGGTCACGGGATGCCTGGATCGCAGGGGTACTCTAACGCAGGAACCAGTCAGGGAAGTGATAGAAAATTTCTGACTGTATGAATAACGTAGTAATTTAAATGTAGTGTTGCGGTTGTCCACAACGGCTGGATGGATAGGTGAGAAGGAAATAGATTATTTTGTCGTAACTGTTCAGGTGCCGCTCTATTGAGGACTTTTTCGGAGGAAGAGAGCCCTAATGAAGAAGCCTAAAAATTGAAGAGTCAACAATGGATACTTCATGTTGCGGGGTAGAGTTTCCTGCGAGGTTATTTTTAGTTGAAAAGTTCACCCATGTTGAGCTCTCTTGGGGGGGCACCTGAACAGTTACATTTTGTCTATATTCATGACGGCATTGTTAAAAGTGAGGCGGGGGGGCTGGGTTGAAGGAAGGGCATGTTGCTGAAACTGGCCAGCGTCTTCCGAAGGACAAGCTTGATAGTCTTGTGTTGGCATAGATAGCACTATGTTGAGGGTTAAAGCTTTAATATTACCTATAAATTGGTAGCAGGCATGACAATTCTTCGAAGAATTGATTCTGGACGACTGAATGGGTGACGCTAGATGTCAAATTCTTGGGCCGTTTGGCCAGGATACCTGCATGGAGGGTGGATTTCTGGGTATGCCGAGGATGAATGCCGTTGTTGGGCGCCATTGCTCCAGCTCGGGTGGGGCCGGGCCGCTCCAGGGTGAGCCTCGTCACCGGGGATCTCCTGGCCTTCAGGCTTGACCACGCGATGGTCGCGGACGCGGTCCGCACCCCCTTCGAGCCCCCTCAGGGTCAGGGAGGCGCTGGAGAGGGGATGGGTCAGGCCCTTCCTCCTCGAGAGCGGGGCCCGTGACAGGGAGGAGTTCCTGGCGCGACCCGGTCTGGGGCGGAGGCTTACGGACGCGTCCGCCTGGATCCTGGAGCCTGGAGCCTGGTGACTGAGGCGAAGGCATTCGCGGGGAACCCACCTGACATCATGTTCGTGGTCTGTGACGGGCAGACGTCGTCGGCGGCTCACGCCACGGCGGTCGGGGTGATACTGAAGATTCTGGAGAGGGCCCCCTGGGTGCCGGGGGACCTCCCTTCCTGCTGGATAGTCGCCAGGGGCAGGGTGGCAGCGGCTGACCGCCAGGCGCATGCCTTCGGGGCCAGGAGCTTGGTGAACCCCATAGGAGAACGGCCGGGACTGAGCTCGCCCAGCTCGTTCTGGGCCTACATGACATACGGCGCCTACCCGGGCATACCGGAAGTCGAACGAAACTGCATCTCCAACGTCAGTCCCGGAGGCCTTTCCACAGACGAGGCGGCAAGGAGGCTCTCGTATCTGGTCCAGAGCGCCCTGGCGAAGGGTTTCACGGGCACCGGCCTGAAGGACGACATGTCCGTGGGCTACCTCCCCTTCGCCGAGGGGAGCCTGTTCGCCGAGTGATGGCCCGTGTCGGAGCCTGACCGGAGGCGGGACGGGATGAGCCGGTCGGGAGGGATGGTCGGGTCTTGCCTGGAAGGTATCTGTTCAATGGCGAAAGCATGGGAATTTAAGCAGGGCCCGGATCATCACCATTCCGGGTCCAGAGAGGCTTTCTCCGGGTCCAGAGAGCCTTTCTCCGGGTCCAGAGAGCCTTCCTCCGGGTCCAGTGCCTTCCTCCGGGTCCAGGGCCTTCCTCCGGGTCCAGGGCAGGTTCCTTCTGTGGCCAGGGCGATATGCCCGTGAAGGGATACGTCGGTTCAGGCGGAGTCCTAGCGACCGTGTTCCCCAGCCCGGCGTCGGGCGAGGTCGGGCGACCGCCACCTTCAGCCCGGCGTCCGTAAATGTCAGAGGGAGCCGGGTGACCGTGACCATCTGCCTGGAGTCCGGCACCTTCAGGCGGAGCAGGGTCGATCGAGACTCTCTGTCCGGCGTCCAGCGTAATCGGGTGGGATTGCCCCGGCCCATCGTCCGGGGCGTTAGCAGGCGAGGCACCTAAAGGGAGTGCGGATCGAAGGGCTCGCCAAAATGGTTGCGCCCGGAATTGCCCGGGATGAAGGCCAGCAGAATTATCCCTATTACCAGAAAAACAAGGATAACGCCGAGGCAGCCGGACATGCCGACGTCGTGGGAGCGCCGCCAAATGAGGGCGAGGTTCGCGAATAATAGGATGATCCCCAGCAGGCCCAAGGCTCCCCCGACTATCGCTACTATGGGGTCAAGAGGGTCGGCATACATTCCCCGGTATTCCATGTAGGTTGTCGCGAGATAGAAACCAAGATTTATAACAAGCATGAAAAAGAAGAACTGCCAGTACTCGGTCCTATTGGCCCTGCCGGAGAAGTTGCCGCAGTTCTTGACGCTGTGGGTGATGTAGCCCATGGGATCTTTCTTTCCAGCCGATGGCTGCCGTTGCGTAAGGGGACAGATAAGTAACCGTTTAAAGCTTATTATATACGTATCAGTTCCTAAACGAAAGCAGGGGAAATACAGTTCGACCCGCCTCATCCTTATTCTTGGTGCAGGTCGGCCTTCCTGCGTGTCCTGCTCGGCCTTCTTCCTGGGCCATAACATTTTTCCGTCAGTACCGGAGAGACCTTCATGCGGGTCCAGAGCCGCCTTCCTCCGTGCCCAAGACTGGTTCCCTCCGGCAATGGCTACCTTCCCGTGAACTGATACGCCTGGAAGGGATAGGTCGGGTCTGGGCAGAAGGGTTTGTAACAGTTCAGGTGCCCTCAAAGGGGAACTCAAGTGTGGTATCTCCCCAACCAAAATATCCACTGCAGAAAATCTTCCCCTCCACATGGAGCAACCATTGTCGACTCTTCAACTTCAAGGGTTCCTCATCAGGTCTCTCTTACTCCGAAAAGGTTCTCAATAGAGGAGCAACTGAACAGTTACACGGGTTTTACCGCCGGGGTGGGACCGGAAGGGAACGGTCGGATCTTGGCCGAAGGGTCCGATCTGGTCCGAGCCGCAGGGCGGAAACCGGAGGGCAGGGCGAGTCCTGGCGATAGAGGACCGGCGGCGGTGTCAAGCCTGGCGCAAGTCTCAGCAAGGCGTTTTGATGCACATTGCTGGAATTAGGAAATTATTTGCGCCTGTTCCAGTAAGGAGGGTGGCTTCGCGATTTGTCAGGTTCACCGACCCGGACGAGGGTCTGACCGTCCAGGCGCAAAATTTTTAACTATTTAGATGCTCAAGGTATAAAACATCGTATGGTTAGGAGTTCATGATCAAAGAGGCTAAAGATATCCGGGCCGAAGGGCGAAGGCCGAAGGAGGAAGGGGGAAGGCCGAAGGATGAAGGGCCGGAGTGAAGAAGAATGAAGAGCACAGGCGCGAATAATATAAGAGAGAACAGGTTTAAAGTCTGTATGGCTGAGGTATCAATGATCTGAGATTCGGCATTTCAGATGCCGCGCGGGATGAAAAGGTGAGGTACGGCGATCCGCAGGGGCGGGCTCCGGGCGGCATTGGCGGGACCGGCTGAAGGGGGCCGGGCGGAGCCGGCGGGAAGTCGAGCGGGGGTAGCTCAGGCCTTGTCCGCCACCAGGAAAATCCTGTGGAAGATGAGCTTCACCAGCCCGGAATCGTCGGCCTGGTGATAGAGCGCCAGCTTCACGCGTTCCTGGAAGATCCTCAGGTGCTCCTCGGACACGGAGCCGGAGTAGCAGTCGGGGTTCATGTAGCCTATGATGGCCCCGGAACAGAAGATCCTGAAGACCTCCTCCCGCGTGTGCTGGGTCTCGAAGTGGCGAATCTCGGAGTGGCGGACCCTGAAGCCGGCCCTGCCGAAGACCTCCGCGTACTGCTCGGGGGTCTCCCTCCAGAACCAGGGGCTCCTGAAGTTGGAGATGGCGTCCCTCACGACCGGGTCCCTGGCCGACTCGCCCACCGCTGCCGAGAAGTTCGGCGAGCACCGGCTGGTGGCCGGGGCCTGGACGCCGAGCCGGCCGTGGGCCTTCAGGGCGTCGCGCATGTTGGAGACGGCGAGCTCGATGTTCTCGATCCAGTTGAAGGCGCTGTTGCAGAAGACTATGTCGAACTCGTCGTTGTACGACATGGTCTCCGCCGAGGCCTCCGCGAACTCCAGCCCTTCCGGGGAGAGCCTCAGGCACTCGGCTATCATGCCCTCGGACGGGTCTATGCCGCACACCCTGCCGGCCCCGGAGAGCGACTTGATCCGCCTGGCCAGATCCCCCACGCCGCATCCAACGTCGAGGACGCTTTCCCCCGGCCGGACGTCCAGGAGGTCAAGGAGCGCGGCCCCCGCCGCCCTCTGGAGGCGAGAGACGCTCTGGTAGTGCTTGGACAGGCTGGAAAAGCTCTGGAAGTCCACGGCGGGCTCCTTGCGGTGGGAGGGGCGGCCCCTCCTGGGGGCCGGCGGCACGTTTCAATACCGCAGTTTACAACCGAAATGAGTGCAAAACAAGAAAGATCGTATGGACTGTGGCCAGCCTGGACAGCGATTCCGCCAGGCGACGTCAGGGGCCGGAAGTCGGGCCGGTTACGACTTTCCGGCACAGAATGATGGGATGTCGAACGTAAATAATCAATAAGTTGATATTTTTTGAAAAATTTGATGAATTTTGCATTTTTCTGCCCTTCCGGTGCGGGAGAGACATCCGATGCCTCCAGGTACCGGACGCCGGACGGAGCCGACCCGGTGCCCGCCGGCCTCTGTTCCTGGACGACTGGACTTAGGGGCGAGCAACCCGGTGCCCGCCGGCCTCTGTTCGGAACGACTGGACCTCGGAGCGAGCCGTCCGTGACCGGACGGCCACCGAGCCGGGACGCCTTGACTTCGGGCTGAGCCGCCCGTGACCGGACGACCGCCGAGCCGGGACGCCTTGAATTCGGGCAAGCCGCCCGTGACCGGACGGCCTCCGAGCCGGGACGCAGGTGTGGCGGCAGGGTTTCCGTACGCCTACTCGTTCCGGCAGGTGAGGAAGCGGGCCGGTTCCTGTTCGCGCGTACTGGACAGGACGCTTTCCGGACGGCGGGGAGGCTCCGGCGTACGTCTGCTTCGATCGGCATTAGATCCGTTCTGCCGTCTCCCGGGCCCTGGCGTCGAGTTCGCGGGCTGCAGCGTACTCTCCTGGTTCCCGGTGATCAGTTGCCAGGAAGATCCTTGACGCTATCGTGTCGCGGTGGTCGGCTCCGAGCGTCCTCGCCCTCGCCTCGAGCACCTGGGCTTCGATTTTCTTGGCCTTGGGATAATTACCGCTTTTGCGAAGCTCTTCAGCAAGGGCGGACTTCGATCGTAGCGTGTAACGATGGTCTGGCCCGTACTTCTGCTCGTACGATTCGGTTTTCAGCGTGGCAATATCGAGTGGAGTATCCTTGCGACGGAACTGGACGACGGCTGTCTCATGGCCGGCCATGTGCATTTCGCGGTGAGCTGGGCCCAGCGTTTGTTTCCTGACTCCCGTCTCTTGTCTGATCGAGTCCAGTTCGGCACCGGTTTCTTCAAGCATGGCCAGGGTGACGCCCAGCAAAAATTTTGAATTCACCGTGTCCCTGTGGTCTGGCTCCAGGACACGCTGGAATGCGTCGGCCACCGGGTCAAAAATATCTCGCGCGGCGTCGAAATTTTCGAGCAAGTACTGGATGCCGCCAATGTGATATCTAGCCATTAGGGTTTCAGGATGTTCGGGACCCAGGCTACGTTCCGCCGCATCCATGACCGACCTGGCCGTCAAATGAGCAGCGCCATAGTCCCCGAGATTAGCCGCGGCCCTTGCCAGGCAGTTTTTGGAGTTCAGCGTGTCGGCATGTTCCGGGCCCAGGATCCGCTCTCTGCCTTCGGCGACCTCCGCAAAAATAACACGCCCCCGGCGTTGTCTCCGAGATCGCAGAGATCGCCGGCCAGAGCTTTCTTCGCGGCCAGGGTTTCGGGGCTGTCGATTCCGAGCGTTATCTCGAGCGTCTTGGCGACCTGGGAATGGAGATCCCTGGCAGTCTCATGTTGCCCGTGAACGCTCATGAAGGCCGCGAGTTCCACTTTTGCGTTCAGGGTATCCGCGTTATCCTGCCCCGGGGCGTTCACCAGCTCCCCGACCCTGCGGGCGAGCGCCTCGCGCTCCGTTTCAGTTTCGGGTGACGCGAGGAGGAGCGAGTCATGCGCCATTCCGGCGAACAGGTCCAGGAATGATACGGCGAAAGTCACGACTAGGCAATCGGCGGCGGGGCGTGAACGCCTGCAGACGACCGGTTTCATCGCTGGACATCCTGTATTTCAATAAGGAGGGCTGCCGGTCTCGTCCATGGCCGAAGGGCTGCCGGTCTCGTCCATGGCCGAAGGGCTGCCGGTCACATCCATGGCCGAAGGGCTGTAGGTCTCGTCCATGGCCGAAGGGCTGTAGGTCTCGTCCATGGCCGAAGGGCTGTAGGTCTCGTCCATGGCCGAAGGGCTGTAGGTCTCGTCCATGGCCGAAGGGCTGCCGGTCTCGTCCATGGCC
>JAISFP010000468.1 GCA_031263525.1 Deltaproteobacteria bacterium | reverse complement strand
AGTCGATGATGTAGCCCGCTCCGGCATGGAAACCCCAGTACTTGGCGTCCATGTCGTACTTCATCTCCTTACCGAGGGCCTGGAAGTCGCGGGTCTCGAAGTCGGCGTCGGTCTTTCCGAAGCGGGCCGAGGCCTCGAGGTAGGGACGGCTGGAGTCAGCCTGGCCCAGGTCCAGCCTCGCGAACACGCCGCCTCCGATGTAGGAGACGTCGCCCTCGCCGTGGACGGTCGGGATCCCGGCGAACTCGTTGTAGGAGTCGAAGGAGCCGTCCCCGAACTCGATGAAGGCGCCTGCCGTGAACGGACCTGCCGAGGTCTCGGTCCCGAAGGCGATGCCCACGTCGCCGGATACGCCCTTCACGTCTATGTGCGATCCTGTCTCTGTGCGGCTCCAGCCGTAGCCGACTGTCGCGAATGTCGCCGCGCCCGCTGTGCCGGAAACGCTGGCAATCGCCGCCGGGATGGCCTGGCTGGTAACGAAGTCGGCCCCCCGGTTCACGAAGGAGATGTCAGCCAGCGGCAGTTCCGAGAAAACCTTGGCCTCGTCAAGGGGGAAGCGGGCGGTGATCTCGCACTGGCCAGCGGACCCGGTGCAGTCGTAGCCCATCAGGTTGCGGGTGAGGTTGAAGTCGATATTGTTCCAGTCGACCGAAACAGCTTCAAACACCTTGATCCTGGAACCGACTGACAATACTTCTGGTCCTGTGATGTGCGCGTTTATGGTGGTGTTCCTGCCGGAACCGTTGCCCAAGTCAATTAATCCTTCGGCAGGGATGAGAGCTCTTCCAGTCCCAGTGTCTAACGCATCCTTGGCATATTCGCTCGTAACGTTTGCGTTGATAGTATCAAATCCTGAGATATCTTTAAAATTATTAGATAATGGATTGTAATCTATGTAGTCAAGCGTGAGGGTATTGCCAGAGAAATGGTCTCCCGAGCCATACTGACTGCTACCACCAGCCAGACTGACGGAACTGTTGGCCAGATTCAGCTTGCCGCCAATATATACCGTATTGCCTGTGACATCGCCAGTTCCGCCAACCGCGTACCCGCCATACACTGGTTTTCTGAGCGTGCTCTCTCCTCTGACTGCAACTGTGTTGCCGATGGCAGTTCCAGAGGTTGATGAGCCTGTATAGCCGCCATAATACGCACTGGTGCCGGTCGAATCGTCTTTGAAATTTTCCAGTATCAGGTAGTTATTGGCTGCGTTGCCTGTATCTGAACTTCCTCCGGTGACATTTCCAGTAACATTGGAACTGCCGGTCAGATATGCAGTGTTATTCTCGGCATTGCCGGAATAAGAATAGCCTGCGGAAACATCGCCGGCGGTAGCTGCCGCTCCGGAAATGTACAGCAAGTTATCGGTAGCGTCCCCGCTATTGGCCCTGCCGCCTGACAAGCCGGTTGCACTGACAGTTCCGCAGAGAGCAGGATCCTTGCATGATACGAACAGTTTGTTACCGATGGCACTTCCGGAACCGTCAGTAAAACCGCCAGATATTGACGATATGCCGGTTACAGAAGATGATGTACCGCCCATTTCAATGTTGACCTGGTTATTGACGGCATCTCCGGAACTGTTACTGCCAAGAGATGCTCCAGAGATTCCCGCCCAGCTACCAAAAGTCAAAACTCCGCTGACATCCAAATTTACATAGTTGTCGGAAGCGGAGCCGTCATAAACGGAAGCTCCGACAATCCCGTCATTTGACAACGTCACTGAGGAGCCTGATGTTGAACCGACAATGACAGTGACACCGCTTCCGGTGACATTTCCGGAACCTTCGTTGGAGCCTCCATGCAATTCAGCCCCCAGAACGACCGTTCCTCCATCGACATTTAACACTACCATGGCTTTGTCAATGTTTCCGGAAGAACTGATGCCTTCCCGCTTTGCCGCGAAGATGTCATTGGCTGTCAATGAACTCGATGGTCCGCTGACCGTTATGTTCGCGACGCTGTCGGTGATGTTCCCGTCACCTTGCAAAAGAGCGGCGAAAATGTGTCCGTTTGCATTTGCCAGGCTGTTGCCTGCACCGACCCTGACAGTGACCTTGCTGAGGTCAACGCTTCCGTCTCCCGCCACCTGGGCCCCGAAGATATTGCCGTTGTCATTGGTCAGGGTACCATCAATAATGTTGATGTTCGTCCAGTTGTCAACTGCTGTCGAGACGCCGCCTGTTCCCTTGAGCCAGGCGCCGCCGATGCCGTATCCTGATGCAGGACCTGCAACCGTGAAGCTGTGTGTTCCGTCTACCTTTACGTCGACATAGTTTCCAGATGCGTTGCCATAATCGATAACGGCTCCGTACACGCCACCTTTGGTATTCCATCCGACAGAGACGGCAGCATCTTCCGTGTTGACGGCAACAAAGTTTCCAGTCGCGGTGCCGTTTCCGCTCTTCACGCTGCCGGCAACCACGTCCCAGTAAAATCGTCCGCCATTGAGATACACCTTGTTGGCGTCGACCGTACCTGTTGTGACAAAACCCCCGAACACAGATCGCTGGACTTCCCCGACATTAATTTTTACCTCGTTTGACCGTGCAGTATTGTCTGCATTGCCGGCAACGTCACTGTTTCCGCCTCCTACAACCTGGCCCCATATTCTCGTCGTGCTTCCGGAAATGGTAACTGTATTACTTTGGAACAGTCCACCCTGAATTGTTACGCCGTATCCGCCAGCCACGTCCTGGAGGTCGGCGTTGGTAAGATCGAGAGTGACTTCGTTACTGGACACGGATATGGAGTAACCCTGCTCAGTGGCAGAGCCGGATTCCACAATGCCGCCGTAGATCGAAACGAAGGCAACCAACGACGCATTGAATGCCGTAACCTTGTTTCCAGTCACCGAGATATTGGCCTGATGCGTGTAATCCAGCATCCCGTCTACCTTGCCACCAGCTATGCTGCCGGCACGGACCCCAGAACCGTCCTCGATGATCACCTCGTTCTCTGACACTGTCCCCTGCGCGTCAAATAGTCCACCTCCCATTACTGCCCCGCCGAAAATATTTTCGATATTGGTAGTCATGTTTGCTGACGCTTCAAAAGTTACGGTATTGCCAACTACTCTAGTTGTGCGCGGATACGCCGGGGGAGCATTCCCAGGCACTGCAAGACCGCCGATAATATACTTCTGAACGACAAAGTTTGGAGTGTTCACGACAACATGGTTATCGTTTACAAACAGATCCGCTGTGGGTATCCCCTGCGCAAACCCGCCCACGGCCCACTGTGCCTCATTGCCAGAATCGGAGCCGGCAGCCCCGGTGACTGTCAATATGTTGTCGTTAACAGTTCCGGTCAACGAACCGCCAGCGGCTACGCTCATTCCTCGAATGTCAGCACTATTGAATGTCAGCCTGTTGCCAGACGACAAAGGATCCCCGCCGTCAGTGACAGTTACGGTATTACCAAGCAACGTAATACCTGAAATAAAGTTGACGCCTGCCTCCCAATCGTCAGGTTCTGGGATCTCATATAATTCATCGGTTGTCGCTGTCACTCCGGCGAATGACACAGCAGGGATCATCGCCAGCAAAATCAGCAGAGTCAAGCCGATGAACCCGGCAGTTGCCAAACGTCCAGAAAAATCCTGCCCTGAGCCCGACCGGACATGCGATATGTTATTCAAGGTCTTCCTCCCTGTTCGTTCCCAGTTCCTCAACAAACATGATGCCTGTGTCGACATAGGCAATGACCGGTGACGGCCGCAGCAGGAATTGATTTTTTAATAGAGAGGACAGACCATCTCGTCCCCCCGTCCGTCATCAGTGTTCTCGCGCCCGGCCAGGATTCGGCTCCCGTTTTGAAGTTTCCAAGGCAAAACGGTCAAATTCCCAGTCTGTATGACCTGACGATTCAGGTCACCAGCCTGTGGCAAGACAGCCTTGGGCTTTGCGAAAAATCATGGGCAAGGCGTAAAACCAGGGGCAAGGCGTAAAACCAGGGGCAAGGTACCAAATCAGGGGCTAGAGAGAGTTCCACGACGGAGCGTCAAGGATGGCGGCCCCGCACGTGACAACGTAGTCCATGTTGAAAGAGAGGCGTGGCCGGGGAGAGATGAAGGAAAACCTGAACGTTGACTCAAAGCAGGAGTAAAACCTGAATTGCCGACAGTTCATGACTCAGAGCGCAAGAGAGGTGCATGAGCCATTTGGCGCGGTCAATCAGACAAAACATTCAGATTTTGAAAATTTTCTTGGGGATTGATAATTATTGTCATCGTTTAAAACGGTACATGAGGCCATAGAGAGCCGGGCTTCGAATACCATTATTAAAGGTAAATCGATCAACGTTTAAAGCGAAATTATCACAGCGAGACGAAACCAGATTCGGTTCGCTCCAGAGCCTTAAAGATTCAGATTAAAGTCATTTCTTACCCAGGATCCCATATTGTCAGAACAGATGAACACGTCCGCGGGGACGTGGGGACCCTGGCCAAACGCCTGCTTTCTTCGAATGCGCCTTGAGTAGAGAGAGAGAGAGTCGGACTTGAGAGACGGACAAGAGAGTTGAACCGGACAGCCGCCCTTCGGCTCAGGACAGCTGGTCTCGGAGGAGACTTGGCGCTGTCATGAGATCAAACGGTAAAGCCAAAATATCTGGTCGGCAGACCAGACCGACTGGCTTTCGGACAGAGCCATTGAAACCGTGGCCAAACAGACAACTTTTCTGCGACAATAAAAAACCGCATAGACAGAATCCTAAACAGGACAGTTTATCCGGCAAAAAAAATCCCCCGCCTTTCGACAAGAAAGGGCGGGGAAAACGCTTGAACGAGCCTGAGTTGTCTTTTAAAGCGGCTACGGCATGAGAGAGAGAGAGAGAGAGAGAGAGAGAGAGAGAGAGAGAGATGCAATTATCATGCCAGCCCTGAATGCCTCAGTTTCAGTTAGCGTCCCTCTGGCCCCCTCCGCACAGGCAAGCGTGGGGAAGGAGCCGTCCAGAACCAGACTGTATACGGCTGACAACGACAAGAGCATTACCTCTGAGGAAGAGACAGGATCACAGGAATCTTCAGGACCCGAGAGACGAACCCGGACACTTCACAATATCCCGGCACCTCCAGACAGTCCCGATTTCCGGGGAATTATAGGAATCTATTTGCCGTTAGTCAAGCAAATTAGCCACTGTTCTGGTGCCCCCCCTCTGTAATCACCCATTAGGTGTAGGTGATAGAAGGGAATTCCCCCATAGCTGAATAGTTACAATTATTGTATCTATCCAGGTGCCCCTCCCAAAAGGAGATCAACAGATGCCTTTCACAACAAAAATACCCTCTTCAGAACATCTTTCTCTCCACATGAAGTATCCATTGTTGACTCTTAATATTTATTGGATTCCTCATCATGGCTCTCTTCCTCCGAAAAGGTCCTCAATTGAGGGACACCTGAACAGTTACCAATTATTTATATTCCCAGTTCATGCAAATATGAGCGAACAAAGCGGCGAGCTGGCCTCCCTCGTCTGCCCGCAAGGTTTCGTGTTCTCCCCCGTTCGGTCATATTTACATGAAAGAGCAATAATTAATAATGGATCTAAACTGCCATGCTGAATAATTATTGTCCTGATTTAAAATGTGCCTAAATCACATGATAAGGGGCTAACTACTGACCGGACAATTAACGATAATACTATAATAAATTGAAGTAATACTTAATTTATGAGAGTAGCACATCTTAACTTCGTGATGATAATTCCGACAAATTAATAAAATAGAATTTTAAACGATGCACTTTTTAAATTTGCTTTAAATGATGGTTTTCCTGATATACTCCAATGATATTCTTTGTTATGCCGTCATAATTTTAATTTCCATTGTACTTATAACTTTTGAAAATCATGCTTGAAAATTGATTATATTGATATTTTAATTATTTCAATGTTTTCAACGCACCTTCCTGTCTAAGCACTTATTCACATAGAATACGAACTCCGGAATGATTTCAATAACTTTAGAAGAAAAATAAATTTCCGACTGAGATCTCAAGGGACAATCGCTCATGACTGTTGAGGCCAGCAGACCGGCAGGGAGACGGCGGGCAGGCCGGCTTCACCATTCGACATCGGAAAGGCGCGGGAGGGCATTACAGGCTTGTTTCGCCTGTCAATGTTAATCTTTACCTGACAGGCACCTCCACCACTAACCAGAGTCTGCTGAAGCTCAGGATGTTCCGGCTGAATGCGTGAGCCGCAGGCGGAGGGCGCATCCATCAAGACCCGGTCACCGCCCCGGCCAGTTCTTGACCTCAAGGAGGCAGACGTAAAACTTGACAAAAACCGCAGAATCAGAACTCGCCAATCTGCCGGGGGCCAGTCAGGGGAGAGTCGCGTCTTAGGCAGTTTATCCCCTCGGTCGGCCATGCCGTCGGGGAACTTTCTGCCCTCTCCCCTGGAAGGGAGGGGGTTTTAAATGAAATCACCAAACACCTGGAACCAGGCAAGACCGAAGTGCATGGTCGGGAGGGTCCTGAATGGCCTGGAAACCGACGAGGGAGAGGACGGAAGTCATGGTCCAGAGGGCACTGAAGGTCAGTCACTGCCAGGAACCTGGCAAGGCTGGAGAGCGCGGTCCGGCGTGTCTGTGGTCCGGAGTGACCAGGAAGACAAGAGGCCAGGGGCATGAGGGCCTCTGCGACCCTCCCGGCCGGAGGGGCCGTAAGGAACCCGACCGAGCGGCCGGGGCCGGGGACTGGGGCGCAGGCCAGGCCGCCGGGGCCCCGGCTCCGCGCCAGGCTTCTTCCGAAAGGCATGCAGTCGGGCGTCCGGCCCGCAAGGCCTGCCTCCGCCGTGTTGCATTTGCCTTTTTCCGGGCACTCGGACTATAATTTGCGTCCTACCCTGAAAGACGGCTTCATGCGCCTTCCGGGGCGGGAGCCGCCACGGGGTGGACGGCCTGAGCCCGCCCGGGCCGCCAGAGCCCGGTCCCGGGCTTTTTTTCGTCCCCCGCGACCGGCGGGAGCCGTTCCCGAGGCTCCCGGGCTGGGCATGCCGCCGTCTTCATCCGCTGACTGGCTGACCCGCGCGGGCAGCGCCCTGTCCCCCGTCCGGCTGGACCGGACCACGTTCCCGCTTCTTCCCGGGCCCTCCGGCCTCTGCCCCTTGACCATTGAACCCCTGACCCCTGACCCCTGACCCCTGACCCCTGACCCCTGACCCCTGACCCCTGACCCCTGACCACGAACCTTTGACTTTCAAGACCTGACGATCGACATTTGCCTCCTGCTTGTTTCATCAAGCCATCGGCCATGCCCCTTGGCATTCAGGCATTGCCTTTGTTTCTGATTTTTATCTTTTTTTCCTCCGGCCTTCAGCCTTGACCTTCTATCACTGACCCGCAAGTCATGGCTACTTAATTTAGTTTTTTCTTCCGTCCGTCAGCCTCAGCCACTTTCATCCCCCATCAGTTCTCTCAACGCCGTCCGGGGCCGTTCCCCGGGCGGATCACGCGTCACCCGGAGGCCCGAGCCCCCGGGGCGGCGGACCAGGGACGGCGCGAGCCGCGAAGAGCATGCCACCCGACGACGACTTCACCAGGAACTTCGAATTCTCCGAGGCCGAGCCCAGGATCTACGGGGACTGGGAGCGCGAGGGCCTCTTCCGCGCCGACCCGGACGCCCCGGGCGACCCCTTCGTGATAGTGATACCCCCGCCCAACGTGACGGGGTCCCTGCACATGGGCCACGCCCTGGACAACACTCTCCAGGACATCCTGATACGGTACCACCGCATGAGTGGCGACAACACCCTGTGGATGCCCGGCACGGACCACGCCGGCATCGCCACCCAGGCCGTGGTGGAGAGGTCGCTCGCCGCCGAGGGCACGTCCCGCCACGAGCTGGGGCGCGAGAGGTTCCTGGAGCGAGTCTGGAAGTGGAAGGAGGAGTTCGGGGGCAAGATCACAGGGCAGCTGAAGCGCCTGGGATCCTCCTGCGACTGGTCCCGCGAGCGCTTCACCATGGATCCGGGCCTCTCCAGGGCCGTCCGCGAGGTCTTCTGCGCCCTCTACGAGGAGGGGCTCATCTACCGCGGCGACTACGTGACCAACTGGTGCCCGAGGTGCCTGACCGCCATCTCCGACATCGAGGTGGAGCACGAGGACAGGGACGACTGGCTCTACTACATCGTCTACAGGGGAGTCGGCGGCGGGCCGCCGCTCACTGTCGCGACCACGCGCCCCGAGACCATGTTCGGGGACACGGCCGTGGCCATCCATCCCGAGGACCCCCGCTTCCCGGCAGACGATTTCAGGGTCATGCTCCCGTTCGCCGGGCGCGAGCTCCCGGTCATCCGCGACCCCTACGTGGACAGGGAGTTCGGCACGGGGGCCCTGAAGGTCACGCCCGCGCACGACTTGAACGACTTCCGCCTGGGCGAGCGGCACGGGCTCCCGACGGTGGCCTGCATAGACCGCCGGGGGATCCTGACGGACGCCGCCGGCGATTACGCGGGAATGGACCGCTTCGAGGCGAGGAAGAAGATTGTCGCAGACCTCGAGGCCATGGGCCAGCTCGAGAAAACCGAGCCCCTGAAGCACGGCGTGGGCGTGTGCTACCGCTGCAAGACGGTCATCGAGCCGCTCCTCTCCCTCCAGTGGTTCGTGAAGACGGGGCCCCTCGCCAGGGAGGCCGCGGCGAGCGTCCGCGACGGGCGGACGGTACTCGTGCCCTCCACCTGGGAGCGCACCTTCTTCGAGTGGATGGACAACATCCGCGACTGGTGCGTGTCGCGCCAGCTCTGGTGGGGCCACCAGATCCCAGCGTGGCACTGCTCTGGCTGCGGGAAGACCCACGTCCTGCGCGAGGACCCTGACAGATGCCCGGACTGCGGGGGCGGGCTCGAGCGCGACCCGGACGTCCTGGACACCTGGTTCTCCTCAGGGCTCTGGCCCTTCTCGACCCTGGGCTGGCCGGACAGCACCCCGGAGCTCGCCCGCTACTACCCGACCACGGTGCTCGTGACGGGGTTCGACATAATATTCTTCTGGGTGGCCCGCATGATGATGATGGGGCTCAAGGTCATGGGCGACGTGCCCTTCCGCACCGTGGTGCTCCACCCCCTCGTGCGGGACGCGACCGGCCAGAAGATGAGCAAGTCCAAGGGGAACGTGATAGATCCCCTGGGCATCATCGACCGTTTCGGCGCGGACGCGTTCCGCTTCGCGCTCGCTTCCCAGGCGGGCACGGCGCGTGATCTGAAAATTTCCGAGGACCGCGTGGCCGGCTGCTCCAGGTTCGTGAACAAGCTCTGGAACGCCGCCCGCTTCGCCATGTCGCACCTGAGGCCCGCGGCGGAGGCCTCGGGGGGGAAGGTGCCGGACGCGCCGGAGGCGGCCTCCATGCCGCTCCCCGACCGCTGGATCCGCTCGCGGCTCGGCGCAGTCGTCCGGGAATGCCGGGAGGCGCTGGACGGGTTCGCCTTCGACCGCTACGCGGATCTGGTCTACCACTTCGTGTGGGACGAGCTCTGCGACTGGTACCTGGAGCTCGCGAAGCCCGTCCTGTACGGCAAGCACGAGGACGGGAGGCTCGCCGCCGCCGCCAACCTGCGCCTGGTCCTGGACGAGACCCTGGCGCTCCTCCACCCCGTCATGCCCTTCGTCACCGAGGAGCTCCGCTCGAAGATCCCCGGATCGGCCGGACGGCTCATGATCTCCCCGTTCCCCGTCCCCCGCGAGGACGACGGCGACCCCGACGCCGAGCGGCGCATAGGGATCCTCATGGACATAACCCGCGCCGTCCGTGCCACGCGGGCCGACTTCCGCGTGCCGCCCTCGGCCCGGGTGAAGCCGCTCGTGGCCGCACGCGACCCGGAGACCGCCGCCCTCGCCGAGGAGTACGCGCCGCTTCTCCTGAAGCTCATGGGCGCCGAGTCGCTCCAGGCGGCCGCGCCGGGAGCGGCCAAGCCCCGCGACGCCCACGAGACCATCTTCGACTGGGGGGCGGTCTGGACCCCCGTGGCGGGCGAGGTCGACGTCGCCGTCGAGCGGGCCCGCCTGGAGAAGGAGCTCGCGGCCGTCTCCGCCGACATCGCGAAGGCGGAGGCCAAGCTCTCGAACCCCGGCTACCTCGCCAAGGCCCCCGAGGACGTGGTGGAGGAGACCCGCGAGCGCCTCGCCTCCTTCAAGGCCAAGAAGGAGGGGGCGGAGCGGTCCATCAGGCTCCTGACCGAGCTCGCCGCCGGCAGGGACTGAAAGACGGCTGGGCCGGGACCCCGCGCGGCCTGACTGCCGGTCATGACGAGGCCGGGGGCCTTGGCTCCCGACCGGCCGACCGGAACCGGGAGGATAGGCCGGCTCACGATTGTGGCTCCCAGACACTGCGCCACAGAAGGCGGCAGGCCGGCACCGGGGCCGGGAGGCCGCAACCCCGGCTGGCGATGAAGCTGGCCGGAGGCCGGGAGGCCGCAACCCCGGCTGGCGACGAAGTTTACCGGAAGCCTGGAGGCCGCAACCCCGGCTGGCGACGAGGTTTCCCGGAGGCCGGGCGGCCGCAACCCCGGCCGGCGGCGAAGCTGGCCGGAAGCCGGGAGGCCGCAACCCCGGCCGGCGACGAAGTTTCCCGGAGGCCGGGTGGCCGCAACCCCGGCCGGCGGCGAAGTTGGCCGGAGGCCGGGAGGCCGCAACTGCGGCTGGCGACAATCCAGGACGGAGGCCGGCACATGGCCGGAAGGCCTGGGCCTGGGCCTGTGCCTGGGCCGGGGCATGAGGCCGCTCCGCCTCTTGGAGCCTGAACCCCGGCTGGCGACAATCCAGGACGGAGGCCGGCACCTGGCCGGAAGGCCGGGGCATGAGGCCGCTCCGCCTCTTGGAGCCTGAACCCCGGCAGGCGACAATGCTGGACGGAGGCCGGAGCCGTGCCGGAGGGCACGGGACGGGCACGAGGCCGCCCGCCTGACGGGGAACGATGCCGCCCGAGGAGGTGAATCATGAACGAGAGGAATTTCTCTAAGCTCGTCGCGGAGGCCCTGCGCGAGGACGTGGGCCCTGGCGACGTGACGACCGAGCTCTGCATCACGGAGGACATCGAGGTGGAGGCCGTGGTCCGCGCCAGGAGGACGCTCGTGGTTTCCGGGACCGGGCCATTCCTTGAGGTCCTGCGCCAGGTCGACCCGTCCGTAGAGTGCCGGGTCCTCCGCCGGGACGGCGAGGAGGCCGCCGCCGGGGACGCCGTGGCCAACCTCCGGGGCTCCTGCGCCTCGATACTCACCGCGGAGCGGACGGCCCTGAACTTCCTCCAGCACCTCTCCGGGGTGGCCACCCTCACCAGGGCCTTCGTCAGGGAGATTGGCCCCGGCGGCCCGGGGCTCCTGGACACCCGCAAGACCACGCCCGGGCTCCGCAACCTCGAGAAGGACGCCGTGCGCCACGGCGGGGGCATCAACCACCGCAGGGCCCTCTTCGACGGGATACTCATCAAGGACAACCACATCACCGCCTCGGGAGGCGTCAAGGCCGCGCTGGCCCGGGCCAGGGCCGGGGCCCCGGTGGGCATGAAGGTCGAGATCGAGGTGGACACCCTGGAGCAGCTCCAGGAGGCCCTTGAGGGCGGCGCGGACATCGTGCTTCTGGACAACATGGACCCCGAAGCCCTGAAGGAGGCCGTGGCCGCCGCCGAGGCCTTCTTCGCCCCCGGCCCCAGGCGGGTGCTCCTGGAGGCCTCGGGCGGCGTCTCCCTGGACACCGTGAAGGCCATCTCCCAGACCGGGGTGGACTTCGTGTCCACCGGGGCGCTCACCCATTCCGCCCCGGCGGCCGACCTGGGACTGGACTTTTTCCCCCGGGGGGTTTATTAAACTGGGGGATCGTGCGCCGGGACGGCTGCGGCCGTCCACGACCGCGCGGCGCTCCAGGCTCCCCCGGAAATCCTTCCGGGCTCCTCCAGAATTCTCAGGATTCCTCCAGCAGTCCCCGGATTTATCCCGAATTCTACCGTTTTCCTCCAGGTTCCTCCGGATTTCCTCCCGGATCCCCCGGATTCCTCCAGGATCCTCCAGTCTACTCCGGATTTCCTTTAAGATGCCCGGAAATCCTCCAGGCCCCTCCGGAATTACTCCCCCGGCCGCTCCCCGCATCCCGAGGCCAGCCCCCCTTCGCAAGGACCCAGCTCCATGATGGACACACAGATCTTCAATCTGAAGCTCTCCGTCAACGCGACCTCGCTCTACATCCTCCTGACCGAGCTGGCGGAGTTCGGGGTCAGGCCCACGAGAGAGGAGATAGCCGGTCGCTTCGCGGCGGGAAGCGAGGAGACCGAGACGGCCATCAGGGATCTCCTCCTCCACAGGGTCATCTACGCGAACGAGCCCGGCGGCGACGTGCCCCTCTCCTTCCACGCCAACCCCGCCTCGCTCTGGGTGATCCCCTAGGAGGCCCGCGGCCCGCCTGGCCCCTGACCTTCCAGGACCCTTCCCTCCCGGCCGAGCCGACCGGGCAGTCCGAATCTCGCAGGCATCCGCCCGCCCCCCAGCTCTGCCCGAGGACTTCGGTTCCTCCCCTATCCCCGGACCTTCCCGGCCTCCCCTTTGCCCCGGATTTTCCCGGCCCCTCCCGGGGTCCCGCCCGGCTGAACGAACCCTCCCCGGTCACCAGGCCCGCCAGGACTCGCAAGGCCCCGGAGCCGCGCCCCCCTGCCCGCCCTTCCCCGCCGGGACCCGCCTTCCCCTCTCCCCCGCCGGCCGGGCGCCCGGCTGTCCCCGACCCTCACCCATCACCCCTTCGACCCAGGACCCGTGCCGGAAAGGCCCCGGAACGCCTCCCGGGCCCCCCGGAACCAAGCCCGAGCCAGGGCTTATATGGAGGCTGTAGCGATGCCCCAGGCAAAAGACGGAAAGAACCCCGGCGCGGCCGACGCCCCAAAGCCCGGTTCCCCCGGGTCCGGCCCGGCCGGCCGCACCAGGCTCGTGGCCATAGCCGTGGCGGCCGTCGTGGCCGCGGCCGTGATACTCATCCTCAACTTCGGCCGGACGGACGGCCAGGACCTGACCGTGACCGACCGGGTCTCGGCCCAGGCGGCCCCCGCCGCCCCGGGCGCCCCTGCGGCCGTGCCCGCCCAGGCGCCGGCAGCGCCCCCCGCGGCCTCCCAGGAGGCCCAGGCCCCGATCACCGAGGGCGACGACTACAAGAGGCTGGCCAAGGTCCTGACCCTCACCCCCGAGACCCCGGAAAAGCCCCTGGAGCTCGTGTACGTTTTCTGGTACGGGTGCGGCACCTGCCGCAGGATCGACGCAGCCATGGACCAGTACGTGCGCACCCTCTCCATGGACGTGCGGGCCGTCAGGATCCCCGCCATGTACGAGCCGAACGAGCTCTGGATGAACCACGCCAGGTTCTACTACGCCCTGAACTCCATCGGCAAGGAGGCCGGGCTCCACTCCAAGATCTTCGAGGCCGTGCAGTCCGGCCCGGCGGACTCCTCCGGCCACGCCCTGGCCGGGCTCGCGAACTTCGACGACATGGCCCGCTTCGCGGAGGAGAACGGCATCTCCCGCGCTGACTTCGAGGCCGCCTGGAACTCGCCAGAGACAGCCACCAGGTACCAGAAGGGGCTCGACTTCATAAACAACCTCGACCTCGACTCCGTCCCCGCCATGGGCATCAACGGGCGCTTCGCCTTCCCCATCTCCCGCGGGGGCATCGCCCGATTCCTCGAGACCGCCCAGAAGCTTCTCGCCGACGAGAGGGACCGCCTTGCCAGGGAAGCGGGCTGAATCTGGCGGGCCCGGCGGCCCGCCGTCCGTCCAGCGGGAGGTCCCGGCCGCGAAAGCGGCCGGCTTCCTTGCCGGGGGACCGTCCGGTGATCCGGCCGTGAAAACGGCCGGGGACCCGGCCGGCTGCCTCTCCGGGGGACTGTCCGATGGCAAGTCCGGCAGCCCCTGCGGAGTCCAGGCAGGGGGCCCCCCCGGAGACCCGGCCGGGAGCCCTCACGGAGACCTCGCCGGGGCCCCCCCCGGAGACCTCGCCGGGAGCCCCCGCGGAGACACGGCCGGGGGACCGTCCGGCGGGGATCCGCCCTCCCCCGGGGCGCCCGGTGCCACAGGCCTGCCGCGGGGCGGCCTGGCCGCCAGGATCCTGGGCCTCCCCGACGCCCTCTTCGACGACTTCTGGGGCACGCTCAGGCTCTGGCAGGACCGGCGCGCCCTGTGGCTGTGCGGCGGCCTCTCGGCGCTGGCGCTCGAGCTGTTCTCCTACTTCTACTTCCAGCGGTGCCTGAGGCTCTCGCCCTGCGAGTACTGCGCGCTCATCCGCTTCGCCATGGCGCTCGTGTTCCTCGGGGGGATGATCGGATCAGTCCGCCCGTCGTCGCTGATCTTCAAGCTCCCCGGCCTCGCGGTCTCCCTGGCCGGCGCGGCCGCGGGCCTCAGGTGGAGCATGGTGCTGGAGAGCATAAACCTCTCGGCGGTGATGGATCCGGACTACCTGCCGGTCTGCAGCGCCGGGCGGGTGAGGTTCCCGCTGGGCCTGCCCCTGGACCGCTGGCTGCCGGGCCACTTCGCGCCGGGAGGCGTCTGCGGCATCGAGAGCCAGTACGAGTTCTGGGGGCTCACCATGCCCCAGTGGCTCATCATGATCTGCCTGGTCTACCTGGCAGGGCTGTTCTTCATGGGCGTGGCAAACTTCCTGCCCAGCGGCCCCAAGGCGGCCCGCCAGGACTAGCCGGGCGTCCAGCAGCACCGGAAGCCCTGCCCCTGCCCCTGCCCCTGCCCCGGCCGACGGCCTCAGCGGCTCCCTGCCCGTCCGCCGGGCGCCGGAGGGTCCGGCCCGGACTGCCAGGACCAGAGGCTCCCCTTCCAAGCCTCCCGTCCGCCCCCGCCCCGGCTTCCCGGACGCCCACTTCCCTGTCCCGGCCGTCCGGACTCCCCCAGCCCCGGCCTTCCGGACTACCGGACTCCCCCAGCCCCCGCCGTCCCGACTACCGGGATCCCCCGGCCCCCGCCGACCGGGCAACCCCGGTCCCGGCCAACCCGACACCCCCAGGCCCCGCCCTCCCG
>JAISFP010000005.1 GCA_031263525.1 Deltaproteobacteria bacterium | reverse complement strand
AAGCAAGCCGTCCTCCCCGGCGTGAGGGCGGTAGGTACAGATCCCGGACCGCCTGATGCCTGACTCCAGAGACATCTTCCTCTGCCGTGCCCATCTCTGCAAGAGATGTTAAACTTTGGCCGGGGGGCTCCGGGCCAGCGGCCCTGCCCTCCCCCGCGTCTCCCCTCCTCCCGTCACCTCCCGTCCGGCAGCGGGCGGGCGCCTCCCGTCCTCAGGCCTGCCGCGACCCCTCCTTCCGTCACCCCGGCCAGGCGCCGGCCTCCCCGTCCCCGCCCGTCAGCGGCCCGTTCCGGGCCGCCATCCGCCCTTCAGGAGGAGACCCCCATGACCGCGCTCGTCCTGTCATTCCTCGCGGCCGTGACCTGCGCCGCCTTCGTCATGAGGTCCGGCGATCTTCTCGTCGCGGCAAGGCGCGCGGGCAAGGGAAACGCCGCGGCCGGGAAGGTTGCCCGGAGGACCCCGAGGACCGCCAGGCCAGCCGCGGGAAGCCGCGGTGACTGGGAGGCGGAGGACGAGGCGACGGAGGACCCCAGGATCGATCACTGCAGGAACAGGCCGCCGAGGTTCCCGAAAACCCCGGCCTGCGGCCTCCCGTCCGGAAGCAGGGTTCTGGACATGTTCAGGAAGAAGGCGGAGAGCCGGCTCAGGGACCCGGGCTCAGGACCCGGGCAGCAGGCCCGCCTCTGGGACGCAGCGAGCCTGACGGCCTGCGCCGCGCTCGGGCCGGAAGACGCTTTGTGCAAAGCCTTGCATAAAGCTTCTTCCGGCCCTGAACACAAGGCCGCTCTCGTTCACCCACTTGGATGGTTACAGATTGTCCTTGGACAAATTATTCTTCGCAGGCTACCTCACCTTCCCGGCGTCCGCGGTCATCGCGGAGATCTCCGACCCCTCGGCGTCCTTGGCCTCCGTGAATGACTTCGGCTTCCAGGCGACACCTGCCTCCGCGGAGCGGTTCGCCTCCTCGTTGGCCCCTGCCTCCTGGCTCCGGCCCGTCTCCAGGTCCTGCCCCGCCTTCATGGGGAGGGACCTCGGCCTTCCGCCTCCGGTCGGCCTCCCGGAGCTTACCCGGCGCCGCGGACAGCCTCTCGCCCCGGTTCTCCTCCGCCTCCCCGGTGGCCTCGGCCACCGGGATCGGCTCCGTCAGCTCCTCCGGCCTCGCGGCCTGAGACTGCATCGCCCCGGCGGACGACTTCTACTCCAGGGAGGGCTCCGCCTTCCGGGTCAGCTCCTTCTTCCCGGCGTTCTCCTTCTTGGCCTGCTTCCTCCTCGCGGTCCTCGCCCTCCGGGCCCGCCTCCCCAGCCTGGTCTTCGTCTTCCGGTTCTGCTCCCCCTCCGGCGAGGGCTTCTTCGCCTCGGTGGCGTCGAGCTCGTTCTCGGGCCCGTCGGGGGCCGCCGCCTCCGCGGACGGGCTGTCCATGTCGGGAACGGCGCCCTCCCGTATGGGCGCGGCCGGCTCGGGGTTGCCATCGCCGGACAAGCCGCCCTCCGCGGAGGCAAAGTCCTCCGCCCGGGCTAAGGCGCCCTCCGTGCCGGCGAGCACCGTGTCCGTGACCTCCGTGGTGGAGAGCATCGTGAAGACGAGCCCCGTGTCCGAACCCTCCGTGGCGGAGACCTCCGTTCCGGTGAGCACCGTGTCAGTGCCGGAGAGGCCCGTGTCCGTGACCTCCGTGCCGGAGAGGCCCGTGCCGGAGAGCAGCGTGTCCGCGCCCTCCGTGCCGGAGAGCCCGTCCGCGAGGAGGGCCGCAAGGTCCCCGTCCGAATCGGCGGCCATCTTCCTGAGCTCCAGGTACCTCGTGAACGCCAGCCCGGCCATGTCCGGGGCGAGCGAGGAGGTGTTGGAGGTGGCCGTGAAGACGCACATGTCGAGCATCCTGAGCTTGCGCCCGACCTCCTCCTCCCGGATCTTCCACCCGGACTTCCCGTCCGGGCCCTCGGTCCTCGCGAAGTACCGCTCCATGCCCTTCCACCCGCTGGCGATGGCCATCTGGCCGGAGGCGGTCCTCATGCCTACGGGCCTGACCCCGTCGCCGCCCGTAACGAGGTGCAGCGTCTCGTCCAGGGCCTCGAAGAAGGAGGCGGACCTCCCGCTCCCGCAGGAGGGACAGCGGACGACGAACTCCCTCTGCCGGCCTTTCCCGGCGCTGGGAAGCTCCAGCGTGTCGCCGGCCTCGAGCCTCTCCAGGAAGGCGTGGTCGCCCGCCTTCCTCTCCACCTGGGCGTCCGTCCGGGAGAGCATCTCCGTCTCGGAGACAGGCCTCAGGCCTCCCCAGCTATCGCCGTGTCCCGGGGCGCCGACGGGTATTATCCTGCGTGCCCCGGAGAGCTTCCTGAACTCGGTCGCCGCCGCCCTGACGCCCTTCGCCGTGACCCGCCGCCCGCACAGGCCCGAGGCGCCGACCTTCTTTCCTGACGGGTCCGTGAAGACCATGCAGTGTTGCCCGCCCCCGGCCCTGACAACGTTCCCGAACAGGATCTGCCCCCTGTGAGCGCCGGGGGAGAGCGCGAGGCAGCCCCCCCTGTCTCCGGTTGCGGAAGCGGTCCCGGACCCGGTCATGGAAAGGAGGGGGGACGGGACCCCCGCCCCCTCCAGGCCACCCGCCTCCCTGTCGCCGGAGGTCCCGGCGACTCCGGGGCCGGAGCTCCCCGTGACCATGACGCTCTCCGTGTCCCCGGAAGCCTCCCGGACCTCGGAGATGCCCGCGGCCTCCGAAGACTGGAACTTGAAGCTGTCCGCGTCCTCGGAAACCTCCTGGAGCGCGGTGGTGTCCGCGACCAGGGGGGCATCCTGAGGCGTCAGGCAGTCAACCGTCATCGGTGACTCCTTTCCGGCTAAGCTGATCGTGCCCCCGGAAGCCCCCTGGCCCGCGGAGCTGTCCATGATCAGAGGTGACTCCTGGCCCGCGGAGCTGTCCATGATCAGATGTGACTCCTGGGCCGCGGAGTTGTTCAGGGCCTCGGGAGCCTCCTGGCCCGCCGAGCTGTCCATGATCGTCGACGACTCCTGGGCCGCGGAGTTGTTCAGGGCCTCGGGAGCCTCCTGGCCCGCCGAGTTGTCCATGATCGTCGATGACTCCGGGGACGCGGAGTTGTTCAGGCCCTCGGGAGCCTCCTGGCCCGCCGAGTTGTCCATGATCATCGATGACTCCGGGGCCGCGGAGCTGTCCCCGGCCTCGGGAAGCTCCTGGACCGCGGGCATGTTCTCGTTCACGGGAGGTTCCCCGTCGGTCAAGTTGTCCGGAACGGCGGAAGCCCCGGCGGACATGGCTGCCTCCGTGACGGCGGAAGCCCCTGCGGGGCAGAAGTTCCCGCCGCCCGGCGACGTCTCCGGGACCTCACAGCCGACGGAAGTCTCGAAGTCCCCCGAGACCGCCAGGTTCCCGAGGATGCCTTCCCCGAAACTCGCCACGGGCATCGCGGCCGGGCATGACTGGACGATCATCTCCATGGAGCCGGAAAAGCAGTTCTTCTCGTTCTCCAGCTTTCTCGGCTCCTCCGTCTCCCTGGCCTGCAGCATCGCCGCGGAGCCGTCCCGGCCCTCCCGCGGCTCCAGCTCTCCGCAGGCGGCCTCGGGCAGCTGGGAGAGGCGGATCGCCTGGATCCGGCCCTGGTCCTCGGGCTCCCCGAATCCGCCGTCCCCCTCGCCCGCCCGGGGCTCCGGAAACTTATCCGGGCTCTCGCCGCCAACCCCGCCCGGGTCCGTCTCGGGGCACGCCGCCCTAATCTCGTACATGTCCGCCTCCGTCAGGACCTTCAGCACCGTGAGCCCCGTCTCCGGGAGCTCGCAATCGGCCGTCTCTCAGGGCTCCCGCGGGCGATCGGCCCGGAAATCCCCCGTGCTCTCGCCGCGACCCCCGCCCGGGTCCGCCTCGGGGCACGCCGCCATAATCTCGTCCATGTCCGCCTCCTTCAGGTCCTTCTGCTCCTTCAGAACCTTCAGCTCCTTCATCTCCGTGAGCCCCGTCTCCGGGAGCTCGCAGACGTCAGTCTCGCCGGGCTCCCGCGGGCGATCGGCCCGGAACTCCCCCGTGCTCTCGCCGCGACCCCCGCACGGGTCCGCCTCGGGGCACGCCGCCATAATCTCGTCCATGTCCGCCTCCTTCAGGTCCTTCTGCTCCTTCAGAACCTTCAGCTCCTTCAGCTCCGTGAGCACCGTCTCCGGGAGCTCGCAGACGTCAGTCTCGCCGGGCTCCCGCGGGCGATCGGCCCGGAACTCCCCCGTGCTCTCGCCCCGACCCCCGCCCGGGTCCGCCTCGGGGCACGCCGCCATAATCTCGTCCATGTCCGCCTCCTTCAGGTCCTTCTGCTCCTTCAGAACCTTCAGCTCCGTGAGCCCCGTCTCCGGGAGCTCGCAGACGTCAGTCTCGCCGGGCTCCCGCGGGCGATCGGCCCGGAACTCCTCATCTCCCGGCTCCCGAAGCTCCGCCTGGCTCGCTGCCTGGAGCTCTTCCAAGTTCAGCTCCTCGACCTCCGCGAGGCCGATCTTCCGGAGATCCTCCACGCTAACCTCCTGGATCTTCACAACAATTCAACCCTGGGGGAGACAGGTGCCTCGGCGGCTGAAGCTGGTGTCGCGGAGGCAGGCCCCGCAACTGTTGGTGCCGATGAAAAGGCACATCCGCTTCCGGCAGCGTGGATGCCGGCATTTCTCCGGGCGGCACCGCAGACGCCGTCACGTAGGCAGCCGGGCCCGCAGGTGCCGGACCGCCGCCCTCCCGGCGACCGGACTCGGACACCGTGCCGGCTAAGCCCGCCGGAACAGGACGGACGCAGGTGACGGGGAACATGCGCTCACGGGACGCGGCGGGCCGCTCTGGGGCGTCGCCGAACGGGAATCCGGGCGGGAGGCCGCCGGAGCCTGCATCGGACGGGGAAACCGTGCTCAAGGGATGGCCCCGCGCGTCCCCGCGGGACTGGCCGGTCATGGCGGAGGCGTCCGGGAGGACGGCCGCCATGAACACGGCCGTCAGGACGACGGCTATGCCGTAACCGGCGGAGGCAGGGCATGTCGGCAACCTGGTCATCCCCATAGTTCAAAACCTTTCGACAAACCTTGACGGCGTAAGCCGTCCGGAGAAAGCCGCCGCGGGAGGCGGGCAGGACACCGACATCGGGTCCGGGCCTTCTCGGCGCGCGCTCCGGGCGACGCAGGTCCGGACATCGGGAGAAAAGGGGGTTCAGGACTTGAGGCCGGGCGACGTCACCCCGGAAGACGTCTCGCACGTCCCGGCCGATCTGGCGAAGCGCGCGGAAAGCGGGTGCAGGAGGGCTGGCCTGATGCGCATGGCGCAGCAGGTGGAACTCGGGCGTTCGGGACGCGAGACGACCGCGGCAGAGCTGGCCTGACAGCCTGTGTGCAGTCCAGGCAGGCACCGGCCCGGCGGCTCGGGTGCGTCCGTGAAAAAAGGCCGCGGAGAAGCTCCTGGACTCAGGAGTCCGAGATTTGAGATCCAAGAGCGGATCCGGGCCCGGCTTAGGTGCCGCGGTCCCGCTGCCGGGCCTGGAGCCTGGCGGAGCGGGGCATCAACCCTCCTGATGCCTTTGGCGGTTCCTCGGGCCTCTTCCGGGCCGTGTCTTTCTCACGGCGCCGCCGAAGGCGGGATTCGCTGCGGCATTACGTTAAGTGACGGTTCTTCCCTCCGCCGGTACCATGGGCCTCGGTCGGGTTGCGTCAGGCGCCTTGCCCGGCCGGCCCCGTCCCAGACGAGGGCGATCCTCCGATGCCCGCGGCCATGCGGCAGAGTCGCCCCTGCGGCCTGCGGCGGCCCGGCAAGGCCGGCGTCCCGGCGCGGGAGCGACATTGCCGCGCCCGTCGGACACCCGCTCGCCGACTGTCCCTGTCGGAGGTTCGTGAGAGGTCAGAAGCTCACCGGCACTCAGGGACGTACGCGGCCGGTGAGGGCGGCTTGGCGGCCTGGGACTACATTCGGGGATGTATGCTCAGCTCAGGCCGAAGACGGACATTCACTGGACCATAATGGGTCCGGCCCGCGCACGGCGGGGGACCCGGCCTTGTCCCGTCGGACAGCAAGGCCTGATACCTGGCCCGGGCTCGTTCGGAGCGCCGCTAGCCGGCAGGCCGTACTGACAGTGACGGGACGGAAAAACTTCGGCGGGGCAGCCATCCGTCCCGCCCCGGCAGGTTGCTCCCCGGGGCGTGAACAGCGGCATCCGTGCGGCACGCACGGAGGCTGAAGACGGCACAGACCAGGCCGGACGGAGGTGAGGGCTGCCCCCGAAGTAGGGCGGGCCTGGGTTCCTCGAACGGCGGGAGCACGTGCGGCCGGACGACCGGTCAGAGCGGCGAGACCTTCTTCCCTTATGATTTTCCCCTAACTGGTTAGGGCATGGTGCGCTAAGCGCGCGGCTTAAGGAAGAGAGTGCCGGCTTCCGTCCGTGGGACGGCTGCATTCAGAGCTCCGGGTCTGTCAGAGTGGCTGCCTGGCTTTACCTCGTTCCCTTGTCGAGGGGGACTTCATGACTTTGATCGGGCGGATCCGGCGGCTGACCGGCCTGAGGCGGGGCAAAAACGTGGCCGCGACTCAGGGTCCGGCAGGCCGGCTGTCGATGCTTCTTCTCAATTAGGATGGCACCTCTTCCCCGGCAGAGGGGGACGGCTCGAGGCCCGAAGGGGTTCTCTCCGGCACCGGCTGGGAGTGGGGAGTGCCGTCTGGCACCTGGAAGGCCTTCTCGCTGGCTTGGAACCCTGCCCAGGGAGAATGCTACTAAATGGAAGTTAGTATGAACATAATAATTCTTCCGGGGGCCGAAGTCAAGGGTCTCCGGCTCAGGCAACTCCCCGTGTCCCGCATTTCTGAATTTTGGAAATGTCGCGGAAAGTTAAATCAATGGAGCATATGCAGACTGCAAATTAAAGATGCCGCCTTATTTAGTGCCTGATATCAACATCTGCTTCCGGTCGGCTCAATGCCGAGCAAAATTTAATCTGCAAAAATAATGGCCGCCCCCCCTTCCGCTTTCATCCAGGAGCCCCCGGCGGCCCCTCGGGACCTTGGAAGCGGCAAATCTGCCGCCCCGGATTCCGGCGTCAGGGCTTTTTCCGGGACAGAGCCCTGTCCCGTACAGAGCCATGCTGATTGGATGAAGGGCAACGAATGGCGGCGCCACATACAGCATGTTTTTGTGGTTCATGCCTTATGGCGCGGCTGTTCATGCCTCACGGGCGACTCCCGCAAGCCCTCCCGAATTCCTCGCTCCGCACGTCACAGGCTCCAGTCGGCAGGGTTCGCCGGAAGCTCATGGGACGGCCGGGACGGACCTGGGATCGTGTCGTCAGGGACAGGCGAGGCTGCTGGGCCGGCAAAGCCGGGCGAGCTCAAAAAAATTCCTTGCTGTTCAGATGCACCTCTACTGAAGGCCTTTTCGTTTTCGGAGGAAGAGAGCCCAGATGAGGAACCTTCGAAGTTGAACAGTCAACAATGGATACTTCATATGGAGGGCAAGAGATTATGCAGAGGGCTTTGGGGCTGGAAATGCCTCCTGTTGAGCTCCCCTTGGGTGGGGGCACCTGAACAGTTGCAAAAATTCTGCGTTCTCAACATGTTGCCGAATAAAACGGCTGCAAACTGTAGCTTTGGCCTTGGCCTTGGCCGGACCGATATCGTTTGGCGTCTCCCGTCCGGATCTCCGGTCGGATTTCCGGACGGATCTCCTGCCGGAACGGATCGGCGGAAGCTTGCGGAAACGGACGGGACGGAGCCGGGATCGTGGCAAGACCGGGGAGGCGAGGGAACGGGGCAGGCAAAGCCGGGGAAGTTTCAACAGGTGCTTCATTATCAACAAGTTACGGAACATGTCGGCAGGCAGCTTTAACTTCGGTCTTGGCCGGGCTGAAATCCCTCTGCGCCTCCCGTCCCTGTCTCCGGACGGAAGGGTTCGCGTCTGCGGCCGGAACGGTTCGCCGCAAGCTTGCGGGACCGGGCGGGACGGAGCCGGAATCGTGGCAAGGCCGGGGAGGCGATGGAACGGGGGAGGCAAAGCCGGACAAGTTTCAACAGGTGCCCCATTATCAACAAGTTACGGAACATGTCGGCAGGAAGCTTTAACTTCGGTCATGGCCGGGCTGAAATCCCGCTGCGACTCCCGTCACTGTCTCCGGACGGAAGGGGTCGCCTCTGCGGCCAGAATGGTTCGCCGCAAGCTCGCGGGACCGGGCGGGACGGAGCGGGGAACGGGGCAAGGCGGGGGAGGCGAGGGAGCAGGGCGGGCAAGGCCGGACAAGTTTCAATAACTGCTTCATTATCAACAAGTTACGGAACATGTCGGCAAAAAGCTTTAACTTCGGTCATGGCCGGGCTGGTATCCGTTCGCGGGAAGGTCGCCCTGGCCAGGGTGGGGCCTGTCCTGGACCAGCAGTAAGGCCGAGCTGGACCAGGCGGAGGGGCGTTCCGGACCCAGGAATGAGGATGAGCCGGTTCCTGCTGCAGTTTCCCAAGATTTCTACCTATGTATCTGTTCACGGGGTGGTGGGGTCTTCGGGTTCTCAGGTACAAATTGTGGCATTTCTGTACCTGGAAGGCAGCCGCCTCACGCCTCGTCCATCATGTGCGATGTTAGTCCAAAGATTTCATTGGCAAAATTCAGGCCAAAACGATACCGGTCAGAGGGGAAATCCAAGGCTTGGGCCGAATGCTCACCCCCTCAGTTCAAGGTTATTTATTGAAGACACGTATCCTTCGGGCTTAACATGACGGCTGGCTCCTGTTCCGGTTTAGATGCCTGGATCCCCAATTCAGGCCATGCTGGAGCCGCTCAAAGGGCGTGGCTTTCCCTTCACCCCAGTCATGGGCGAGTTTCCGTCGGAACGCCAAAGCCTGGCCTGTGCCTGGCAAGGCGGCGTTTCATGAGCAGGAGGGCGTCCGTCTCACGCCGGCTCCGGCATGAATGGGGCAGGCCGTGTGAATTCCGGCAGGCAAGATACCGTCCGTTGCTCTACCTGACAGGGCACGAAGTTCCGCGCCTGAAAGGAACGGGTGCCCAGTCAGTTGTGAGTCATGTCTTTGAAGACACCCGTCCCTCAGCTTTGACATGACGGCCGGCTCCTGCTCGGGCTCAGCTTCAGACGCCTGGATCCTCCTCGGATCAGACTATGTAAGGGCCTCTCGGAGGGCGTGGCTTTCCCTTCGCGTCCGTCGGGCCCGATCTCCCGTCCGAACGCCGGGGCGTTGCCGTGTCCTGGGCATGAGGGCCGGACATCCTCCGGACGGGGGCTTTCTCCCCAGTCCCAGGACTGCCTCCGAGGGGTGCCTCCGCTCTTGCGGGAGGGCATGTCCC
>JAISFP010000339.1 GCA_031263525.1 Deltaproteobacteria bacterium | reverse complement strand
AGGGCTGTAGGTCTCGTCCATGGCCGAAGGGCTGCCGGTCTCGTCCATGGCCGAAGGGCTGTAGGTCTCGTCCATGGCCGGAGGGCTGTAGGTCTCGTCCATGGCCGGAGGGCTGTCAGTCTCGTTCAAAGTCATAGTCAATGGTTCCGTCCTCATCTTCGTCGCCCAGGTTGTCGACCAGCGACAAGGCGTAACCATGCTTCAGGCTGATCGCCATGTTCCTGCGGTCGAAGATGTCGAAGGATTTCCGCACGAGGCGGTCGAAGTCGCTTTCCACATCCCGGCCGGGTCCGGACGACCTCTTCGACCTGCCCCGGCAGACATCGGAAGAGCGTTTCAGCAGCCTCTCGCCCGCGTCCGTGTCCCCTAGGGAGATCCTGGCCCTGCCGGCCCCTGCCAGGGCGACGTACAGGAGGTTCCTGTCGGATGGCATGCAGGGGTCCGGGTCGTTCCTGGGCGGGGCGCCGTCCAGGAGCGCTATGATCCTCCCGTATGTCTCCGCGGCCTCGGCCGCCCTGCCGGTCTTGAACTGGGCCCGGGCGAGGAAGGCGGCGCAGGTGAGCGTCTGCTCCGAGCCTTCCCCGAGGATCCTGCTT
Organism: Deltaproteobacteria bacterium; assembly: GCA_031263525.1. Taxonomy (GTDB): domain Bacteria; phylum Desulfobacterota; class Desulfarculia; order Adiutricales; family Adiutricaceae; genus JAIRZX01. Next base: position 13,583 of record JAISFP010000339.1, on the reverse strand, counting down.
AGCGCGTCCTCCGAGCGGCCGAGCATCGGGAGCGCCAGGGCGCAGTCGCCGCAGAACAGGAGGACGCGGCCTATCCGCATCTCAAGATCGGCCCTGTACAGATCGGCCCGCCCGCCCGAGCCCTCCAGGCTCTCCAGGGCCAGTGCCCAGCTGGAGCAGGCCAATTCCGCGGACAGGGGGTACTGGAAATCGCCGACGCGGGCCAGCGAACATGCCGTCTCCGGGTGACGGGCCCCGAGCAGATCTCTCCGCTTCACGAGGGAAATCGTGTGCGTTTCCAGCAGGTTCCCCGTCTTTCCTGCGATGAGAAGGAACTCGCACGAGTCATAGGTATCCCTCGCCGACCAGAGGTGCTGGAGCTCGCTCTGGGACGGCATGATCGCAGCTATCAGGTTACCGATGCTGCCGAGGAAAATGTTCCCGGCATGTCTCGGGTCGTCGGCAAGGAGCGCCGACTCGGCCTCGAAGGCTCTGCCCCTTATGCTGTATCGGTCAAAGGTCTGAGGGGCGAGGATCTTGATGGAGCGGAACAGCCTCAGCGCCTCGCGCCTGTCCTCGGGAGACGGATACGCCACGCCGAGCGGGAGGATCCTCCAGTAGCCGTGAAAGCCCGCGATGCTCCTGGCAAGGCGCTCCTTGGCGGCCAGCGAGTCGGGGTCCCGGTTGCCAGCCAGCCGTTCAAGGCCGTTCAGGGCCTTCTTCATGAGCCCGCGAGCCTCGGGCGAGGCGCCCCTGCCGCCCGTGTCCCAGAGCTCCGCGCCCAGAAGCGATTTCGCGACAAACGCCTGTCGGGACTTGGGGCCCGGTCCCCCGGGCCCCTCCGCCTCTTCGAGAGCGGCCCTGAGCTCTTCGGAGGAGGGGCAGTAGCAGAGTTTTGCCGCGGACGTGTTGCCCGGGAACAGTGCCTCCCCGAGCGAGCCGGAGGGCATCGTGTAGCCTGCTGAGCGCGTCCGGTCCTGCGCCCTCCGAAGCGTCAAGGAGACGAACGCCAGCTCCGCGTCCAGCGCCCTCTTCAGTTTCTCCCCGCCCGGATCGCCATCCCCCTCGCCCCACCCAGACTCCTGCCCGGACGGTTCCAGGATGCCGGGGCTGGCGGCGGCGGCCTCTCTCATGCCCGCGAGAGCCCCTGCGGCGAGAGCGGCAGAGGCGCGCCACATGCGGCTGGGCTCCAGACGCGTCCCCTCCCCGGTCTCGGGGGCGGACAGGAAGTCCTGAAGAGATCTTGCAGAGCGAGCAGCCGATGCCCAGACGCGGGGATCCTCCCTGCCGAAGGCCAGCTGGGCCAGGGCTCGCAGGCCGTCCCAGGCGAAGGCCGCCTTAATGTGGCCCATGGCCTCCGGCATAGTCTCGGCATGCTCCAGCTGGCGTTCCAGGACGTTGCCCATGTCCGGGAACCGCCACTTCGGCTGGTCCTCGCCGCCCGGTGCCAGCCGGGAAGGGCCGGGAACGATTTGGTCCGGGGCGATCGTTCTGCATGTTTTCCGGGGGGGCTTCCCGGATCCGGCGGCTGCCGGGTTCCCGGAGCCTGCGGCGGAAGGGTTCCCGGACCCTTCGGAGGGCGGCTTCCCGGAAGGGGGCCCTGCCTTCCTCTTGGCCTTGCTCCAGTTCTTGCCCTTGCCCCTGTTCCCGGGCTTCTTGGCCGCGGCCAGGGCGGTCCCGCACGTGAAGGCGGACGATGCCAGTGCGGTCAGTGCCGCCAGGACGAGGAGCGGGGGAGACAGGAGAGGCATGGAGGTTCCTCCTTGAGTGGGCTGGCGCGATGCCAGGTGGACCTTGACGGCTGGGCATCCGGGCTGCGTGGCAGTCCTGGGTCGAGCTGGACATCGGCAGGGCGGCGGAAGCCGGCAGCTGGGTATCCGCGTGGGGTTCGCCCCGTGTGCAGGGCCGGGCTCCGGGGCTGTGGCGGACCGGGCGGTCCGGCGTGAAAGCCTGTGCCGGGAGGCGGAAACTGTGACAGCGCAAAGGATATCACGGACGGGCGGCCGGGAGGGAGTCAGAAGGATGCTCCCTGAAGCGCGGATTTTCCTGCTGTGACATATCAGCATACAACATCTGTTAAATATTTTCAAGTTTATGCATACAGAAGACGGTAAACGCATCGGCTCACTAAAATTTCTCGGCGTTTCTGAGGCAGAACTTTGCAGTCAGGTGCCCCGGTGGTACCTGAACCCTTGGGGCCGCTATCTGGCTCGTGCAGACGCCTGCAGTTTCGGTTAGCCACGGGCGGCAGGACCGGGCACGAGAACTGCGGATGTCCCGGCTGACAGGCAGTTCAGTCTTCTTGCTCTCCCTTGCTCTTCGCAGTCCTCCCCGCCTCCCTCCAGGCTCTCCCAGGCCCCTCCCTGGTCCTCAGGACAGGCGGGCTCAGCTGTCAGCGGAACCTCCCTTCCCAAAGCCCGGTCGGGCTCTCAGGCGGGACTGGAGCGACGCGCCGCCGCCCCCACGGGCAGGGCTGTCCAGGCCGTTGTCAGGCGTCGTCGCTGTCAGCCCGGGGAGCGACATCCGGAGTCTCGTCGCGATACAAGGCATAGCAGCTGCGGCCAAACCTGTCACCCATGTCGCTCTGGAACGCCATGGCATAGCCGTGGTGAAGGCTCACCGCGTCGGACGGGCTGAACTCGGTCCGCAGCTTGACGGGGTGGACGGCGTCCCAGTCCGAGAGCCTGAGGCTGTCCTTGGCCTTCCGGTCCGAGGTGGCGAGGATGATCTTCGACTCGGGGGACTCGGCCCCAGCCCTGCCGCAGAGGCAGGCGGCGGCGTCCGCCGTCCCGGCCAGGGCGGTCGCGAGCAGGGTCTCGTCTGATGGCATGAAGGGGTCAGGATCTCTTCTGGCCGGGGCGCCGCCGAGGATCGTAGCGATTCTCCCGTACGTGTCACCGGCCTCGGCGGCCATGCCGCTCCTCAGCTGGGCCCGGGCCAGGAGGGCCGCGCAGGTGAGCGCCTGCTGCGATCTCTCCCCCTGGAAGTTGCGGAGGACCTCCTCCGAGCGCCGGAGAAGCGGGAGAGCCAGCTCGCTGTCGCCGCAGTACAGGAGGACGCGGCCTATGCGCATCTCGAGATCGGCCCTGAACGGGCCGGCCCGCTCGCCCGAGCCCTCAAGGGCCTCCAGGGCAAGGGCCCAGTAGCCGCAGGCCTGGACCGCGGAGGCGGAACACAGGTAGTCGCCGACTCGGGCGAGCGAGCTTGCCGTCTCCGGATGGACGGCCCCGAGCAGGGTCCTGCGCTTCTGGAGGGCGCACATGTGCAGGTCGAGGCAAAAGTCCTCTGACTGGTCTGAACGGAGCAGCAGCTCGGCCGAGTCGAAGCCGGCCCTGGCGGTCCACGGGGCGGGCATCTCGTCCTGGTGCGGCCATGGCGACAGGCTTAAGGTGCTGATGGCGATGTAGAAGAGCCGGTCATACTTTGTCCTCTCGTTGCCAAGGAGCCCGGACACGGCCAGATCCGCGCGGTCCACCAGGGCGCGGCCTTCCGGACCGTTCGCGAGAAGGCGGATGGAGCGGTACTGTTTCAGCGCCAGGCTCTTGAACTCGGGCGAGGGCTTCACCAGGCCTGCCGGAAGGACGCTCCCGTATCCGGGCGTGCCCGCGAGCCTTCTGCCCAGGCGTTCCTTGGCCGCGAGGGAGTCCTGGTCCCGGTTGCCCGCGACCTGCTCCAGGCCTTTCAAGGCCGTCTTCATGAGCCCGACGGCCTCGGGGTGGGCGTCCCGGCCGCAGGTGTCGAATATCTCAGCGCCCAGGAGCGACGCCGAGACCAGCGCCTCGCGGGACTTAGGGCCCGGGCCGCCCTGCCCTTCCGCCGCCTCGAGCCTGGAGCGGAGCTCGTCGGCTGAGGGGAAGGAGTCCCAGGCCGCCGCGAGCGGCCGCGCCGGGTACAGGAACTCCGCGAGCGTCCGGGTCGGTTTCGTGCCGATGACGGAGGGGGACCGTTTCTGGATCCTCCGCAGCGTCCCCCTGGCGAACGCCATCTCCGCGTCCAGCGCCCTCGCCAGCTCCCCGCCGCCGGGGCCGGCCTCCGGGCGCCCGTCGTCCGCCACGTCCGGGGATGTCTTCGGGAAGCCGGTGCCGGAGCAGGAGGCGGCCTTCAGTCCCTCTACGGCGCCCGAGGCGAGCGAGGCGACGGTGTGCCAGCCGGGGTCGAGCCCCTTGCGGCTCCACGCGGCGGCTTCCTTGCCGGCCAGGAAGTCCTCGAGCGACACGGCGCATCGCGTGAGGATTGCCCAGACGCGGGGATCCTCCTGGCCGAGGGCAAGCATTGCCAGGGCGCGCAGGCCGTCCCAGGCGTGGGGCGCCTCGAGCGGGTCTTCCCGGTCGCCGCGGTGCATGGCGGACCGGTCTTTCTTCCTGGGCGTTCTGCTGGCCTCTTCCAGTCCCAGTTCCAGGAGGGAGCCCATGTACGGCAACCGCCACTCCGGTCGGTCGTCGACGGGCGCGGACCGGGGGGACGGGCCGGGAGCCCCGCCGTTCGCGTTCGCTTTCCCGGCACCTTTCGGCGTGCCTCCGTCACCTTTCCCGGGCTTTTCGGGGGCGGCCTGTGCGGTCCCGCACGTGAGGAAGGGCGACGCCAGGGCTGCCAGCGCCGTCAGGGCCAGGAACAGGGGAAGCTGTAGAGGCATGGAGTTTCCTCCTTGAGGGGGGGGCTGTGGAGGCCTGCAGGTGTTCGCGGGGCCGGCGGCCAGGCGTCCGGGCGGCGCGGCGGTCCGGAGGGGAGACGAAAGGGCTGACGGAGGCAGAAAGCCGGGCGTCAGTGTGACGGGTGGAGGCAGGAGCTGGTCCGGTTGCCGCGCAGGCGGTCGCCGCCGGGCTCGATGGGTGGGCGGAGGTCGAATCGGAGTTCCGGCACGGGAATCCGGGCCGGTGGCTGGGGCGTGACACCGGGAAGGATAGCACGGACGGGCCCCAGGACGGGAATGAAAATGCTGTCCCCGAAGTGCCGGCTCCGATCGGTGTATGCGGTTGCGACAGAAACATGTGAGGCGGTTTCGGACATGCTTGAGCGACGGTCATGCGAAGCCGCGGTCTGTGACGCCTGCAGAGGGCGTCCGACAAGTTCCCCGGCCGTACGCGGCCGGGCCGTGCTCCCGGCTGGCATTTTTGCCCGGTCCGGGGCGTTTCTCTCCGGCACTTGTCAGGCTCTGCGGTTGTATCCGTGTCAATCAGATGGGCTGCATGTGATGTGTTGTTTGAGATTTTCTTCGAAACGGACATGTCAGTCTTCCGGACCGCCCTGGAGTGTCAGTCTCCCGTGTGGCCCAGGCGTGTCAGTCTCCCGGACCGCCCTGGAATGTCAGGTCTCCCGTGCGGCCCTGACATGTCAGGTCTCCCGTGTCTCCCATGTCGTTCAGGAACGCCATGGCATAGCCGCGGTGAAGGCTCACAGCGTCGGACGGGCTGAACTCGGCCTGCGGCTCGACGGGGGGAATCGAGCCGCAGTCCGGGAGACTGAGGCCGTCCCTGGACTTCCGGCCCGAGGTGGCGAGGATGATCCTGGACTCGCGGGACTCGGACGCAACCCTGCTGGCGAGGCAGACGGCGGCATCCGCCGCCCCGGCTAGGGCGGTCGCGAGCAGGGTCCTGTCGGAGGGCATGAAGGGGTCAGGATCGCTTCTGGGCGGGGCGCCGCCGAGGATCATCGCGATCCTCCCGTACGTGTCCCCTGCCTCGACAGCCATGCCGGTCCTCAGCTGGGCCCTGGCAAGGAGGGCCGCGCAGGTGAGCGCCTGCTGCGATCTCTCCCCCTGGACGTCGCGGAGGACCTTCTCCGAGCGACGGAGCAGCGGGAGCGCCAGCTCGCTGTCGCCGCAGTACAGGAGGACCCGGCCTATGCGCATCTCCAGATCGGCCATGAACGGGCCGGCCCGCTCGCCCGAGCCCTCCAGGGCCTCAAGGGCAAGGGCCCAGTGGCAACAGGCCTGGACCGCTGAGGCGGAACACAGGTAGTCGCCGACGCGGGCGAGCGAGCTTGCGGTCTCCGGGTGGACGGCCCCGAGAAGGGTCCTGCGCTTCTGGAGCGCATATGTGTGCCGAGCGGGACAAGGGCTATCGGAAAAATTCCTGCGGTGCAGGAATTCGGCCGTGTCGAAGTCAATCCTGGCGGTCCACGGGGCAGGCATCTTGTCCAGGGGCGGCAAGTGCGGCGGGGCTCCGGAGCTGAGAGCGATGATGATGATCCTGTCGAGCTTGCTGTCCTCGTCGACCCGGAGTCCTGACTCGGCCAGATCGGCGCGCAGCAGCATGGCATGTCCTTCCAGGCCGTTCGGGGCGAGACAGCGGAGGGAGCGGTACTGTTTCAGGGCCTGGCTCTTGTTCTCGGGCGAGGGCTTCTCAAGGCCCGCCGGAAGGACGCTCCCGTATCCGGGCAGGCCGGAGAACCTTCTGCCCAGGCGTTCCTTGGCCGCGAGCGAGTCCGGGTCCCGGTTGCCTGCGACCCGCAACAGTCCTTTCAAGGCCGTCTTCATGAGCCCGAGGGCCTCGGTGTGGGCGTCCCTGCCGCAGGTGTCGAATATTTCGGCGCCCAGGAGCGACGTCGCGACCAGCGCCTCGCGGGACATCGGGCCCGGGCCGCCCGGCCTCTTCGCCGCCTCAAGCCTAGACCGGAGATCGACGGCGGAGGGGAAGGAGTCCCAGCTCGCGGTGAGCGGTCGTGGCGGGTACAGGAACTCCCCGAGCGTCCGGGTCGGTTTCGTTCCGATGACGGAGGGAGCCCGTTTCTGGATCCTTCGGAGCGTCCCGCTGGCGAACGCGAGCTCCGCTTCCAGCGCCCCCGCCATCTCCTCCCCTCCGGGGCCGGCCTCCCCCCGCCCGTCGCCCGTCACGCCCGCGGAGGCTTTCAGGCGGCCAGGGCCGGCGTCGGCGGCGGCTTTCAGGCCCTCTATGGCGCCCGAGGCGAGGGAGGCGACGGTGTGCCAGCCGGGGTCGAGCCCCTTGCCGCTCCACTCGGCGGCCTCCGGGCCGGCAAGGAAGTCCGCGAGCGACACGGCAGAGCGCGCGAGGATTGCCCAGACGCGGGGATCTTCCGGGCCGAGGGCAAGCATTGCCAGGGCGCGCAGGCCGTCCCAGGCGTGGGGCGCCTCGAGCGGGTCTTCCCGGCCGCGGCGTCTGTTTTCCGCGCTTTTCTTTTGAGGCGTTTTCCCGGCTTCTTCCAGCCCCAGTTCCAGGAGGGTGCCCATGTGCGGGAACCGCCACTCCGGCCAGGCGTTGCCGGGAGCGGACCGGTTGGACGGGCCGGGAGCGCCGCCGACCGCAGCGCCCGTGCCTGCGGCTGTCCCGGACGGGGGGCCGGACCCGCCGGCGACCTCGTTCGCCGTGTCGGGGCCTTGCGGGCCGCCTCCGCCCCTTTTTCCGGGCTTCTCGGGGGCGGCCAGGGCCGTCCCGCCCGTCAGGAATGCCGACGCCAGGGCGGTAAGCGCCGTCAGGGCGAGGAGCAGGGGAAGCTGGAGAGGCATGGAGTTTCCACCGTGAGGGTGCGGCCGCGGGCGGATGCAGACGGGCGTGGGGACCGGCGGCCCGGATGTCCGGGCGGGGGCGTGGCAGTCCGGCGGGGAGAGGAAAGGCCTTACGGAGGCAGGAAGCAGGAGGTCCGCGTTGCGGTTCCCGGCAGGGGATGGCCCCGCTGCCGCGCAGACGGCCGGGGATGGGCGCGATGGGGGCCGGAGGCCGGACCGGAGTTCCGGCGCGGGGAGCCGGGCCGGGGGTAGGGGGGTGACACCGGGGAGGATAGCACGGATGGGCTTGGGAATGGGACTGAAAATGCTTGCGCCCTTGGTTCCGGCACCGATCGGCATTTAGGGATGCGAATTAAACATGTGAGGCTGTTGCGGAAATGCATCAGTGACTGTCACGCGGAGCCGAAGCCCGTGACGTCTGCTGCTGAAGTTCGGACAAGCTCCCCTGCCGTCCGTAGCCTGGCCGTGCTCCCGACAGGCATTTTCGCGCGGTCCGGGACGTTCTCTGCAGGCTCTTGTCCGGACTCTGCGGTTGTTGCCGATGTCATCGTGACGCACCGTATGTGGACGTCTGTTGGGATTGTCACAGCAACGGCCGCGTCAGTCTCCCGGGTTGCCCAGGCGTGTCAGTATCCCGTATAGCCCAGGTCGTGCTCGAACGCCATGGCATAGCCGTGGAGAAGGCTGACCGCGTCGGAGGGGCTGTACTCGGCCAGGTGCCGGGCGAAGGAGTCGAAGTCCTTTTGCAAGAGATCGTTGTCCTCCTCGTACGGCCAGCCCCTGGGGGCGGGGGGGAGCTCGGACAGGCGCTTCCTGAGGGCGTTGGCCCCCGCGCTGTCCCCGAGAAAGCTCCGGACCTCCCCGGCCCCGGCCAGGGCGGTCGCGAGCAGGGTGCGGTAGGAGGGCATGCAGGGGTCCGGATCTCTCCTGGGCGGGGTGCCGTCCAGGAGTCTGATGATCCTCCCGTAGGTCTCCAGGGCCTCGGACGTCCTGCCGGTCCTGAACTGGGCCCGGGCGAGGAAGGTAGCGCAGGTGAGGGACTGTTCCGAGCTCTCCCCGAGGATCCGGCGGAGGGCCTCCTCCGAACGCCCGAGTATCGGGAGCGCCAGGTCGCGGTCTCCGACGGACTGGAGGACGCGGCCTATGCGCATCTGCAGATCGGCCCTGAACAGGTCGGCCCGGTCGCCGGAGCTTTTCAGGGCCTCGAGGGCCAGGGACCAGTGCAGGCATGCCTGATCCTTGTCGTCGGCGCACTGGAAATCGCCGATGCGGGCGAGCGAGCAGGCCGTCTCCGGGTGGCGCAGACCGAGGAGGTTCCTGCGGATCTGGAGCGCCATGTGATGGAAGGCGAAGGCCTGGTCCAGCTCCTTTGCCCGCAGCTGGTCCTCGCCCGTGTCGAAGGCCTCCCTCGCGGCGTCCGGGTTATGCCGGTCGGCCCAGATCTCCGTCAACATGCGCGACGGGACGAGGGCGGGTGCCGGGCGGCGGGCGCCCCGGCCCGGTTCGCCGGCCAGGAAAGCGGCCTCGGCCCGGCCGAGGCCGCGCTTCAGCGTTTCGCCCGCCCGGCTGGCCGGGGCCTGTTTCCTGATGTAGCTGAAGATCTTCAGCGCCTCGCGCCTGATTATGGGCGAGGGCCTCTCCACGCCTGCCGGGAGGATCCTCCCGTGCCCTGAAGAGCCCGCGAAGCTTCTGGCGAGGCGTTCCCAGGCGGCAAGGCAGTCGATGTGCTGGTAGCCCTCCAGCCGTGCCAGGTCCGTCGCGGCCTTCCACATGAGCGCGAAGCCCTCCCGCGCGGCCTCCCTGCCGCCAGAGTCGCGGATCTCCGCTCCCAGGAGCGACTTCGCGACCAGCGCCTCGCGGGATCCCGGGCCGGGGCCGCCCGGCCCCTCCGCCTCCGCGAGCCTGGCCCGGAGCTCCAGTGAAGAGGGGAAGGGAGTCCCGGACGTCCCGGTCGGCCGCCCGGGGTACAGGGCCTCCGCCAACGACAGCGCGGGGTCCGGGGGATCGGGCGTGGCGACGGTGGACCCCGCCCTGTCCGTGATCCTCTGGAGGGTGTCGGAGGCGAACGCGACCTCCTCCGCCAGGAGCCTCCTGAGATCCTCGCCGCCAAGGTCGCCCGTCATCGGCTCGTCGATGTGCAGGAGGGGCGACGCCTTCAGGAGGCCGGGGCCGGAGGATTCCGCCTGCTCCAGCTGGAGCCTGGCGCCCGAGGCGAGCGAGAACGCGGCCCTCCAGCCTAGCTCTTCGGGCACCTGCATGAAGGATTCCGGGCTGGCCGTGAAGTTCCCGATCGATCTGGCGGAGCGACAGGCGGCCGCCCAGACGCGCGGATCCTCCGGGCCGAAGACAAGGAGGGCCAGGGCGCGCAGGCCGTCCCAGGAGTGGGCCGCGACGAGATGGTCCCGCTCCTCCATGGTCTCTTCGGCCGACTTCCGCGTCAGCTCGAGGACGTAGCCCATTGCCGGGAACCGCCATTCCGGCCAGACGGAACCTTGTTCGGGCCGCAGGTTGCCGGCAGCTCGGCCTCCGGTCCTCCTCCCGGCAGATTTCCCTGGCGTGGGCCCGGGCCCTCCGGAGCCCCTTTTCCCCGACGGAGCCTTTGGCTTGCCGGTGCCGGTGTGTCGGGGCGATCTGGGGGAGGCCAGCGCGGTCGCGCACGTGACGAATTGCGTCGCCAGGGCGGCCAGTGCCGTCAGTGCGAGGAGCATGGGGAGCTGGAGAGGCATGGAGTTTCCTCGGTGAGGGGGACGGACGCAGACGGTCGCGGGGGACAGGCGGACTGGACGTCCGGGCGCGGCGCGGCGGCAGGAGGGGGAGACGCAATGACGGGCGGATGCCGGAAAAAGGTCGTCAGCGTGACGGTTCCCGGCAGGGACTGGCCCCGTTGCAGCGGCGGCGGCAGGGGAAGGGGCAGGGCCCGACGGGGGGCCGGAGGCTGGACCGGAGCTCCGGCGCGGGAATCCTAGCCGGGGACTGGGGGGCGTCACCGGGGAGGATAGCACGGACGGGCACTGGGACGGTAAGGAAGTTGCTTGTCCTGACGCTCCGACGCTGCTTGATTTATGGGTGTGTCGATGAAACTGGAGAGGTGTTCCCGGACAGGAGCAAGTGACGGTCATGATGAGCCGCGGCCCGTGACGCCTGCGGAGGGCGTCCGGACAACCTCTTCTGCCGTTCGCAGCCGGGCCGTGCTCCCGGCAGGCATTTTCGCAAGGCCCGGGCCGTTGCCGGCAGGCTCTTGCCAGGCACTGCGGTTATCGGTTTTGTTATCATGACATACAATATATGCGGAGCAATTGGAGATTCTTGACGCGACGGCCATGTCAGTTCCCCGGGTGGCCCGGGCGTGTCAGCCTCCCGTGCAGGCAGGGCATGTCAGTCCCCGGGTCGCCATGGCGCGTCAGTCTCCCAGGACGGCAAGGCATATCAGTCCCGCGGGTCGCCCGGGCGTGTCAGCCTCCTGTGTCGCCCGGGCGTGTCAGCCTCCCGTGTCGCCAGGGCGTGTCAGCCTCCCGTGTCGTCAGGGCGTGTCAGTCTCCCGAGTCGACCGGGCGTGTCAGCCTTCCATGTCGCCCAGGCCGCGCTCGAACGCCATGGCATAGCCGTGGAGAAGGCTGACCGCGTCGGAGGGGCTGTGCTCGGCCAGATGCCGGGCGAAGGAGTCGAAGTCCTTTTTCGGGAGAGCATAGTCCTTGTCGTGCGGCCAGCCCGGGGGGGCGGGGGGGAGCTCGGACCGGCGCTTCATGAGGGCGCTGGCCCCCGCGCTGTCCCCGAGCGAGCTCCTGATCTTCCCCGCCCCGGCCAGGGCGGCCGCGAGCAGGGTGCGGTCGGCGGGCATGCAGGGGTCCGGATCGCTCCTGGGCGGGGCGCCGTCCAGGAGTCTGATGATCCTCCCGTAGGTCTCCAGAGGCTCGGCCGTCCTGCCGGTCCTGAACTGGGCCCGGGCGAGGAGGGCGGCGCAGGTGAGCGACTGTTCCGAGCTCTCCCCGAGGATGCGGCGCAGGGTCTCCTCCGAACGCCCGAGTATCGGGAGCGCCAGGTCGAGGTCGTCTTCGTACAGGAGGACGCGGCCTATGCGCATCTCCAGATCGGCCCTGAACAGGTCGGCCCGGTCGCCGGAGCTCTTCAGGGCCTCCAGGGCCAGGGCCCAGTGCTGGCATGCCTGATCCTCGTCGTCGGCGCACTGGAAATCGGCGACGCGGGCGAGAGAGCAGGCCGTCTCGGGGTGGCGCAGGCCGAGAAGGTTCCGGCGCACCTGGAACGCCATGCGGTGGAAGGTGAAGGCCTGGTCCAGCTGCTTGGCCCGCAGCAGGTTCTCGGCCGTGTCGAAGGCCTCCCTCGCGGTCTCCGGGGTGTGCCGGTCCACCTCCTTCGGCAACGCAATCCCCGTGCGCGCCTGGGCGAGGGGGATCGCCAGGCGGAGGCCGCCCCGGCCGGGTTCTTCGGCCAGGAGAGCGGCCTCGGCCCTCTCGGCGCGGCGCCTCAGCACCACGGCCGCACGGCTGACCGGGGCCAGCTTCTTGATGTCGGCGAAGAGCTTCAGCGCCTCGCGCCTGTTTGCGGACGAGGGCCTCTCCACGCCTGCCGGCAGGACCCTCCCGTGGCCTGAAAAGCCCGCGCAGCTTCTGGCGAAGCGTTCCATGGCGGCAAGGCAGTCGACGTGCCGCCCGCCCGCCAGCCGTTCCAGGCCCTCGGCGGCCTCCCGCATGAGCGCGACCCCCTCCCGCGCGGCCCCCCTGCCGCCCGAGTCGCGGATCTCCGCCCCCAGGAGCGACTTCGCGACCAGCGCCTCGCGGGATCCAGGGCCGGGGCCGCCCGGCCCCTCCGCCTCCGCGAGCCTGGCACGGAGCTCCCGTGAAGAGGGGAAGGGAGACCCGGCCGCCCCGGACGGCCGACCGGGGTACAGGGCCTCCGCCAGCGACAGCGCGGGCGACGGCGGCTCCCCGGCGGTGACGGCGGAGGCGGCCCGGTCCATGATCTTCTGGAGTGTGTCGGAGGCGAACGCGACCTCCGCCGCCAGGACCCTCGTCAAATCCTCGCCTCCCAGCTCGCCCGTCATCGGCTCGTCGATGTGCAGGAGGGGCGACGCCTTCAGGAGGCCGGGGCCGGCGGATTCTGCCTGCTCCAGCTGAAGCCTGGCGCCCGAGGCGAGAGAGAACGCCGCCCTCCAGCCGAGCACTTCGGGCACATGCTTGTGTTTGTACGTGCTTGCCATGAAGTCGGCCAGCGCTCTGGCGGAGCGCGAGGCGGCCGCCCAGACGCGGGGATCCTCCGGGCCGAAGACCAGGAGGGCAAGGGCGCGCAGGCCGTCCCAGGAGTGGGCCGGGCCGACCAGGTCCAGCTCCTCCATCATCTCGTAGACCGACTTCCGTGCCAGCTCGAGGACGTGGCCCATTGCCGGGAACTGCCATTCCTGCCAGCCGGTACCGTACTCGGGCTGCGTGAAGGCGCCCGCTCTGCCTATGCCCCTGTACCCGGATGCCCTCCTTGACGGGGTCCCGGACCTTCCGGAGCCCTTTTTCCCAGACGCGTCCTCAGGCTCGCCGCTGCCGCTGCCTGTGTGACGAGGCGTCCAGGGGGAGGCCAGCGCGGTCACGCAGGTGATGAAGGCGTCGCCAGGGCGGCCATGGCAAGGAGCAGGATAAGCTGTGGATTCATGGCAGTTCTTTCTGATGGGCGCTGTCGTGGGATGCCGCGTGGATCGGGGGTCAGCGCGTCAGGTTGACAGGAGGTCGGGGGTGCCCGGCAAGGGCGGGTGAGTTGACTTTTGGATGAAACGGGAGCCGGAAGAGGCCGGCCAGGGAAAATGGAGACGGAGAGGGGAACAGGGATCCTGTGACGAGGAAAATGAGGCCGGACAAGGAAAAAAGGTGCCGGAGAGGGGAAACGGGCAGCCTGTGACGAGGAAAATGAGGCCGGACAAGGAAAAAGGGTGCCGGAGAGGGGAAACAGGGAGCCGGTGGCAAAGAAAATGAGGCCGGACAAGGGAAAAAGGTGCCGGAGAGGGGAAACAGGGAGCCGGTGACGAAGAAAATGAGGCCGGACAAGGAAAAAAGGTGCCGGAGAAGGGAAACAGGGAGCCGGTGACGAAGAAAATGAGGCCGGACAAGGAAAAAAGGTGCCGGAGAAGGGAAACAGGGAG
>JAISFP010000272.1 GCA_031263525.1 Deltaproteobacteria bacterium | reverse complement strand
ATGCCGGACTGCGTAAGGGCGATGATGGCCCCCATTAACATGATAGGGAAAGAAATGAACGCGGACATGGCGAGTGCGGTCTGGTGTTTCGAGAACCAGGACTCCTTGGGCTTCGGCTCCGCGGAAGCGTCAGGAGCCAGCCCGCCTCTGTGAGCCTTGCCGTTGTGACCGAGTACCTGAAGAAGATACTCGATGGCATTGGCCCTTTCGGCTTCCGCAAGCGAGGGAATAGACGGTTTGAATGACTGCAAGGCGTTCCCCCCCTCTGTTCCGGTCGTGGCATCCGGGGGGGCGGTGTTGTCTGCGCTGAAATCTGCCATTTTGCTTCTGAGCCTCCTTTATTGAATTGTAGCAGAAATACTTTTGTGACGAAAGTCCCTCATGGGCCCAGACACAGATAACGCCGCAATATGTAGCCGTGCTACTTGACGCGGTTTTCATGGGCCGGGGTGTCGACAGGAAGCATAAGGGTGTAGGTAAACAAGTCTTTTCCCAGATAGTTCGGAGGAGGCGCTCCTGTTAGGCCCTGGCGTTGAGGGGATACGGCCTTCCCACCCCCGCCAGTCCCCTGACCAACCTGGGCGTCCGGGGCTCTGCCCCCCGCCTTCCCGAGCTCGCACGGCCCCGGCCTGGTCGGTTGCAGGCCGGGCCCGGAAGTCAGGTCCCGCCGGGGGGCTTCACTGGCGGCGAGGGGGCTTCCGGACCCCGGCGAGCAAAAAGCTGTTGCAGCTTCGACTTGATACCGGCAGCCCATGCCCCGGGGGTTCAGCCGGAACAAGATGACGACGTAGCAATAATGCCATCATCAAATACAATTCTCTGTAACTGCTCAGACACATATCGAAAAATGTACATTTCCGATCTCCCTCCATCTTTCCCGTCAACCCAATTTTTGCCGTCTCCCGCTTTCACCTAAATTTGAGCGACGATTTAGCCGACACACTGCTCTGACCATTGCATGCCGCTTAGACATTTAAACTGTTACAATATTATTATTACCTGATCCATTTAAAAGTCGGAATCATCTTCCATATTTTAGTTGTGAATCATAGCGGGGAGATACAACCTCTGGGGGCTTGCCCGCCCTTTCCACACCTGGACTGATAGCCCAATTCCGACATTTAAATGGACGGGTAATATATTGCCCCGGAAATTAAATCTGGCCCTATGGGACCTCTTCACTGTGAGCTAGGCAGTGGAACTGGCCCTCCCCTCCCCTCCGTCCATCACCCTTCCCACAAAGCTCTCACTCATTCAGTACTCGCCCCTGCCCAAAGCCCTCCCGCCTCATACCCCTGCCGGAGAGCCAGATTAAATTTCCAAGGTAATAATTATTTATCAATAATCCATGTCAATCATGTGAATTTACTATTTTCCCATATCGGCTTGATGACATTAGTTGAATTGCATGTATCATATCGAACCAGAGCTATAATTCTCAATACTTAATCATGATAAATTATAATATGAAACTGATATCAGGTGTTTCAAAAATTTTATTAGATGATGAACTCCAAAGACGCACATGTAAAATTTTAACCTAAGTCATTAGTGATATGGGAATAATCATTGTCAATCAAGACAATTCATTATGCTGAATTTGATAAGATTCAAATATTCGGATACGGGATACTCCAGAAAGCCGTCGGGTCAGGGAACTTTACGATGTCGTCTCCGTGAGCCCGAGCATTTTCGGAGCCCGCTCCCCTGCGCGGCCGCTCATTCCGCCTGCATGAAGTGGCGGGAGACCGAAAATTCCCGGGTTGCGGGGAGTGCAGAGAAACTGAAAGTTCCGGGGGAGCGAAAAGCGCCGGGGCCGCAGAGCAGGACGCGGCAACCGAACGACTTGAGAATTATGTCCTGGCAGAATGCGCATGACAATGTATTACTCTTTCACAGAAATATGAACGAACGGGAGAGAACACGGAACCTTGCGGGCAGACGAAGGAGGCCAGCTCGCCTTTCATTCGTTTATGTTTACATGGAAGGGCAACGTCATGAGGCGTCTTTCACGGGCCTGGGCTTCAAGAAATCAAGATGGACGTGCCAGGCGGCCTCCCGGAAAGGGAGGGAACCGTGCCCGGGCGACTAAAAAACCGCCCGCACGGGCGCTGTCCGCGCGGCCGGCCTCTGAGGCGCGACAGGTTTTCCCGCGCGCGGCACGGGACGTCGCGCGCCGCCCGCAGTTCCGCCGCCGCCCTACTCGAGCTCGGACTCGACCCGGCTCACGGAGTCGGCTATCTCGTCAGCGGTGGCCTGGAGCCTGGCGAAGTTCTCGGCCACCTCGTTCGCGCTCTTCACGCCCTCCGCCACGCTCTCCTGGCTCATCTCTATCATGTCCCTGGACTCGGTGACGGCCGCGGCGGACCTGACGGCCAGGTTGCGCACCTCGTCCGCCACGACGGCGAAGCCCTGGCCGGCCTCGCCGGCCCGGGCCGCCTCCACGGCGGCGTTCAGGGCGAGCACGTTGGTCTGGAAGGAGATGTCCTCGATGCTCTTCAGTATCTGGGCGATCCTGGCGGACACGTCCCTTATGCCGTCTATGTCGCCGGCCATCCCGCCGACCGAGTGGCGGACCGAGTTCACCGAGCCCGTGACGGTGCCCACCTTCTCCAGGATGGAGAGCAGGTGCTGCCTCCCGGACTTCGTGCGGTCCAGGAGGAAGTGGTGGCAGTTCTCCGGGATGTTCCGCCCTATGTGGATGGCCTGGACCATCTTGTCGCAGGAGTTGTAGCCGCAGCTCGCGCAGTTGAAGAAGTTCGCCTCGTCCGTCTTCCCGAGCCTCTCGAGGATCCTGTTCCGGGAGGCCTTGCTCACGGAGCGGAGCCTCGCGTTCTTCCAGTGCTCGGTGTAGTTCCGGACGTAGAGCCCCGGCCGCCAGTACTCGGCCACGAGGTCGTTTATCCTCTCCTCGGGGGGCTTCCTGGAGACGAGGGTCTTCCTGTACTTCTTGCGGTAGTGCTCCTCCAGCCTGCGGCTTCTCTCGCTCACGAGGAAATGCACCTCGTCCAGGGGCCTGTCCCCGTGGCCGGGCACCCCGGTGCCGCCGTTGCAGCCGTTGGCGCAGTTCAGGCAGTCCACGAGCTTCGGGGCCTTGCCGTCCCGGATCGACCCGGGGAGGGCGTCCAGGTAGGGGTAGACCTCGTTTACCCCCTCTATCTTGCGGGTGTCGAGCGACACGCCTGGCATGTAGCGCTCCGTGGTCATCATGAGCCCGCCAGGGGTGGAGAAGAGCACGGCCCTCTCGGGCAGGGGGTCGGTGTAGCTGGCCTCCGGGTAGCGGTCCAGGGAGATGCCGTTCTCGTCTATGTGGCGCTTCAGGCTGACGAAGGTGACGTTGTAGTCGCCCAGCCCGGTCTCCTCGAACTCCCGCCGCTTGGCGTAGCAGGGGCTCATCACCGCCACCTTGGAGCGGCCCCACTCTGGGTAGAACTTCTTTATCATCTTGATGCTGTGGAGCATCGGGCTGTCGCAGGGGGCGAGGTAGCGGAGGAGCTCGGGCCGGTAGATCTCGCAGTAGGTGACGATGGCCGGGCAGGGCTGGGCGACCACGGTCTGGGGCTTCTTGGTCTTTATGTGCTCGACGTAGCTCTTGATGGTGAGCTCCGCCCCGAAGCTCACGTCGAAGACGGCCTTGACCCCCAGCGACAGGAGCCACCCGTTGAAGTTCATGTACTGCCCGGGGAAGGTAGCCGCGACCGCGGGGGCCACTATGGCCACCATGCCTGTGCCGGACTCGAGGTCCCTCATGAAGGCCCTGAAGTCGTCAATCCCCACCCTGGCCCCGTGCTGGCAGGCCCTGATGCAGCTCCCGCACCCGATGCAGAGGTCCTCCACCACCTTCACGTGCTCGCCGTCAGACGCGTCGTTGCAGAACTTCACTGGGCAGGCGGCGATGCACCTCTGGCAGTTGCAGCATTTCTCCTCGATGGTCGTTATGATCGGGGAAATTTGTGCCATTTTCTCCCGGCCCGCGGGCTCGCGCCCCGGGCGCGGCGATCGGCCCCGCCCGAGCCTGTGGGGCGGTCCGCCGCCGGCATGACCTCCGGCCCGGAGCCGGCTCCCGGCACGGAGGTCGCGTTAAGGCAGTGTCGTCTGCGTGCCCTGCGGGCAGCCGCCCTGGAGGGCCAGGAGTCCCGGAACCCGGACGGGCGCGGGGGCGCCGGCACCGGTCGAGGCCATTTTATCACAGGGTGTCTGCCAAAGCCCAGCGCCCCGCCGGCCAGGGATCCGGGCGACGCCCGCGTACCCCCGGGCCGTCGGCGGGGCCGGCAGGCCTTCCGGGGATCCGTCATTCGCGGCGATTCGCCCCCCCTTCGCCGCTCGGGCGGGGAACCGGGACGGCCCGGTGCCGTGACGGGCCCGTGAACGGAACAGCCCTCCGGCAAGGCAGGACCTTCCGGCGGGCGGCAGGCCCGGCATTCTCCGGGGCTCCGGGGCTTCACGGCAACGCGTTTCCAGGGCTCCGGGGCTCCGGGGCTTCACGGCAGCACGTTTCCGGGGTTCCGGGGCATCACGGTTCAGGGGTTCCTGGACACAGGGCTTCAGGGGCACCGGGGTTCCGGAGTTTCCGGGGCTCCATGGCTCCGGGGTTCCGGGACATCAGGGCCCCGAAGTCCCGGGGTGCCCGGGTTCCGCGGCTCTGGGCGGCGGGGCAGGAAGGCGGGGAGCTACTTCAGCTCGACCTCGACCTCGGAGACGGACTGGGCTATCTCGTCCGCGGTCTGCTGCAGGCGGGTGAAGTTCTCGGAGACCTCGTTCGCGCTCCTGACCCCCGCCTCGACGCTGGTCTTGCTCTTCTCTATCATCCTGCGGGACTCGGTCACCGCGGTGGCGCTCTTGACGGCCAGGTTCCTCACCTCGTCCGCCACCACGGCGAAGCCGGCCCCGGCCTCCCCGGCGCGGGCTGCCTCGACGGCGGCGTTCAGGGCCAGGATGTTGGTCTGAAACGAGATGTCCTCTATGCTCTTCAGGATCTGGCCTATCCTGTCCGAGAAGGTCCTGATGGAGTCTATGTCGCGGGCCATCTCGGCGACAGACGACTTCACCGCGTCCACGGAGGTCTTGACCGTGGCAACCATGTCCAGGATGTTCAGGAGATGGACCCTGCCGCTCTTGGTGCGGTCCAGGAGGAAGTGGTGGCAGTTCTCGGGGGTGTTGCAGCCCAGGTGGATGGCCTGCACCATGGTCTCGCAGGAGTTGTAGCCGCAGCAGGGG
This sequence comes from Deltaproteobacteria bacterium, assembly GCA_031263525.1. Classification (GTDB taxonomy): domain Bacteria; phylum Desulfobacterota; class Desulfarculia; order Adiutricales; family Adiutricaceae; genus JAIRZX01. Next base: position 3,883 of record JAISFP010000272.1, on the reverse strand, counting down.
CAGTCGAAGAAGTTGGCGCCGTCGGACTTGCCGAGCCTCTGGAGTATCTCGTCCCGCTGGGAAGGGGTCATGGACTTCACGCGGAGGTTGGCCGAGTGGTCCACGTAGCTCCTGACGTAGAGCCCCGGCCTCCAGTACTCGGAGACGAGCTCGTTCACCCTCTCGTCGGAGCCCTTCTTGGAGAAGGACTTCCTGGGAAACTGCCTCCTGTAGTGATCCTTCAGCTTCCTGCTCCTCTCGGTCACCAGCCAGTGGAGCTCGTCCAGGGACCTCTCCTCCGCGTCCGGCACCCCCGTGCCCCCGTTGCAGCCGTGCTCGCAGTTGAGGCAGTCCACCAGCTTCGGGGAATATCCGTTCGCGTAGGTGGAGGGGAGGTCCTCCAGGTAGTGGTAGATGTTCCGGACCCCCTCGATCTTGCGGGTCTGGAGGGAGATGCCGGGCACGAAGCGCTCGGCGGTCATCATGAGCCCGCCTGGCGTGGAGAAGAGGACGGCCCGCTCGGCGAGCGGGTCCGTGAAGTGGGCCCTGGGGAACGAGGCGAGATCCACCCCGTTCGAGTCTATGTACCTCTTCAGGCTCGCGAAGGTGACGTTGTAGTCCCCGTAGCCGGTCTCGTCGAACTCCCGGCGCTTGGCGTAGCAGGGGGACATCACCGCCACCCGGCAGTTCTCGAACTCCGGGTAGAACCTCTTTATCATCTTGATGCTGTGGAGCATCGGGCTGTCGCAGGGTGCGAGGAGGGGCAGGAGCTCGGGCTGGTAGATCTCGCAGTAGGTGACGATGGCCGGGCAGGGCTGGGCCACCAAGGTCCGGGGCTCCCTGTGGACCATGTGCTCGACGTAGCTCTTCACCGTGAGCTCGGCGCCGAAGCTCACGTCGAAGAGGGCCTTGATGCCCATCGACATGAGCCAGCCGTTGAAGTTCAGGTACAGGCCGGGGAAGGTGGCGGCCACGGCGGGGGCCACCACGGCCACCATGGGCACCCCGTCGGCCAGGTCGTCCATGAAGGCCCTGAAGTCGTCCACCCCCACCCTGGCCTGGTGCTCGCAGGCGTGCAGGCAGTTGCCGCAGCCGATGCACAGCTCGCTCTTGACGCGCACCACCTTGCCGTCGGTGGCGTCGTTGCAGAACTTGACGGGGCACACGGAGATGCACCGCTGGCAGTTGCAGCACTTCTCCTCCACGGTGGTTATGACGGTTGAAAGGTGTCCCATATCCCTCCGGCCCCGCGGGGAGGCCCGCCCGGGACTGCCGGGCGCTCTTCGAAAGGCTGGCGTCTGGGAATGCCGGAGCCGCGCCGGCAGCGGCACGGGCCTCGGGGAGGCCCCGCCGGCAGTGTCGAGGGCCTGCGCGAGGCCCGGGGCCGCGTCCCGGGCCTGCCGGAACCAGCGCCCCGCAAGGTCACGGGCCTTCGTGAGGCCAGGCCGGGGCCGTTGCCAGGCCGGCGGGAGGCTCCCGGACCGGATGAGCGGTCTGCGGGAGGCTCCCGGACCGGGTGAACGGTCTGCGGGAGGCTCTCGGACCGGGTGAGCGGTCAGCGGGATGCTCTCGGACCGGGCCAGCGGTCTGCGGGAGGCCATTCCGGCCGCTGTCCGGGATGCGGGAGGCCCCGTCGTCAACGTCGCAGGAAGACGGGTGCCGCCGCCTGCAGCGTCTCGTGAAGGAAGGCGGTCCAGCAGACCGGAATCCCGGAGTCAGGACGTCCGGACGCGGGGCAGCCGCCGTGGCCCCGGAACCTTCGGAAACAAAAAAAGTTCGGACCAGGGGCCGCTACCCCTGGCTGCCTGCCGGAAAGCAGGACGGGCAGGCTGCCTGTCCGGGGCAAAGGCCCGGGTTCCGGTCGGACAAGGGACCGGGACCGCCGAAGGGGGGGACCGTGAGTCCCCCCCTTCGGACGGAACCGGCAGATTGCCTTACGGTCGTTTTGCATAATATCATACCGCGCTTAAAAAGATAGAAATCGGCTCAGACACCTCAATTCGAACCAGAAATGTCGAACAATAAGACAATATATATAATATAATATACAATAGAAAACAAAAACAGGGAAAGTCTCCGTCCGTCAGAACAGGGAGCTCCCGGAACCGAGACGCCGGCCGGTGACGGAATCATGCGGAACCTGCTGACGGGCGACTGACCGGGTACGTCCGGCCGCCCTCAGTGTTCCAGGACCAGGCTAGTCCAGCAGAACAGGACAGTTCCTGGCCTCCCAGGCTCTGCGGGTACAGTCAGCTCCCGGCATGCCGTGACGCTCGGAAAGCCTCACCGGGAGGAAGGGGGCACCGTCATGGATGAGGCGCCGAAGAGGCCCGGACCGACCGAAAGGGCCTGCCGAAGTGGGCAAGACGGTCCGAAAGGGGCCCGGAGGCCACGACCGGCCGAAGGGGGCCCAGGAGAGGCCACGGCCGACCGAAGGGGGACCCGGAGAGGCCACGACCGACCGAAAGAGGCCCCGGAGAGCCCGTGACTGTCCGAAGGCGGCCCGAGGAGAGCCCGTGACTGTCCGAAGGGGGCCCCGGGAGCCCGTGACTGTCCGAAAGGGGCCCGGGAGAGGCCACGACCGGCCGATAGAGGCCCCGGAGAGCCCGTGACGATCCGAAGGGGGCCCCGGAGAGCCCGTGACTGTCCGAAAGGGGCCTGCGGAGAGGCTACGGCCGGCCGAAGGGGCCCGCGGAGAGGCCACGACCGGCCGAAGGGGGACCCGGAGAGCCCGTGACGATCCGAAGGGGGCCTGCGGAGAGGCCACGACCGACCGAAAGGGCCTCCGGAAAGCCCGTGACTGTCCGAAGGGGGCCCCGGAGAGCCCGGAACGATCCGAAGGGGGCCCCGGAGAGCCCGGGACGGTCCGAAGGGGGCCCCGGAGAGCCCGGGACGGTCCGAAGGGGGCCACGGGAGCCCGTGACTGTCCGAAAGGGGCCCCGGAGAGCCCGTGACTGTCCGAAAGGGGCCCGCGGAGAGCCCGTGACTGGCCGAAGGGGGCCCGGGGAGCCCGGGACGGTCCGAAGGGGGCCCCGGAGAACACAGGGCAGTCCTAAGAGAGTCCCCGGAGAGCCCAGGACGGTCCGAAGGGGACCCCGGAGAGTCCAGGAGGGTCCTATGGATCGGCGCGGGCAAGTGGCCCCCAGAGAGCCCAGACGGTCCCAAGAGAGCCCCCGGAGAGCCCAGGACGGTCCAAAGGGGCCCCCGGAGAGCCCAGGACGGTCCCAAGGGGCCCCCGGAGAGCTCTGGACGGTCTGAAGGGGGACCCTAAGAGCCGAGGACGGTCCGAAAAGGGGGCCCCGAAGAGGCCAGCTCGGCTGGAAAGAGACCCCCGAACGAAGAGCCCGGGACCTTACACGATGGCCCCCGAAGAAGACCGGACGGTCCGAAAGAACCTGACTTCAGAGGCTCCCCCTACCAGAAAAGGCAGAAAGGTCCCGGCAAGGCCGACATGCCACGGGAAACCCAGGGAGGGGAGGGAATGAGGAAGACCCCTGAAAGCCCCGGAAACGGCCCCGGAGGGGCGGCCTGGGCTTGACATCAAAGGGCCATTCCGGTATAAAGTTTTCGCTTTGCCGAGATAGCTCAGTTGGTAGAGCAGTGGACTGAAAATCCGCGTGTCGGCGGTTCAATTCCGTCTCTCGGCACCATTTTCCGCTTTCGTCCCCCATCGCGGGGACCCGCAAAGTGAAAGACCCGGCTGGTTCCTGCAGGAACAGCCGGGTTTTTTTCCGACGTCTTCGAATTAATCGTTAACAACCGAACTGTCGCGCGGTATCCCGCACGGTATCTTTTCCCGGCACAGCCTGGACACCGCGCTAGGCTTCCTCATGTTTCCTCATTAAGCTGACAGAGAACGCGGCTCCTCAGTAAAAGACATTCAAGCGGCACGGAGGTGGCGGGT
>JAISFP010000265.1 GCA_031263525.1 Deltaproteobacteria bacterium | reverse complement strand
CGCTCTCCCCGCCCCTCCGCCGTCATGCCCCCTGACTGCCTCAAGCCTCGTCATCTCCTGGCGCTCTCCCCGCCCCTCCGCCGTCATGCCCCCTGACTGCCTCAAGCCTCGTCATCTCCTGGCACTCTCCCCGCCCCTCCACCGTTATGTCTCCCGACAGCTTTCCGCGTCGTCTTCTACCGGCGCTCTTACCGCTCATCCGTCGCCATGGCCCATGACTGCCTCAAGTCTCGCTATCTCCTGGCGCTCCCCCCGCTCCTCCACCGCCATGGCCCCTGATTGCCTCAAGCCTCGCTATCTCCTGGCGCTCCCCCCGCTCCTCCGTCGCCATGGCCTCTGACTGCCTCAAGTCTCGTGTTCTCCTGGCGCTCTCCCCGCCCCTCCACCGTCATGGCTCTCGACAGCTTTCCGACTCGTCTTCTCCCGGCGCTCCCGCCGCTCCTCCATCCCCATGGCCCCCGACTGCCTCAAGCCTCGTCATCTCCCGGCGCTCCCCCCGCCCCCCTCCGCCAGGGTCCCCGACTGCCTCAATCCTCGTCATCTCCTGGCGCTCCCCCTGCCCCTCCACCGCAATGGCCCCCGACTGTTCACCGTCTCGCCATCCCAAAGCATTCGACACGCCACTCCATCGCTATGATCCGCGTGTTCGGCCATTTCCGCCTCTGCCCCCTTTCACTCTCAGTATCCGCCGTCACAGGCTGCCAGTTGTCTTCCCCTGCATCCCGGTCGTGCCGTATCCAGCCTCGGGCGAAACAGGACTCGGTCCGGTCTGAGGTCCTGCCCAGCACCTCCCGAGGCTCGCTGGCCGGCACCGGGTCAGCCTCTTTGGCTGGTCAACGGATCTGTGGTACTCTTTTTTCGTTAGAAAGTATCCGGCCCCTGCGGGCCGTTTCCCGGCACATGGACCACCGAAGCGTTATCTTGGGTCCGCCCCCGCCCTGAGCCGCCCTTCAGCCTTCCCCCCCTCCGGAACCGCCACGCGCGGCCGGGGGGCAGTTTTTTTCTGGGGCAGGGTCCGGGACGGGGGCGCGGCCCGGGGCCCGAAAGGCAAAAAGGGGGACCGAATGCATCACAAGATAGGAATTCTCACCGGCGGCGGCGACTGCGCGGGCCTCAACAGCGCCATCAAGTGGGTGGTCAAGACCGCCCTGGACCCCCACCTCGCCCGGGGCCGCGACATCACCCTGGAGGTGGTGGGCATCAGGGACGGCTGGAAGGGCCTGGTCGAGGTGGAGCCCTCGGACCTCGCCTCGGTCGAGAAGTGGGTCCAGCCCCTGGACGAGCTGGTGGTCCGCACCTGGGACCGCTACGGCGGCACCAACCTGGGCACCTCGCGGACGAACCCCTTCAACAAGAAGGACGACCAGAGCGCGAGGTGCCTGGCCAACATAGCCGGGCTGGGGCTCACCTCGATCGTGGCGGTCGGGGGCGAGGACACACTGTCCGTCGCCCACAAGCTCTACAACCTGGGCCAGAAGGTGGTGGGCATCCCAAAGACCATCGACAGGGATCTCAACTCCACCGACTACACCCTCGGCTACGACACGGCCCTGAACGTCATTACCGAAGAGGTCGACCGCCTCCGCACCACCGCCGGGAGCCACAACAGGATCTTCGTGGTGGAGGTGATGGGCCGCCACGCCGGCTGGCTCGCCCTGGAGGGCGGCCAGGCCGCGGGGGCCCACATCATCCTGATACCAGAGCACGACTTCGACATATCCAAGGTGGCGGCGCTGCTGCAGCGCCGGCGGGACGCCGGGGTCCGCTACGACGTGGTGGTGGTCTCCGAGGGGGCCAAGGCTTCCGGCGGCGAGGAGGTCTACCTCTCCGACAAGACCGACGGCTTCGGACACAAGGTCCTGGGCGGCATAGGGAGCTCGCTCGCCAAGGAGCTGGAGCGCATTACCGGCTTCGAGACCCGCCACGTGGTCCTGTCGCACATCCAGCGCGGCGGCGCCCCCACCTCCCGGGACAGGCTCATGGGCCGCTACTTCGGCATAACAGCGGTGGATCTCATTCTCGAGGAGGACTTCGGCAGGATGGTGGCCTACCGCAACGGCGAGTTCACCTCGGTTCCCCTGAAGCAGGCCATCGAGAAGCTCTACGTCGTGGACATCAGCAAGTCCTATGACGTGGAGCGCTACAACGGCAAGCGCTCGTCCCTGGCCACGAAGTCGTAGGCCTAAGGAACGCCGGTCCTCGCCCTGGAACGCCGCTCCCGGCAGAGGGCAGGGGGCCTACGGGCTTCCCCTGCCCGCCGGGCCTTCCGGGCAGGGCATAGGCGGTGACCGGCTTCCGTCTCCCGTGCGCCAGTCCGGGCCGCAGGCATGGCGGGCCGTCACGGCTGTCGCCCGGCCTCCGTCTGGGCTGTTCCTCCTGACAGCCGGGCCGCCGTCCTGACTGGCCGTCCCGGCTTTCGTTCGGCCCCCGTCCCTTCTGCTGCTTCGGGCGGTCGGCCCCGAGTTGCCCTCCTGACGGGCCGTCCCGGCTGTCTTCCGTGCCCCTCCTTGCTTCGCGGTCCGGGCTGCTGGCCGGGCTTGCGTCCATGCGGGCCGTCCCGGCTGTCTTCCGTGCCCCCCTCCCTGCTTCGCAGTCCGGGCTGCTGGCCGGGCCTCCGTCCAAGTTGGCCGTCCCGGCTGTCTTCCGTGCCCCCCTCCTTGCTTCGCGGTCCTGGCTGCTGGCCGGGCCTCCGTCCATGCGGGCCGTCCCCCCGGCTGTCTTCCGTGCTCCCCTCCTTGCTTCGCAGTCAGGGCGGCTGGCCGGGCCGTGGTCCGGGCGGGCGGCCCGGAAGGCAAGGCCGCCCTGATGACCGACAGTCGAGCAGAGACTGAATCGCCTGACTCCAGGAGAACCGGCGTGAGTTCCCCCCCGCCCTTCGTCTGCCTCATGTGCGGGGAGTGCTGCCGCGGGCGCGGCGGCGTGTACCTGGACCGGACGGGAGCGGAGGCGGCCGCGGCCTGCCTGGGGCTCGATTTCCCTCGCTTCGGGGAGCTTTTCCTGGACCTGGAGCCCTCCGGGCTTTATTCCGTGGCCAGCGACCCATCGCCGGGGGGGCACTGCCTCCTTTTCAGGGACGGCATGTGCCTGATTCATCCTGCGAAACCCCCGATCTGCCGGGCCTGGCCGCGCCTGAGGGCGCTCGTGACGGATCCGGAAGCCTTCAGGGAGGCCGCCGAGGCCTGTCCGGGACTCTCCCGACTCGGCTTCCAGGCCCTTGCCTCGGACTACGCGGAGGGGAGACGGGCTCTTCCTCCCCAGAGCTTCAGGGCAGTGCTCCTCGCCCGTGTGCGTACGGCGGCCCAGGGAGGTCCTGGCCGCCAGGAGAGCCGGGGGCGCGGCTGAAGCAGTTTCGGGGACTGGCCGGGGTGCCGCCAGGATTTCCGTTCCAACCGTCCCCGTCTCGGTCCACCTCTCTCCGCCCGACTCCAGCATCGCCGCCCTCCCGCGTGATCTTCAGGTCTCCCGGAACTAAAGGGTCCTTTGGGCGCACTGGAGCTAAGGGGTTCCGGAGCCCTGGAGCCTGGAAGCCCCGGAACCCCGGAGCTTGGGAAGCCTTAAGACCCAGATCTGAGAGGACCGAAACCTTGGAGCCCCGGAGATCGTGAGGCCCGGAACCCTGGAACCTCTGAGCCTGGGAGGCCCGGAACTCCGGAGCCTGGGATGCCCGGAACTCCGGAGCCTGGGGAGGCCTGTAACCCTGGAGCCTCTGAGCTTGGGAGGCTCGGAACCCCGGAGCCTGGGAGGCCCGTTAACCTGTATCCTCTGAATCTGGGAGACATGGATCCCTGGATTCCCTGAGCCTGGGAGACTCGGAACCCCGGAGCCTGAGAGGCTCGTAAACCTGGAACCTCGGAACCTCGGAATCTGGGATGACTGGAACCCTGGAGCCTCTGAGCCTGGGAGACACGGAACCCCGGAACCCCGGAGCCAGGGAGGCCCGTAAACCAGGAACCTCGGAATCTGGGAGGCCTGGAACCCTGGATTCCCTGAGCCTGGGAGGCCCGTAAACCGGTATCCTCGGAATCTGGGAGGCCCGGAGCCCTGGATTCTCTGAGCCTGGGAGGCTCGGAACCCCGGAACCCCGAAGCCTGGGAGGCCCGTAAACCAGGAACCTCGGAATCTGGGAGGCCTGGAACCCTGGATTCCCTGAACCTGGGAGGCTCGGAACCCCGGAGCCTGGGAGGCCCGTAAACCGGTATCCTCGGAATCTGGAAGACCTGGAACCCTGGATTCCCTGAGCCTTGGGTGCCTGGAGCCCCGGAATCCTGGAGCCTCGGAGCCCGGATGGCCCTTAACCACGACCACGGAACGCTGCAGGAGACAGGAGCCGATCTTCGCCGGGTACGGGCTGGAGAGGGGGGCTCAAGGACTGCCGGGGGGCATGATTGGCGAGCTCCGCAGGGAGCCGGGCTAGCGGGCGTCCCGCTCCGGGCCCGTCCGGCAAAGCCCGCAGAAAAAGCTTGACAGCCAAAAAATAGCTTGTATACTTTTTGATTAAGTCTTCGGGCGGTTTCCTCCGTCCGGCGAATTCCCAAGAAAGGCTTCGGCATACCATGATCTCCATGACGGCAGAGCGCGTCGGCACCTACCCCGTTTCCGGGGTCGGCCTGCGCCGTTCCTCCGCCGTCATGAACACCGTCCTGGTCCTCGTCCTTACGGTCGGCCTTGTGGGGCCGACCCGGCCAGGGACGTCATGATCTGAGCTCCAGCCTTTCGTGATATCCTTCCAGCCGGGTCAGCCCGGCTTTTTTTGTGCCCGCGCTCTGCCGGGCAGGGCTAGCCGGGGCGGGTTCCGCCCGCCCCGGCCGGCCTCAACGGGCCGCCCGGGCGCGGGCGGACATCCTCCAGGGGGTGTAGGACCATGGAAAAAGACAAGACGGTGAGCCCGGCGCAGGAAGCGTCCGGAGAGCGGGTGTATTTCTTCGACACGACCCTGAGGGACGGCGAGCAGGCCGCCGGCGTGAACCTGAACGTCGACGAGAAGCTCCAGATAGCCCGCCAGCTCGCCAGGATGAACATGGACGTCATCGAGGCGGGCTTCCCGGCGGCGTCCACGGGCGACTTCAACTGTGTCCAGGCGATAGCGAGGGAGATAAAGACCTCCACGGTCTGCGGCCTCGCCCGCTGCAGGGAGGGGGACATCAGGGCCGCGGCCCAGGCCCTCGCCCAGGCGGAGAACCCCCGGATTCACGTCTTCATAGCCACCTCCCCCATCCATATGGAGTACAAGCTGAAGCTCACCCCGGCCGAGGTCACCGACCAGGCGCGGCAGGCCGTCCTCCTGGCCCGGTCCCTGGCTCCCGAGGTGGAGTTCTCGGCCGAGGACGCCTCGCGCTCAGACCCCGAGTTCCTCGTCAGGGTCTTCAGGACGGCCATGGAGGCGGGCGCCACCATCCTGAACATCCCCGACACCGTGGGCTACGCCATGCCCGAGGAGTTCTACGGCTTCTGCCGCAGGGTGATAGAGGGGGTGGCGCCGAATCCCGGGGTGATCTTCTCGGTGCATGCCCACAACGACCTGGGCCTCTCCACGGCGAACTCGCTCGCGGCGGTCCGCGCAGGGATCCGCCAGGTGGAGGGCACGATAAACGGCATGGGCGAGCGCGGCGGGAACAGCGCCCTGGAGGAGGTGGCCATGGCCATCCGCACCCGCAGGGACTTCTTCGGCCTGGACTTCGGGCTCGACACCCGCCGCCTCTACCCCGTGAGCCGCCTGGTGGCCCGCCTCTCCGGAGTCGCGGTCCCCCCGAACAAGGCGGTCGTCGGCGCCAACGCCTTCGCCCACGAGGCCGGGATCCACCAGCACGGGGTGCTCGCCAACCGCGAGACCTACGAGATCATGAATGCCGAGGACGTGGGGAGCACCCCGGCGGTGATGGTCCTGGGCAAGCACTCGGGACGCCACGCCTTCCGGGACCGCCTGGAGCATCTCGGCTACAACCTGACCGACACCGAGATCACCCGCGCATTCGAGATCTTCAAGCGCCTCTGCGACGAGAAGAAGGACGCGACCGACGGGGACATCGAGGCCATCATAGCCGACCAGATCTTCTCCTCCGTGCAGCCCGAGTTCCGCTACGAGTTCAGGGAGTACTCCATGCACGTGGGCTCCGAGAACACCACCTGCACCGTGACCCTCGCCCTCGAGGGCAGGGACCTGACCGACTCGGCCACGGGGCACGGGCCCGTGGAGGCGGCCTACGCGGCCATCAAGCGCATCGTCCGCGTCCATCCCCGCCTGGAGAACTTCAAGATCACCGCCACATCGGAGCGCTCCAACGCCCTGGGCGAGGCCCAGGTGACCCTGGCCCAGGACGGCATCAGGGCCCAGGGCAAGGGCGCCTCCACGGACATCATAAAGGCCTCCATCCGCGCCTACGTGAACGCCGTGAACCGCCTCTACTCCACCGCGGCTGTCCGCAAGGTGACCCTCACCATGCCTGCCGTCCCCGGCACCCAGACCAAGGGCAGGGCAGGGGAGGGTGCCGCAGCCCTCTGACCCCGGATCGACCGGAACCGGCTAGGGAGCGCCCGGAACCTCAGCTGACCAGCCCGGCTCCGCTGAGGGGAGCCCCCGGCGTTGCCGGAGAACCAGACCCGGAGCCGGCTTTCCAGCGCCGGGCTGACCCGGTTCCCCCTGCGTTGCCGGGGCAGTCCCGGAGCCGGCTCGCCAGCGTCGGGCGGGCCCTGTACCCCAGACGTTGCCGTGAGGACTCGGGTCCGATGCCGGATCTCCAGTCCCGCCTGGAGGACCCGGCTTCCCCGGTATTGAAGCGAGGTGAGAAGCCCGGAGCCGGCTCTTCAGCACCGGGCGGACCCGGCTCCCCTGTCGTGCCGCGGGGAGTGAAGCCCGGACTCGGCTCTTCAGCGCCGGGCGGACCCGGCTACCCCGGCGTTGGTGCGGGGGAGAGGAGCCCGGCGCCGGCGTTCCAGTCCAGGGCGAACCCGGCTAACCAGGAGCGGACGAGCTCCCGACGGTCCGGGAGGCCGCGTCACAGAAG
>JAISFP010000262.1 GCA_031263525.1 Deltaproteobacteria bacterium | reverse complement strand
CCCCTCCCACCCGCCCTGCCGCCCCTGGCACCCGCCCACAGGACCTGACCCGACCTCCGGGCCCTGCCAGCCGCCCTTCTGGCCCTGGCAACCGCCCTCAGGACCTGAGCAGACCTCCGGGCCCTGGCAGCCGCCCTTCTGGCCCTGCCAGCCGCCCTTCTGGCCCTGCCAGCCGCCCTTCTGGCCCTGGCAACCGCCCTTCTGGCCCTGGCAACCGCCCTCAGGACCTGAGCAGACCTCCGGGCCCTGCCAGCCGCCCTTCTGGCCCTGGCAACCGCCCTCAGGACCTGAGCAGACCTCCGGCCCTGCCAGCCGCCCTTCTGGCCCTGGCAGCCGCCCTTCTGGCCCTGGCAACCGCCCTCAGGACCTGAGCAGACCTCCGGGCCCTTCTGGCCCTGGCAACCGCCCTCAGGACCTGAGCAGACCTCCGGGCCCTGCCAGCCGCCCTCCGGGCCGTGGCAGACCCCCGGACCCTGGCAGCCGCCCTCCGGGCCGCGGCAGACCCCCGGGCCTGAGAATCCTCCTGGGCATTTGCAACCATCTGTGCATGAAGAGCCTGCCAAGCAGGAAAAACAGCTTGAAAACACAAAAAGCGAGAGCTTCTACCGCTCTATACTTCAGGCATGCCTGTGGATGGCTGGGGCCAGAGTGACACATGAGAAGCCGGAGAACCTTGGCCGTCTCGACCTGGAGGTTGTCTTTGGCACTCTGACGTACGTCATCGAGATTAAAATGACGAAAAATGTCAAGGGCGCAGCTCAAACAGCCCGTGCGGGAATGAAACAGATTCATACGCGGGGCTGCGGCCGGTCATCTGAACACCCAATTTTGGTGTCTCTTGCCATTGGCAGGGAAGAGAGGAATATCGTCGGATGTCTTTGCGAGAGGGACGGGCAAGTGACGAAGGTCAAGGTTGAGAAATAGGCCGGGTAAGGCGACAATCTTTTCCTTCCAACGTGAAGCCCCAGAAATGACTGACGGCGTTGCAAGTGGTCGAGGAGGAGTGCAGGGCGGCTTAATTGTTGTTCGATATGCTCACTACTTGAGCAAGTTGGCCAGGATGCCTGCCTGGAGAGCGGGAATCCGGGTTATGCCGATGATGCCCGAGGTTGTTGTGGCCAATCTTAATCATCCGGATATCCGGTCCGCACAGGAACTGCGGAGGCACTTTCATTTTTCATTAAGGAGCCTGGAGCGGTGTCACTCTTCTGAAGACCTCTCCCAGCCTTGACAATTCCTGTTGCTTCCATGAACCGTGGACCTGCATGCCCCGTCGCCTTCTGTCAGCAGATCGTGTCTTCCCTGGTCGTGAAAAAATTGACAGTGAACGGTTACCCGATTCCGAAGCCGTTCCCCGACGCTGGAACCGCCAGAGCCTGGGCCGCCCCGCCTGCCTCTTCCCCGAAAGTCGTCCTTCCGACCGGACAGGTCTGATCAAGAACTGGAACTGGAACTGACTCACTCACTTTCAAGCGGCTATTGAATGCCTATCACGAGTCCAATGATTTCCTCCATCTTTATATAGAGCCGTCTTTGACGCAAGAACACAACATGCGGACCTTGTATTGTCCAAGATAAGACTGTAAAATGAACTTCTTTGTCGAGACTTTCATAAGGACTACTCTATTTTTTTGTTGTTGCTTATATCGTGTGTCTGACCTCCATTGTCCTGAAAAAATTCAAGGTTATTGGGAGTAATGAAAATGGAAAAAGCCAAGGACGAAGAAACAGTCAAGGTTAAACGGCTATGTGTCACCGACAGGCCTTTTACGCAAATAATTCAGCGTAATTATCTCTACGTCGACAAGACCAAATTTATTTACGACATTCTCAATGGTTATGGATATCAGTCTTGTTTCCTTTCCAGGCCTAGGCGCTTCGGCAAGACCCTCCTGCTTGACACTATGAGCGAGCTGTTTCAAGGCAACCGTGACCTTTTCAAGGGTCTGTGGATCGACAAAAGCGACTATCAGTTCGAAAAACACCCAGTCCTGTTCCTGGACATGTCCTATGACGACATATCGAGCAGTGAAGATCTTAAGAACAATATCAAGGACGACTTGGAGGAATTTGCTGACGAGCATGATATAAAATTAGCTAAAAAATCATGCGGCAGGATGCTGAAGCAACTTCTCAAAAAATTGTATAAAAAAAATAAAGTAGGTACAGTCATTCTTGTTGACGAGTACGATTCTCCCGTAACCAGATATTTATCGAACCTGGACCTTGCCATTGACAACCGACAAGTTCTGCATGATTTCTATCTGTCCATGAAAAAAAACAACCGTTATGTTCATTTCGCCTTTGTGACTGGCATCTCCAGGTTCGGCCTGACTTCCCTTGACTCCGGCGCCAATAACTTCAAAGACATTTCATTAATGCCTGAATTTGCAGCAATCTGTGGATTCACCTCTGACGAATTAATTTCATTTTTTAGCAATAGATTCACTGATACTCTTACGAATCTTAAATCCAATAAAAGCATTGCCTGGAACGCCGGACATAAGGCACTGATGGCGAAGATCCATCAATGGTACGATGGCTACAACTGGCTCGGGCCAGATCATGTTTACAACCCTTTCTCGATAATAAATTTTTTTGACGAAAAAAATAACTTCGCTCGTTTTGGCCCTTGTCAGGTCAGCCGTCCCATTTGTCTGCTCTTGTGAGGGAAAATCCTCAGGGTTTTTTTAACTTAACACAAGACAGTTATCTTGTCGAAAGACTCATGAAAGTTGACCTTGAGGCAATTGAGCCAATCCCCCTCCTGTTCCATAGCGGATATTTGACTATAGACAAGAAAATCCAGACAAAAGTATTTTCTCGTGGCAAATGGGTGATGGCTGACGCGTTCACATTCAGGCCTCCAAATCATGAAGTCTCCATAAATTTTAACAAGTCCTTATTCATAAAGGCTTATGCATTGCATGACATTAAATATTTAAATGATTTAACTAAGAACTTTTCCACCGCTCTTTTGAAAAAAAACTCAGATGAAGTGGTCGATCTTCTACATAACCTTCTTTCCTCTCTTGCGCCAGAACATCACGTTCCATCTGAAAGTCATTATCATGCTGTGCTTCATGCGGCTTTTGTCACGGCTGGCATTGAGGTTCTGGACCAGACATCAAGTGCTCATGGCAGATCAGACATGACATTGTTCCTAAATAATAAGGTGCGTGTGGTTTTCGAGTTGAAATACTGCAATATTATCAAGAATACCAGCAAGATCAACAGTCCTGTAGGAGTAAGGCGCACCGAGAAGGAGAAGAGCGCCGAGGCTGAGCGCGCCAGGAAACAACTTTCCGCTGCATTAAATAGAGGCGAGAAAGCGATAATTAATAAAGACTATGCTGCTCCTTACAGGGCATCCCGTAAAACTGTAATAGCATTGGCCGTTGCAATCCGCGGACGTGACGAGGTGGCTGTGCGTTTCATTGATATCGATTGACTTACCGGCAATGATTCAATATGGTGTTACTGACAACTTCAGCTTCGTGAGCATAGAGGTGAACTTCCGGCTTAAAAAGCGTCATCCTGACAACAGCTCAAGCGAATCAGGACCTGCCGTTGACATGGATAGCGGACGTTGTAGAATGTCTCCATTCTTTGACGAGCCTGCGCAGCCTGCCTTTCCCCGCGCGACAGAGGAGCATTCGCATGAGACTAGGATCAGCCCAGTCCCGCCCTTTCCGCGTTGCCATGGCAGCCTCCCTCGCCCTGTGGGCCATGAGCACCCTGCCCTTTGCAGCCGCCCGGGAGACGCCGCCCCCTTCGCGTTCCGAGACACCACCGTTCTCTTCTGAACCCCGCCAGCTGCCGACCTCCTCCCCAACTTTTCCAACACCTGCTCCCACTGCTTCACCGTCATCTTCCACCCTGGCTTCACAATCGTCCTCCACCATGGCTTCACCGTCTTCGCAGTCATCTTCCCCCCCAGCTTCACCGTCATCTTCCCCCCCAGCTTCACCGTCGTCTTCCCCCCCAGCTTCACCGTCGCCTTCCCCCCCAGCTTCACCGTCGCCTTCCCCCCCAGCTTCACCGTCGTCTTCCCCCCCAGCTTCACCGTCATCTTCCACCCAGGCTCCACCGTCATCTTCACCCACGGCCTCACCGCCATCTTCTCTTTTTTCCACCGCTGGCACGGCTCCTCCCGAAGCCTCCCCCTGGCTCCCCCCCTGGAACTTCGAGGCCATGAGCCCTGAGCTCGAAACTCTCAGATCACGTGGGGAGGAATTTTCAGGAATCACCGGATCTTCCGACCCACCCAGGACTTCCAGGACTTCCGGCCCTTCCGAGACTTCCGGCCCCTCCGAAACTTCCGTGCCTCCCGGTCCCTCTGGGACCTCCGGCCCTTCAGCGACTTCCCGCGCCCCGTTCGGCCGCGAGGCCGCCACGGCCTGGCTCGAGCTCTCACAAGAGGCTGCCCGGGCCTACGGGGAGTCCGATCCGAGGGCCGTCTCCGCGAGAATCAGGGCGTTTTGGGCGATACTTGCCTCAGGAGGCGGCGGAAGTGGCACGGGTGCTGCGGAAGGGTCAGCCAGGGCAGCGCTGGCGGCAGAGGCGGCCTTCGGCCCCGGCTCGGAGGAGGCCCTGTTCGCCGCAGGTACTGCGGCCCTCTTCAGGCTGAGAGACGGGGACGCCGAGGGGGCCGGGAAGGATCTCGCGGGACTCGCCCCGCGCACGGAGGCGCTCCTGGGTACAGGGCACCCGCAGGCCGTCTCTGCCTGGCGAGCCCTGGCGGAGGCCCTGAGGCGCCAGAGGGATCTCGCAGGCGCGACCGACGCCATGGATAGGGCCATGGACGGCTGTTCCCGGTCCTTCGCGGCAGAATGCGCGGACGTCCTGGACGAGGCAAACGATCTGGCAGAGGCCATGATCGGGGCGGGTGACGCCGGGGCGGCACGGAACGTGCTGGAACGCTCCTCGGCCCTCGCCGCGGGGGCCCTGGGGCCCGAGCGCCCCCAGACGCTCCTTGCCCGGAACAACCTGGGTTTCGTCCTGTGCCGGCTGGGCGAGTACCGGGCCGCGAGAGATCTCCTGGAGAGCGTCCTCGAGGCCAGGACGAGGACCCTCGGGGCCGGCCACGCCCACACGCGGACGACAAGGAACAATCTGGCGACGGCTCTCTTCAGGCTGGGCGCCTTCGCCGAGGCGAGGGACATGTTCCGGGAGGTAGCGGGCGACCTGGAGCGCCGCCGGGGCCCTGACCACCGCCAGACCCTCGCCGCGAAAGGCAACCTCTCCGCCGCGCTCAGGGCGCTGGGGGAGGCGGGCGAGGCTGCGGAGCTCGACCGTCAGGTCCTGGATGCTTCGGTCCGGACCCTGGGGAGCGAGCACGCTGACTCGCTCGAGGCGGCGAACAACCTGGCCGTGTCGCTCAGGGACCTGGGGGAGACCGCGGAGGCGGGACGGATCCTGGAGACGGCACTGGAGGCCATGGACAGACGGCTCGGGGCGGAGCACCCCACGACGCTCAACGCCAGGACCAACCTGGCGACCGTCCTCGCCGACAGGGGGGACCTCGCTGCGGCAAGGGACATGCACGCGCTGGCCCTTGAGGCCAGGGAGAGGAGGCTCGGCCCGCTCCATCCGGACACGCTCTCGACGCTTGCGAACCTCGCGGCCGTCCTCCACTGCCTGGGCGACTACAAGGCCGCGGGCGACATGTTCCTCCGGGCGGCGGAAGGCCGGTCCGCCGCGATGGGGCCCGGCCACCCCGAGACGCTCGCGGCACTGAACAACCTGGCCGTCTCCGCGGGCGGCGCGGGAGATCCGCAGGCAGCGGAGGAGATCCTGCGGAGGGCGGCGGACTCGGCTTCCGCCTCCCTGGGCCCGGACCACCCTGCGACCCTGGCCTTCCGCCACAACCTGGCGGTCGCCCGCGACCGTCTCGGGGACGGGAAGGGGGCCATGGAGCTTCTTGGGGAAGTCCTCGCGGCCCGCGAGGCAGCTCTCGGCCCGGACCACCCGGACACCCTCGCGACCGTCGCGAGCCTGGGCGTGACGCTCGCCGACGCGGGCGAGTTCGCGAGAGCGAGGGATCTCCTTGCGCGGGGGCTCGAGGCGGCCACCCGCACCGGGGGCCCGGACGGCCCCCTGGCCTCGCTCATGGCCTACGATCTGGGGGACGCCTGCGAGCAGGCGGGCGACACGGCCTCCGCAGTCTTCTTCATGAAGGTCTCGGTCGCCTCCGCCCAGAAGGCCCGGACCCGGCTCTCCGGCCTGGACAGGGCGCTCAGGCGCAGCTACCTCGCGACCGTGGAGGACCGCTACCGGGACCTGTTCTCGCTCCTCATGCGCGAGGGCAGGAAGGAGGAGGCCCTTGCCGTCCTGGGACTCCTGAAGGACGAGGAGATGAGCGAGCTGGAGCTGCCTGGCGACCCGACCGTCCGGGAGGCCCGCTCGCTTTCCGGGCCATTCCGGACCGGGGGAGCGGATGCGGCTCCGGCCCTCGCGACTTCCGGCCCGGGCGCACTTCGCGCGTCCGCGGGAGCAGGCGGCGTGTCTGCTGCCCGCGGAGCCGCTGTCCCGGGAAACTCGGAAGGCTCGGGGGCCGGGCGGAACTCCGGGAACCCTGCGGTCGCCGGAGACTCTGCCAACAGGCCGGGCAACGGAGCCGAGGTCAGTCCTGGGGCCGACCGGGGCTCTGCGGAGCCGGCGGACGCCGAAGACTCTGCTAAAAGGGCGGGCAGCGGGGCCGAGAGCAGTCCGGGGGCCGCCCTTGGCTCCGGGGACGACCGGGACGCCTGGGACAATCTTTTTGTGGGCACGCGGGAAGAGACGGCCTGGCGGTCCTATGCCGGCTCGGTCCGCCTCGCGGCCTCCCTTGAGGCCGAGAGGACCGCGCTGGAGGCCAGGCGGACGGCTGCCGGGCACGCCCGTGAATCCGGGGAGGGGACGGAGCCGCGGCTCCCTGCCGCTGGGGATACGGAGCCGCGGCACCCGGCCGGGGAGGGGCGCCTGACTGGCGAGGAGGCCGCCCGCCTGGCGTCGCTTCCCAGGATCGCGGCAGATGCCGGGGCCGCCTTCGTGGCGCTGTGTTCCGAGATCCCCGTCCTCGCGGGGACGCGGGAGGGACAGGACGGCATGCCCTCCCCGGCCTCATGGACGGCAGGCAGGCTGGCGCTTCTGCAGGAGTCCCTGGCCGGGCTGGGGCCCGGGACGGCCCTGCTGCATGCCGTGAGCTCGCGGGACACCCTGTGGCTGGTCCTGGTGACGCCCGACTCGGTGGTGGCGAGGGAGTCGATGGTCGGCTGGACGGAGCTCGCCCGCATGGCGGGGGAGTTCAGGGCCGTGCTGAGGGAGCCCTCCCGCGACCCGAGAGCCGCAGCCGCTAGGCTCTACGACGCGGTCATAGCACCGGTCGAGGCCGACCTGGTGGCGGCAGGCACAAGGACCCTCGCGCTGTCGCTGGACGGGATGCTCCGCTACGTGCCCGCAGCAGCATTCTGGGACGGGGAAAGATGGCTCGCGGAAAGATGGCCCACCGCCCTCTTCACGGAGTCCACGCCCCTGAGGCTCTCCGACCCGCCTGCCGGGCGCCAGCCTACCGTGCGGGCCATGGGTGTCACGGAGCCCTGGCCGGGATTTCAGCCGCTTCCCGGAGTTGTCCGGGAGATGGCGGCCGTTGTGCGGTCATCCTCGCCTCCAGGCTCCCCGGACGGCGCGCTCGAGGGCCGGGCCAGCCTGAACCGGGACTTCACCCGCGAGTCCATTTCAGAGTCCCTGGCCTCGGACGCCGCGGTGGTGCATGTGGCGAGCCATTTCCGGCTGGATCCCGACAGCCTGGAGAACACTGTGCTCCTCCTTGGCGACGGCGATCTGATGAGCTTGAAGGAGATGGGCGCGGGCGGAATGGACTTCGGCGGGCTCGACCTGCTCACCCTGTCCGCCTGCGACACTGCGTCCGGTTCCATGCTCAGGACCGGCAGGGAGATCGAGAGCCTTGGCGAGACGGTCCTGAGGGCCGGGGCGTCCGCGGTGCTGGCCACGCTCATGCCCGTGGACGACCTGGCCGCGCCGGATCTCATGCGGGAGTTCTACCGCCTGCGCTATATCGAGGGCAGAGGCAAGGCCGAGGCACTGCAAGGAGCCCAGCTTGCCGTCATGCGTGCTTCCGGAAGCCCCTGCCCGGAAATCCTGACAGCGGACGCGGGACGGTCCTCCGCAGCAGGCTCGCGGCAGGGGGCTCACGCCGCAGAGACCGCACAGTCCCCGAGCGAGGGACGAGCGACAGCCGCGCCCTCCGTGTCGCAACCCGAAACCCCTCCGGCCAGGAGGGATGAACGCGGGACGGCGCTGAGCGCCGGGTCTTCTTCGCCGCACGCGAACGCGGTGCGGTCTGCGCCCCGCTGGGAGGGGGGAGGGTTCTCGCACCCGTACTACTGGTCTCCGTTTATAATCATGGGCAGTTTCCGGTAAGACTTGACACCGGGCAATTTCTGAACATCCTAAAAGTTCTCAAAATGGTTGAGTCCGAGGCAGCAGCAGGGCGTCAGCTTCGCAATACGTCAGTTTCCTGAAGCGTCAGCTACGTTAAGATATCTGCAACGATGCCCCCGGGAAATGCTGACATGATGGGGTTCTGCAGGGTTGTTAAATGTCAGGCATCAAAACAAGTCTCCCAGATGATAGCAAAATTTCCGTTCGGATGACATGACGGCCAGGCAATGAATCCCTGAAGCGGAATTGTCGGTGTGCTAAAGCAATGTGATAAATGGTGTGTCGGCAATGAAATTTTTAGATGGCTAAATCAAACAAAAATAAAATATTGCCTGATTTTGTTATGGTTTAAAATTATATTTTTCTCCGTACTCCGTCAGGACTCTGCCGGAAGCGATTCCAAATGGCAGGAAGAGATTTGATGCCGTAAAAAGATGTTGGAACTCTTCCGGAGTCAACGGCACAAAAGCTCTGGACAGCTTTCCTGGCGGGTTCTGCCTTCAAGGGGCGGGCTAAGTAAACGGTATTGCCCTTTACCCGGAGAATACTACCGCGAAAATTAAATCTGGCCCTATGGGACCTCTTCACTGTGAGATAGGCCGTGAAACTGGCCCTGCCCTCCCCCTCCGCCCCGAACCCTTCCCCCAAAGCTCTCGCCCAATCAGTACTCGACCTGCCCAAAGCCCTCTCGCCTCTTACCCCTGCCTGAGGGCCAGATTAAATTTCCGGGGCAATATCATCTCTTCCCCCGAGTCCCTTGTCTTCCTCAGAACACCTTCCCTTCCCTCCTGAAAACTGCCATTTCCTCCGAAAAAATGCCGTTTTGCTCGGAGAGACTCATCTTTTCGCCTGAGCCCCCCATCTTCCTCCGAATCCTTGCCATCTCCCTCCGGAAACCTGCCATTTTCCTCCGGACACCTGCCATACTCCTCAGATAACCTGCCCTTTCCCTCCGACAGTCTGCCCTCCCTATCTTCCCGCACCCGCGCCATCAGCTCCATGCGGTCTCAGCGGAACACGTAACCCACCTTCTTCATCATCTTCACGCCCTCCGTTCCGACTCTCCTGCGCATCGCGGCCATGGAGAGGCCCTCCGGGAACGTCGACTTCTCGAGGGCCGCCTCGAAAACGGTCCTCCCATTCCCGTCCTTCAGGTCCCACCTGGCGAAGTCCGTGGGCAGGCACCCGCCCCGGGCCGCCTCGTGGGCCACTGTGGTCCCGTCGCCCGAGGCAGTTTCCCAGCCGTCGAAGCCCGGGGGAAGGTGCCCGTTCCGGGCGCCCGCGTGCCACACGGTCCTCCCCTTCCCGTCCTTCAGGTTCCACCTGGCGAAGTCAGGTGGCAGGTGACCGCCCCGCGCGGCCTCGTGGGCCACGGTCGTCCCGTCGCGGCTTGCGGCATCCCAGCCGTCGAAGCCGGGCGGAAGGTGCCCGTTCCGCGCGGCAGCGTGCCACACCGTCGTCCCGTACTCGTCACGCAGGTCCCACATCCCGAATCCCTCGGGCAGCGCGCCCGCCGCCGCGGCCTCGTGGGCTACCGTCCAGCCGTCCCTCCAGGACAGGGTCCAGCTGTCGAAGTCCGGGGGAAGCTTGCCGAGCGAGGCCGCCGCGTGGGCGACGGTCATGCCCGAAACGTCCCGGACGTCCCAGCGGGAGAAGCCGGACGGGAGGTTCCCCGCCCTCAGGGCGACGTGGGCCACGCTCAGGAACCTGTCGTCAACGAGGCCCCATTCGCCGAAGCCCTCGGGCAGGTCGCCCAGCTCGGCCGCGATGTGGGCCACCGTGTCGCCGGCGAGGCTCCTGAGGCTCCAGGCGGAAAACGAGGGCGGGAGCCGTCTCGCACGGGCGCACTCGTGCGCGGGCGTCTCGCCGCCGTCGCTCGGGGCCCCGAGGCGGTACTGCGCTCCGGCCCTCCTTGCCCTCCGCAGGGCCGAGGCCGTCACGGACAGGGCTCCGGTGACGGCAATCGCCCAGAGATCCACGCCGGCCGGCCGGTGCCCCTGGACCGCCGCCACGTGCGCCACGTTCACCCCCGCCTTGTCTGCCAGCGTCCACAGGCCGAACCCCTCCGGAAGGGTGCCGCACCTGGCGGCCGCGTGCGCGACCGTCCACCCTCCCCCGTCCGCAAGGTGCCAGTGCGGGAAGTCTGCCGGCAGCCCGCCGCGGGTGCCCGCCACGTGGGCGACGGTCCAGCCGTCCCACGCGGCAAGGCTCCAGGCGTCGAAGCCGGGAGGCAGGAGGCCCTCCTGCGCGGCTGCGTGGGCAACCGTCCAGCCATCGATGTCGGCAAGCCCCCACCGGGGGTCGCCGGCCTTCAGGCCGCCCCTGCTTGCCAGACGGTCAATCTCCTCTTTCTTGAGGTGCTTTTTCATCTGATTCCCTCCCTGCGGACCGCAGAACTGTCTCTCCCGGTCAGTGCCGGGGCCTGTAACGTCTCTCCCGGTCAGTGCCGGGGCCTGTAACGTCTCTCCCGGTCAGTGCCGGGGCCTGGAACGCCTCTCCCGGTCATTGCCGGGGCCTGGAACGCCTCTCCCGGTCAGTGCCGGGGCCTGGAACGCCTCTCCCGGTCAGTGCCGGGGCCTGGAACGTCTTTCCCGGTCAGTGCCGGGGCCTGGAACGTCTCTCCCGGTCAGTGCCGGGGCCGGGAACGCCTCTCCCGGTCAGTGCCGGGGCCGGGAACGCCTCTCCCCATCAGGACCGGTGCCTTGAACGCCTCTCCCGGCCAGTAGCGGGGCCGGGAACGCCTCTCCCCACCAGGACCGGTGCCTTGCACGCCTCTCCCGGCCAGCAGCGGGGCCGGGAACGCCTCTGCCGACCGGTCAGTGCCGGGGCCGGGAACGCCTCTACCGACCGGTCAGTGCCGGGGCCGGGAACGCCTCCCCCCGTCCGGACAGGGGCCTCCGTCCCGTGCGCTTCACCCCGGGCCCGCCTCACCGGAACACGTAGCCCGCCTTCTTCATCTTCTTCACGCCCTCAGGTCCGACCGCCCTGTACATCGCGGCCCTGGAGAGACCCTCGGGGAAGTTGCCTTTCGCGAGGGCAATTTCGAAGACGGTCCTCCCCTTCCCGTCCTTCAGGTCCCACCTGTCGAAGCCCGGGGGCAGGTGCCCGCCCATGGCCGCGGAGTGGGCCACGGTCGACCCGTCGCGGCCGGCAGTTTCCCAGGCGTCGAAGCCCTGGGGCAGGCTCCCCTTCCAGGCGGCGATATGAGAGACGGTGGTGCCCTGCCTGTCCCGCAGGTCCCACCGGTCGAATCCTTCCGGAAGCACGCCCCTGCCTGCCGCCTCGTGGGCGACCGTCCAGCCGTCCTTACAGGTCAGGGTCCAGCGGTCGAAGCCCGGCGGGAGCTTCCCGGTCGCGGCCGCCACGTGGGCGACGGTGCCTCCGGAACTGTCGCGGACGTCCCAGCTGTCGAAGCCTTGCGGAAGCTTCCCCGCCAGCAGGGCGGCATGGGCCACGCTCACGCCCCTGGAATCCAGGAGTCCCCACTCCCCGAAGCCGCCGGGCAACTCGCCCATCGCCGCAACGAGGTGGGCCACCGTGTATCCCTCGGCGTTCTTGAGGCCCCACTCGGAAAAGTCTGGCGGAAGCTTGCTGGCTAACGCGGCCGTGTGCGCGGCGGTCTCCCCCCTGCCGTTCAAGGTCCTCCAAAGACCCCGCCCCTCCGGCAGGCTGCCATTCAGGGCGGCCAGATCCGCCACCGTAAGGCCTGCCGAATCCTCGAGCGACCAGGCATCTGGCCCTGGAGGCAGGTTCCCCCCGGACGCGGCCGCGTGCGCCACGGTGCGGCCGTTGCTGTCGGCCAGCGTCCACAGGGAGAAGCCATCGGGAAGGGTGCCGCTGCCGGCGGCCTCGTGCGCGACAGTCCACTTGTCATTGTCGGCAAGGTGCCAGAAGGGGAAGTCGAGGGGCAGACGAATCTTGGAGACCGCCACATGGGCGACCGTCCAGCCGTCCGGGTCGGTCAGGGTCCACGCGCAGAATCCGGCAGGCAGGCGGCCCTCCTGCGCGGCCGCGTGCGCCGCGGTCCAGCCCTTGGCGTCCGCGAGCTCCCAGAGGCCGAACCCCTCAGGAAGGCGGCCCTCGGCGGCGGCGACATGCGCCACTGTCCATCCGTCGCCGTCCGCAAGCTCCCAGAGGCCGAACCCCTCAGGAAGGCGGCCCTCGGCGGCGGCGTCATGCGCCACTGTCCATCCGTCGCCGTCCCTGATGTCCCACCGGTCGAACCCCGGAGGCAGGCGGCCGTAGGACGCAGCCACGTGAGCCGCCGTGCCGTCCTCGCCGTCCCTGCCGTACTCCGTCTCCCAGCGGTCGAAGCCGGCGGGCAGCCGCCCGTGGAACGCGGCGAGCTTCAGGACCGTAGTGCCGTCGCCGTCCTCGAGACCCCAGGCGTCGAAGGAGGTGGGGAGCCTGCCTGCCTTCACGGCCGCGTGCGCCACGGTGGCGCCGCCGCCGTCCTTGAGCTCCCAGCGGCCGAAGCCGGGAGGGAGGCGGCCTTCCTCCGCCGCGACGTGCGCCACGGTGGCACCGTCGCCGTCCTTGAGGTCCCAGCGGTCGAAGCCGGGCGGGAGGCACCCTTCTTCCGCCGCGACATGGGCCACGGTGGCGCCGTCGCCGTCCTTGAGGTCCCAGCGGTCGAAGCCGGGCGGGAGGCGGCATACCTCCGCCGCCGCGTGGGCCACTGTGTCGCCGTCTCCGTCTTTGAGGTCCCAGCGGTCGAAGCCTTCCGGCAGAAAGCCCTTTTCCGCCGCCACGTGGGCCACGGTCCTGCCGTCGCCGTCCGTCAGTTCCCACCTGCCGAATCCGGGAGGCAGGCGGCCGTCGGCCGCCGCGGCGTGCGCCACGGTCGTCCCGTCGCGATCCCTGATCTCCCATGCTCCGAACCCCTCTGGGAGGCGGCCCTGCCTCGCGAGGACGTGGGCCACGGTCACGCCCTTGGAGTTCGCCAGTTCCCAGCGCCCGAAGCCGGGAGGAAGGAGCCCTTCAGTAGCGGCATAGTGGGCGACCGTCCAGCCCCCGGCATCCTCGAGCTCCCAGGCGTCGAAGTCGGGGGGCAGGCGCCCCTTCCTCGCGGCGATCTGCGCCACGCTCCTGCCTTCGGAGTCGGCAAGCTCCCAGCGGCGGAAACCACGGGGCAGGCGGCCCTCTTCTGCCGCGGCATGCGCCACGGTCCTTCCGCCGGAGCCGGCAAGCCCCCAGCGGGTGTCGTCGGCCGCAAGCCCGCCCCTGCTCGCCAGGCGGTCAATCTCGTCGTTGTCGAGGATCTTCTTCTCCGGCTTCTTCCCTTTCATGAGCCACCCTCACCTTCGGTACGGCTGAACAGCGGCAGTCCGGACCGGGATTTCCCCCTCGCGTCCTTCGCCGCCGGCATCCTTCGCCGCCGGCCTCCTCCGCCGCCATGTCTCCCTCAACGGAACACGTAGCCCGCCCTCTCCATCTTCGTCACCTCAACGGGTCCGACCGCCCTGTTCATCGCGGTCCTGGATAGCCCCTCGGGGAAGATCCCCTTCTCGAGGGCAATGTCGAAGACGGTCCTCCCCTTCCCGTCCTTCAGGTCCCACCGGCCGAAGCCCGGCGGCAGCCTTCCGCTCGCGGCAGCCGCGTGGGCGACGGTCATTCCGGAACTGTCTCGGACGTCCCAGCGGTCGAAGCCGGGCGGGAGGGTCCCCGCATCCAGGGCGACTCGGGCCACGCTTGCGCCGCCGGCATCCAGGAGGCCCCACTCCCCGAAGCCGCCGGGCAAGCCGCCGCCCCGCGCCGCGGCGACGTGGGCCACCGCGTGTCCGCTGCGGTTCTTCAGGCCCCATTCGGAAAAGGAGGGCGGGAGCCATCCTTTGGAGGCGACCACGTGCGCGGCGGTCTCCCCCGTGCCGTCCATGGTCCCCCAAAGCCCATGGCCCTCCGGCAGCCTGCCCGCAAAGGCGGCCGTCAACGCCACCGTCCACCCATTCGAATCCTCAAGCGACCAGAGGTCGAGCCCTGCGGGCAGGTTCCCCTCGGCCGACGCCCAGTGCGCCACGGTGCGGCCGCCGCTGTCGGCCAGCGTCCACTGGGAGAAGCCCTCGGGAAGGTTACCACACCAGGCGGCCGCGTGCGCGGCAGTGAAGTTGCCCTTGTCGGCAAGGTGCCAGAAAGGGAAGTCGGCGGGCAGCCCGCCCCAGACGGCCGCTGAATGGGCAACTGTCCAGCCGTCCATGTCGGCCATGGTCCACGCGCCGAAGCCGGCAGGCAGGCGTCCCCGCTTCGCGGCCATGTGCGCCACGGTCAAGCCCCCGTCGTCCGGAAGCGCCCAGAGGCAGAACCCCTCCGGAAGGCGGCCCGCAAACGCGGCCATGTGCGCCACGGTCAAGCCCCCGTCTTCCGCAAGCTCCCAGCTGTCGAACCCCTCCGGAAGGCGGCCCTCTAACACGGCCACGCGCGCCACGGTCCAGCCGTGGCGGTCCGCCAGCTCCCATCGGTCGAAGCCTTCCGGAAGGCGGCCCTCCTTCGCGGCCTCGTGCGCAGTCGTCGCTCCCCCGGCGCCTGTCGTCTCCCAGAAGTCGAAGCCGGCGGGCAGGCGGAACCACAGCGCCGCCACCTGCGCGACCGTCCTGCCAATGCCGTCCTCCAGTCCCCAGGCGTCGAAGGAGGGGGGGAGCCGACCGGCCATCGCGGCCACATGGGCCACCGTGCGGCCGAAGCCGTCCGCCAGTTCCCAGCGGTCGAAGCCGGGAGGCAGACGTCCCTCCTCGGCGGCGGCATGCGCCACTGTGCAGCCGCAGCCGCCCGCCAGTTCCCAGCGGCAGAAGCCGGGAGGCAGGCGGCCCTCGCTGACCGCGGCAAGCGCCACCGTTCGACCGTAGCCGTCCTCCAGTTCCCAGCGGTCGAAGCCGGGAGGCAGGCGGCCCTCGCTGGCCGCGGCATGAGCCACGGTCCAGCCTTCATCGTCCGCAAGTTCCCAGCGGGGGTCGTCGGCCGTAAGCCTCCCCCATCTAGCCTGGCGTTCAATCTCGCAGTTCTCGAGGATCTTATTCTTCATCTTCGTCAGCTCTCCTTCACTTTCCTCAGCTCTCATCCCCTGCGGACCGGCGGCCCCGCGGCAGTCAGGGCCGGGGCCTCCCCCCCGCCTCCTTCACTCCAGGTCACCCTCACCGGAACACGTGGCCAGCCTTCTTCATCTTCTTCACCCCAACAGGTCCGACCGCCCTGTACATCGCGACCCTGGAGAGCCCCTTGGGGAAGATCCCCCTCTCGAGGTCCTCCCCCTCCCGTCCGTAAGATCCCACCGGTCGAAGCCCGGGGGCAGATGCCCGAATCGGGCCGCATCGTGGGCCGCTGTCGTCCCGTCGCGGCTGGCCGTTTCCCATGCGTCGCCGCCCGGGGGCAGCACCCCTTCCGGGCGGCGACGTGAAAGACCGTGGCGCCCTTCTTGTCCCGCAGGTCCCACAGGCCGAAGCCTTCCGGGAGCCCGCCCCAGGCCGCAGCCTCGTGCGCGACCGTCCAGCCGTGGTTCAAGAAAATGGTCCTGCGGTCGAAGCCCTGCGGGAGCTTCCCGACCGCTGCCGCCGCGTGGGCGACGGTGCTGCCTGAACCGTCGCGGACGTCCCGGCGGCCGAAGGCGGGCGGGAGGGTCCCCGCCTCCAGGACGGCATTCGCCACGCCCGCGGCCCCGGCATCCAGGAGGGCCCGCTCCGCGAAGCCGCCGGGCAGGTCACCCAGCGCCGCGGCGACGTGGGCCGCCGTGTGTCCCCTGGCGTTGTTCAGGCCACACTCGGAAAAGCCGGGGGGGAGCCTTCTCTCGTAGGCGGCCAGGCGCGCGGGGGGCTCCCCCCCGCCCTCGGTCCCCCGCCGTTCCCGTCCGTCCGGAGGACCGCCCTTCATGGCGGCCAGATCCGCATCCGTCACGGTGGCCCGCCTCTCAAGCGACGAGAGATCGATGCCGTCCGGCAGGTTCCCCGCGTCCGCCGCCACCTGCGCCACGGTGCGGCCGTCGCTGTCGGAGAGCGTCCACCGGGAGAAACCCTCGGGAAGGGCGCCGCTGCTGGCGGCCTCGTGCGCGACCGTCCACCTGTCCTCGTCAGCAAGGTCCCGGAACGGGAAGTCGGGGGGCAGCTCGATCAGGCCGGCCGCTTCGCGGGCGGCTGTCCAGCCATCCCGGTCTGCCAGGGTCCACGCGTCGAGGCCGGCAGGCTGGCGGCCCGCCCTCACGGCGGAGTGCGCCACGGTCCACCCTTTCCAGTCAGCCAGCTCCCGGCGCCCGACCCCCTCCGGAAGGCGGCCCGCCTGCGCGGCCGAGTGCGCCGCGGTCCATCCGGTGCACTCAGCGAGCTCCCAGCGGGGGTCGCCGGCCGCAAGCCCCCCCCTTCTGGCCTGACGGTCAATCTCGTCCTTCCCGATCATCTTCCTCGTCATTCGTCCTCCACCGCGGACAGGCGGCCCCGCAGGCCGCGGCCCGGCCCCGGCTTCCCGCCATATTCCCCTTGCCCCTCCCGACCGTTCAGGGCAACATGCCCCGGCAGACCCGGCGGCGGGGCGGCAGCCGGCTCGCGAGAGCTCGGGGCGGACGGGGCCCCGGCCGGCAGTCACCCGCAGTGACGGGCCGCCGCCCGGCGCCCACGGTCGCGCGTTTCCCGCCGGGCGCCGTCATCGGGGACGGGCCACTCCCACTCCCGGACAGCGGCCAAGACCGTCTTCCCCCTTCCGGGCCGGGGCCGCGTCCTCCCCGCCTTCCGGCCCTGTGGCCCGGATCGCCCCCCGTCCGGACCGTGGCCCGGAACGCCCCCCGTCCGGACCGGGATCTCCTCCTGGTTAACCTCACCCCATGTCTCCCTCACCGGAACACGTAGCCCGCCTTCCTCATCTTCTTCACCCCCTCGGGTCCGACCGCCCTGTACATCGCGACCCTGGAGAGCCCCTTGGGGAAGCTCCCCCTCTCGAGGGCCTCCTCGAAGACGGTCCTCCCCTTCCCGTCCTTCAGGCCCCACCGGTCGAAGCCCGGGGGCAGGTGCCCCCAACGGGCCGCATCGTGGGCCACCGTCGTCCCGTCGCGGCCGGCCGTTTCCCAGGCGTCGAAGCCCGGGGGCAGCCGCCCCTTCCGGGCGGCGACGTGCGAGACCGCGGTGCCCGTCTTGTTCCGCAGCTCCCACTGGCCGAAGCCTTTCGGGAGCCCGCCACCGCATGCCGCCTCGTGGGCGACCGTCCAGCCATTGTTCAAACAGATGCTCCACCGGTCGAAGCCCGGGGGGAGCTTGCCGAGCTCGGCCGCCAGGTGGGCGACGGTTCTTCCGGAACCGTCGCGGACGTCCCAGCGGTCGAAGCCGGGCGGGAGCGTCCCCGCCTTCAGGGCGACATGGGCCACGCTCTCGCCCCCGGCATCCAGGAGGCCCCACTCCGCGAAGCCGCCGGGCAGGTCTCCAAGCGTCGCGGCGACGTGGGCCACCGTGTATCCCTCGGCGTTCTTCATGCCCCAGTCGGAAAAGGAAGGCGGGAGCCTTCTCTCGTAGGCGGCCAGGTGCGCGGGGGTCTCCCCCCCGCCGGCCGAGGCCGCAAGCCGCCCCCGGCGTGCCGGCTCCCTCCCCCTGGCGGCCGGATCCTTCCCCATGGCGGCCTGCGCCTTCCCCCTGGCCGCCGGCTCCCTCCCCCTGGCGGCCGGCACCTTCCCCATGGCGGCCGGCGCCTTCCCCCTGGCGTCCGGACCCGACCCCGTGACGCCGCCACGGGCTTCCGGCGATCTGCGGTCCATGAGCGCCGTCAGCTTCGCTGCCTCCGCCACGTGCTCCACGGTGCGGTCGTAGCTGTCGGCCAGCGTCCACTCGGCGAAGCCCTCGGGAAGGGTTCCGCGGCTGGCGGCCACGTGCGCGACAGTCCAGCCGTCCTGGTCGGCAAGGTTCCAGAACGGGAAGCCGGCGGGCAGCACGGTCCGGCCGGCCGCCTCGTGGGCGACAGTCCAGCCGTCCGGGTCGGCCAGGCTCCACGAGTCGAAGCCGGCAGGCAGGCGTCCCGCGCCCGCGGCGGCATGCGCCACGGTCCTGCCCCTGCCGTCCGCAAGCTCCCAGTGGCGGAAGCCCTGCGGCAGGAGTCCGTCCCTGGCCGCAGCATGCGCCACTGTGCTTCCGCCGGAGTCGCGAAGCTCCCAGCGCGGGTCGTCGGCCTTGAGCCCGCCGCTTCTGGCCAGGCGGTCAACCTCGTCCTTCCCGAGGATCTTCTTCACATGTCTCCCTTCCCTGTTCTCCATCTCAATCTCCCCTGCGGTCAGGCGGCACCGCGGGCCTCGGACCGGCCCCGGCTTCCCGCCAAGTCCATCAGGCGCGTCCCGGGCCTCGTCCGGGAAGCAGGTCCTGGCCAGCTGGGCTGTCGGCCTCAGTCCCGGGTGACCCCCCCCCGCCGTCCCGGACCGGCGCCCAGCCGGCCGCCCCGGAACCCGGCGTGGCCCCTCCAGCCTCCAGCTTTCCCTGACAGCGCCCTGCTTGCCTCCCCCCGCGCCGTCCGGGAACTCCCGTGCCCAGCCTTGTCCGGGCCACAAGACCCTCACGGCCCTGCGGCACCCCGGTCCATGAAAGGGGCTCCATGAAGCGCCGCTGCATGTCGGGGCGACCAGGCCGCCGGGACTCCGGAAACTTCAATTTACGATAAAAGCCAGGCCCGCGCGCGGAGAGCCCGCCTGCCCCCGCCGCTCACGGTCCCGGCGCTAGTCGTCCGCGAACTCGTAGCCGGCCAGCTTCATGTCCCTGACCCTGTCCTCCCCGACATCCCTCAGCATCCTGGCCCTGGAGAGGCCTTCGGGGAAAGCGCCGCACTGCAGGGCTACCTCGAAAACGGTCATGCCCTCGGCGTCCTTGAGATCCCAGAGGCTGAAGTTCGGGGGGAGCGTGCCGTACGACGCGGCGACGTGGGCCACCGTGTCGCCCCTCATGTCCGTGAGCTCCCACATGTCGAAGCCATCCGGGAGAAGTCCAGTCTCGGCGGCCTCGTGGGCGACCGTGCGGCCAAAAAGGTCGTCCAGGTCCCACTGGTCGAAGCCGGGAGGGAGCTGCCCCCCGCAGGCAGCCGCGTGATACATGGTGGTCCCCCAATTGGTCACGAGATCCCACTTGTCGAAGCCCTCCGGGAGATGCCCCGACTCGGCGGCCTCGTGGGCGACCGTGCGGCCATCGCAGTCGGAAAGCTCCCAGTCGTCGAAGTCGGGGGGCAGGCACCCGCCGCGGCCCGCGGAGTGGTAGACGGTGACGCCGTGCTCGTTGTTTATGTCCCAGCGGTCGAAGCCCGGGGGGAGCTTTCCCGCCTCCGCCGCGGCGTGCGCGATCGTATGGCCGCAGCCGTCGTCCAGCTCCCAGTCGCAAAAGCCCGGGGGGAGGAACCCCCCGCAGGCCGCCTCGTGGGCCACGGTCTTTCCCAGGAAGTCCGAGAGGAGCCATTTCGGGCTCCCTAGCGGGAGACGGCCCTCACTGGCCTCCCGGCAGGCCTTCTCCCGGGCCGTCGGGTCGGGTCGTTTCCTCTCGGGCAAGTCCGCCACGCCGGGCGACTCCAGAAGCGGCGCCAGAACCTCCCTGCACTTCTCTCGCGACAGGCCCTTCAGCACGGAGACCGCTTTTCCGGGGGGCCCGCCCATAAGCGAGTCCAGGAGTGCCCAGCCAGGCGACTTGGTCGCAGTGCCGGCATCCGGCCTCGTCGCCCCGGAAGCTGGCCTGGCCGTCCCGGAAACGGGCTTCGCCGCCCCGGAAACGGGCTTCGGCGCAACGGATGCTGGCTTCGGCGCAACGGATGCTGGCTTCGCCGCCCCGGAAGCTTGCTTGCGGTGCGTCCAGCCCTTCTTCTTTGCCATCGTACTCTTTAACTCCCTCTGTTGCCTTTCCGGCTTGCAGGATCAGGGACGCATGGCAAGCCGTCACCGTCCCGGCGGGGGCCCTGACGAGATGGAGCGCCCAGCTCGGGGGCACTGACGAGATGGACCGCCCAGCTCGGGGGCACTGACGAGATGGACCGCCCAGCTCGGGGGCACTGACGAGATGGACCGCCCAGCTCGGGGGCACTGACGAG
>JAISFP010000257.1 GCA_031263525.1 Deltaproteobacteria bacterium | reverse complement strand
CCGGATGTCTCCCGGATGTCTCCCGGATGTCTCCCGGATGTCTCCCGGATGTCTCCCGGATGTCTCCCGGATGTCTCCCGGATGTCTCCCGGATGTCTCCTGAAAGAGGGGCGGACGGAAAAAGGGGTGGCCTGGGAAAATAATGGGGGGGGCCGGAAAAAAAGCAATGCCCCGTTATTTTTCGAAATTCGGATAATTTGCGCGAAAACACGCGAAAATTTTTGTGCTTGAAACGCACCGTCCGGCTCGAAAGCCGGGTGCCGGAAAGCGCGAAAGATGCCGCGAAAGACTGCGCGAAAATCCGCGAAAGCGGGTCCGAAAAACATTCCGTCCGGACGGAAGGATTTCCGGGCACGCTGACGGGCGGGGGGAGGCCCTCGCGGCGGGGAGGGGATTCCGCGGAAACGGGCGGTCGGCTTCCCGGCACGGCTTGCGCCGCGGCTGCATCCCCGGGTTCGGCGCCCGGCTGGCAGTGCCTGCTCGGGACCTGCGAGAAGTCAGGGGTATGCTAGACTGACAATTTTGCCGTGAAGTACTTTAACGCAAGGGCATGGCAATCTTTATGGCAACATATTTTTTGACAGTTTTTGAAGACATGCCGGCTGATCCTGGGCAGGAGCTCGGGAAATCAGCGGTTCACGGCAGGAGCGGGAAATTTTCTTTCCCGGAGTCGCTGGGGATGCCGGAAGCAGGCGCGGGGGGCCGGGACGGGCTGGACCGAGGCCGGCGGCGGACGAAGGCCGCGCGAAAACCGGGCGAAGCCTGCGCGAAAGCGGACGCGAAAGCGAATCCGAAAGCCGCCGCCCCGTCACGCGCGAAAACCCGGATTAAAATGTTCGTGAAGAAGCGCGAAAGCGGCGAAAGGGGCAGGGTCACGGGGCCCGCCTGGAAGCCCGTGATCCCGCCCGGGGCAGGGTTGACAAAACCAGCTGGAGGGTTTAATTTTGGCAGCATGAAGGGCGACGGTCGCCGAGCCTCAGGCAGGCGGACCTCGAGCCGGCAGGGACGTCTCGGATGTCCTGACCCGGCTCGCGGGCTCCGGCCCCCTGCGGGACATCTCGAGTTGTCCTGCCCCGGCTCCAGGCCGGGCTTCTTGTAAGTCCGGCGCCAGCCGGCGGCCTACGGCCATTTTCCGGGCTGATTCATCAGTCCTGCTCCGGCCTGCGGTCCCCGGCCCCGCTCTGGACGCCTCGAGGGTCATGCCTCGGCCGGCTGACCCCGCCTCGAGGGTCATCTCGCGGCATTCCGCCCCCGACCCCGTGCAGGACCTGATCTGCCGTCCTGCCCCGGCTCCAGGCCGGACTTTTCAAGAGTCCGGCTGCCTGCTGCCCCGGGCCGTCTGCCGGACTGATTAACTGGTCCGGCACATGCCGAAGGGTCCCCGGCCCCGCTCTGGACGCCCAGAGGGTCATCTCGCGGCATTCCGCCCCGACCCCGTGCAGGACCTGATCTGCCGTCCTTTCCCGGCTCCAGGCCGGACTTCTCGCGGGTCCGGCTGCCGGCGGCCCCGGGCCGTCTGCCGGACTGATTCGCCAGTCCGGCACCTGCCGACGGGTCCCCGGCCCCGCTCCGGACGCCTCGCGGGTCGTCTCGCGGCCGACCGCCACCGCCTCGCGGGTCATGCCGCGGCTGACGGGCTCCCGTTTCCGTCCGGACGTTCCGAAGTCCGGACCCGGCTTTCCGCGAGTCCGGCGGCAGGCTGGCGGCCCCGGGCCCCCCGCTTGACTTTTCATGAGTCCGGCCCCCTGGCGTCCGGACCCGGCTCCAGGCCCGGCTTTTCACGAGTCCGGCCCCGGGCGGTCGGACAAGGCGACGGTCGGGATGGTATAATGCGGTCTTTCGGTCGGGATGTTACAATGTGATCTTTCGGTCGGGATGTTATAATTCGGTATTGATCGGGTCCTTTTGAGTCCCGCCGCTTCCGGCGGGCCCCGGCGACGGGAGGCATTGAAGGGAGAGGGCGATGACAGAGCCAGAAATTAAGGCCGAAGGACAGCTGGAGACGCGGGAGATTCCCGACCGGCGCGGCGCGCCCTGGACCCCCATAGCGGAGGATCCCGCCTGCCAGGCCGCCGGATGGCTCCGGACGGTCCTGAACCGCCGCGACTGCGTGGCGTCCCTCCTGGAAGACCTGAACTATTCCAGGCCGGCCCGCCGCCCGGGCTTATCCGCGGCATGCGGCGCGCCCGGGAAATCGGCAGGCGGAAATGGCGCGGGCGATTCGGGGGAAAATTCCCCGATTTCCGCCGGCCAAGGCTCGGAAGGCCATCCCGGCGCATTTAAAGCCTCAAAAGAAAGCGAATTCCCTCAAGAAACAGATCTGCAGATCCCGGCAAGCGACATATTTCCCGACACGTCCCCGCGCATATCCCGGGCGGTCTCGGATTTTGCGGCGAGGGCCCACGCCCTCGCGCCCGGCGCCTTCCCCGAGGGCGAGCCGTCAGAGGAGTCCCTCCTGGAGGGGGGGCTCGAGCCCCTGAGGGACTCGGTCCTCCGCGACGACGGCCTGGTGGGCCTGCTCTGTTCCTCCTGGCTCGACAGGATAGGATCCCCGCCGTTCCCGGGGCCCATGCCCGAGGGAAGCTGGCGGCTCAAGCTCTTCGCCCTGCTCGAGCTCCGCCGGGAGGGCCGAGCCGACGGCCCCCTCACACGGGAGGTGATAGCGGGGGCGGTGGAGTCCGAGTACGGCCTGTCCGGCTCCGTCTCCGGAGCTTCCTCCCCGTCCCCCGGCAACGGTCCTTCCTCACCGTCCGGCTCCGGCCCTTCCGACTCGCCCGGCTCCGCGCGGCCCGTGCGCGAGGCGCTGTCCCTCGCCGCGGCCGAGCTCCTGGACGCCTGCCGGGCCCGCCGCCTCATGACCGACTTCGGGGCCGGCGACGGGTCGCCCGAGGCCGGGCTGACCGGCGCCCTGGAGGCCATGGCGGCCTTCGCGGGCACGGCCGACGGCGGCGCCGACTCCGGGACCCTGGAGGGCTTCTTCAGGGTCTCGGAACTGTTGAACGGGCTCTGGAACTCCTTCGAGGGGGCCCTGGACGTCTACCGCGACGCGCTCGCGGACGTGGCCTCAGGAAGCGCGGGCCCGTCCATGCCGGGGATATCCGACGCCCTCGGGCTCGGCTCCGGGGAGTTCGTGACCTTCTGCCGCCGCCGGGTCCGCGCCTGGACCGAGGCTGCGGAGCGGCTCCACGTCCGCGCGCTGGACAGGGTGTCCGCCCTGGACACCCTGGCGGCGGCGAAGCGGCTCATGGCCGCTCTCGTCGAGGTGGCGACGCCGCTCATCTCGTCCACGGACGCGAGGACGCTCTCGGAACTGGCTAAGTCGCTCTCCGCCCTCCCCGGGGGCGGCCCGGGCTGGGAGGGCGACGCCCCCCTGGCCAGCGACCTCCTGACCCTGCTGGCCAGGTTCCCCAAGCCCCTCAGGCGCGAGGACCTGGAGCCCCTCGAGAACGACTTCAGCGTGGCCTTCCACCGCAAGCTCCGCGACGGCCTGTTCGACTCCGCCCTGGAGGCTGCGGGGCCGGCGCCCGCCGCCGCCGGAGGGACGGGGCTCTCCGGCGTGGCCCTTTCCGACGCCCAGCTCTCCGACGCGGCTCTCTCCGAGACGGCGCTTTCCGGCGCGGCCCTCTCCGAGACGCGGCCCTCCGACCCGGCGCTTTCCGGCGCGGCTCTCCCCGAGCCGGCGCTCTCCGGCGCTGTCCTCTCCGAGGCGGAGCTTTCCGGTCTGGTGCTCTCCGAGGCTGAGCTGGCCGCGGAGGACCCCTGGACGGCCGGGCCCGGCGGCCCGGACGGGTACCTCGGGCCGGACGGGATCTTCGGGCCGGGCTGGAACCTCGGCCCGGACGGCTACTACGGCCTGGACTTCTACGTCGGCCCGGACGGGCGCTACAGGCCCGGCGCGGGCACGGCGTCCGCGTCCGGCGCCGCGGAGGCCGCGCCCGGGCCCGTGACCATAACGGTGGGGACCTGGATCGACCCGGCCGAGCTGGCGGGGGAGGGAGACGCGGGGCTGTCCGCGGACGGCGAGCCCCGCTTCGAGCTCAGGGCCGCCGAGGAGCCCGAGGAGGCCCCGGAGCCCACGCCCGCCGAGCTCGCGGAGCGCTCCGCCCTGGCCGCCCTGGAGGAGGAGTCCGCGCCCTACTCCCACAGGACCGACCCGTTCAGGGAGTTCTGGGGCCTGACCGCCTCCGGGATAGCCGCCCTCGTCCGGGAGCGCTTCCCGGATCTCCTGGCGGCGAACGTCCCCCCGGACCCGGACTTCGCCCTGCCCGGCGGCGCCCTCCCTGGCGGCCCCGGCCCGGGCATAGGCAGTTCCGGCCCGGCCATCGGCAGTTCCGGCCAGGCGCCCGGCAGCCCCGGCGGGGGGACGGACGCCGGCGTGACCGGCCCCGACGCGCGGGACCTCACGGCCGCCGGATTCGAGGACTTCAGGAGGCGCCCGTCCTCCGGGCCCGGCCTCCCCGAGCCCGGTCCCGCCGAGGACGGCGGGTCCCCGGACGGCGAGCCCGCCGGCGGCGGGGACGGCGCGGCCCCGGGCGCCGAGGAGGACGACGGCGCGTCAGCCTTCGCGTCGGAGCGCTCCTCGCTCGCGGCGGCCATCATGGCCCAGGCCGCCGCCGCGGGGGCCCTCGTGCCCACCGCCACCGAGGCGGAGAGGGCGCGGCACCGCGACTTCAGGCGGCACCTCTCGGCCCTGTGCCGCAGGCTCGCGGGGGACGGCGACACGAGGCCCCTGTACTGGCTCTCCGTCACGGCGCCCCGCGGCGTCTTCCCGCCCGAGCTGGCGAGGCTCCTCCACCACGGCGTCCACTTCCGGCCCTACCCGGCCGCGGCGAGGGAGGCCTTCTCCGCCGCCATGGCCGCGGCCGCCGACGCCGCCTCCGACCCCGCCGGCGCCGCCCGCGACCCCGAGCCCGCGCTCTTCGCCTACGCGTCCCTCGCGCGGGCCGGCGCCTCCTGCGCCGACCCGGACCTGGCCCCGGCCCTCGACTCCCTGGGGCCGGCCCTGCCCCCGAGGCTCAGGGGCGGGTTCCTGGAGGCGCTGGTCGACCTGAACCTCCGCGCCGGTGGCGAGGGCGTCGTGAAGGCGCTGAGGCGCATGTCCGACGACCGCGACAAGGACCGCAGGCAGGCCGTGCTGAAGGCCATGACGGACAAGTTCCTGGAGGACATGCCCAAGCGCTCCACCAGCTATGTGCCCGCCAACACCGTCTGGAAGAACCTCATCACGAGCGGCGGGGTCCTCTTCGGCCTGCTGGAGCGCTGCATGGCGGGGGGCGACGTGAAGGCCCTCCGCGCGGAGGCCGAGGAGCTCCGCGAGCCCGCCCGGGTCCGCGAGCTCGTGAACCTCTACGACCGCCGCAGCGGCCGCAAGGACGAGATAAGCGCGGCGGCCTTCACGGCCATAGCCTTCTACTGCGGGCTCACCGCCGACCTCTGCCGCGAGTGGCTCGACTTCCACGGTGCGGGCGACCAGGAGGGCAGGGGCGGCTGGACCCTGGAGCTCATAAACGAGGTGTTCAGCGAGGCCGAGAAGACCGTCCGGCTCCTCCCGGAACCTGCCGCCCCGGACCGCCCGGACGCGCCGGACGCGGCCGGGGACGGCTCCGGCGCCGCCGGGGGCGGGGCCGCCGGGAACTCCCCTGCCGCCGCCTCCGCCGGGAACGCCTCCGCCGCCGGCGCCGCCGGCGAGCCCGCCGCCGCCTCCGGAGACGGCCCACGGGGCTTCGGCGCCGACGTGCCCGACCCCTCCGGCCCGTGGGACGCGGACTCGCTCCCAGCGGACGCCGCGAGGCTCCTCCTCTCCGCCCTGTCCGATATCGCCTCCGGGACCTTCATGGACTGCTGGGACCGGGAGCGCGGCTCCGTGTCCGACCCCGAGGGCTACCACGCGGCGGATCCCGGCGCGGACCTGGCGAGCTGGCTCGTCCTGTGCCCCGGCGCGTCCTCCGCGGGCGGCTCGCCCGCGGCCCCGCTCGCGGGGATAGTCGAGGCGGTGGCCTCCGGGCCCTGGGACCGCGCGGGCGAGGACAGGGCGTTCCACGAGCGCGTGTCCGAGGGCGAGGCCGTGGTCCCGGCGCTCTTCCTGGAGGTGGTGGGCGGGGCGGGCGACCGCATGGACGAGGGGGGCAGGAGCTTCAGGGAGATCCTGGGCGAGCTGTCCAGGAGCAAGATTGACGAGGCCGAGAGCTTCGCCGAGGAGGCGGGCGAGACGATAGCCGGGCTCGCCACCTCGGGCGCCCTTGACCCGCTGGCCGCGGCCGCCCTCGGGAAGGAGGCCGAGGCCGCGCTGGACGCCGTCCTCGCCGCCGCGCCCGAGGCGGACGCGAGGGCCGCCGCGGCGGCTGCCGCCGCCGCCGCGGACGCCGCCGCCAGGGCCAGGGAGCAGGCCAGGCTCAGCTGCGGCACGGTGCGCTCCCGCGTGGAGCGGCTCCGCGAGCAGGACGTGCCCTTCCCCGGCTACGTGCAGAAGGCCGTGACGTCGCTCCTGGACGACGGCGAGCTGGACGCGGCGAGCGACCTGGTGACCGAGCACGTGCACCGCCACCTCACGGGCGCACAGCCCATGAAGCTCCCCGACCCCGCGGCGCGGAGCCGCACGCAGGACTTCTTCCAGGCGCTCCCGGAGCTGAAGGGCTCGCCGGACGTCTTCGCCGCCGCCAGGGACCTGTGGGCCGCCTCCAGGGCGTCCAGGGGCCTCCGGGCCCCCGCCGCCGGGCAGGCCGAGAGGATCTGGGACGACATAAGGCAGTGCGTCGCGGAGGACGCGGGCGAGCAGGAGACCGCGGCCGCGCTCGAGAAGCTCGTCCGGTGGCTGGACTTCGGGACCCAGAAGGGCGCCAAGGCCGTGCCCGGCCACTGGGGGGGAGGCTCCTTCCCCTGGAGGGAGTTCGGCATGGACGCGACCTGCGAGCCGCCGCTCCCCGCCTGGGGCACGGGCCAGCTGAGGGCGCTCTCGCTTCTGGTCTGGCAGGGGGACGGCGCCTCCCCGGGCCACCTCATGGAGGCCCTGGACGAGTGGAACCCGCCCGCGGGCACGGCCCCCGTGGCCATCGCGCTCTCGCCCGTCACCACCGGGGTGCGGGGGCTCGTGTGGGGCTGGGCCAGGGAGAACCGCCGTGACATAGCCCTCCTCGACCCCGCGCTCATGGCGTCCATCGCCGCCGCCGCGCCCACGGCCCGGGCCCCGCGCCTGGAGTGGCTGTTCTCGGCGGGCGGGGTCTACGGGGCCTACCGGCCCTACGAGCGGACCGTGCCCAGCCTCCGCTCCTCCGGCAGGGACGGGGGCGGCGCCCTCGCCGACAGGATCTCCGAGTTCGAGGGCGTCATGCGGCTGGAGGGCCCCCCGGGCTCCGGCAAGAGCTCCATGATAGGGCTGGCCCTGGAGAACCCGGCCGTCTCCAAGCCCTCGGACGGCAACTGGGCCGCCGCGGTCGACTGGCGCTCTGTCCCCGAGGAGGAGATAGCCGGGCGCGGGCCCGTGGCCTCCGCCCTGGCGAGGGCCGCCTCGGATCTGGCGCTGCCCGGCTGGGACCTGTCGGGCGACGTCCGCGCGAACCTCTCGGCCCTGGACGCCGCCCGGGGCCGCAAGGGCTTCCCGTCCCAGTTCACCGTCATGGTGGACAACGCGGACGGGATGATTGAACGCGTCCTGGCCGACCGGAGGGACCTGGAGCTCCTCCTGGACCTCGCCCGCCCCGGCAGGGTGGCGAGGCTGCTCCTGGCCGGCAGGAAGCTGTCGGTGCTGCTCGAGCGCCACCCGTCCTCGCCCCTCGCCGCGCTCCCCGAGCCCGAGCCTGCCGGCCCGGCAGAGGCGGACGGGCTCTGGGAGACCCTGTGCGGGCCGCTGGTCCCCATGGGCTGGGTCTTCGAGAACCCGACCCTCCCGTACCGCGTCATGGCCCGCGCCTTCTGGAACCACGGCGCCCTGGCCGTGCTGGCCAAGAGGGTGCTGGCCGAGGCCGAGCGCGACTCCCCGCCAGACGGCCCGCCTCCCTTCAGGATCACCGAGAGGGCCGTGGCCAGGGCCGTGAGCGACCCCGAGACCGACAGGGAGCTCGCCTCCGTCTGCGAGTCCGCGGCCCCCGGGCCCAGGCACCGGGCGCTGTGCCTGGTGGCGGCCTACATGGGCCACGCCGAGGAGACCTTCTACCCCGGCTCGGGGCTCCCCGCGGAGAAGCTCCTCCAGAACCTCCGCGACTTCTGGCCCGCCGCCTTCAGGGACGCCGACCTCCTGGAGATCCGCCACCTGTGCTCCGAGCTCTGCGACGCGGGCCTGATGGCCCGCGACCCCATGGGCCCCCGCCTCCGCACCGCCGCGGTCCAGCGGCTCATGGGGGACCAGGACAGGATCCTGGAGGAGCTCTCGGCCCTGAAGGACCTGCCCGCGCCCCCGGACTCCCAGGCTCTCGCCTGCCGGAGGCTCCTCCCGGCGCCCGGCGACGCGGACTGGGCCGACGGCTGGGGTGACGGCGCACGAGACGGCTCCGGCGACGGTTCCGGGGCCGGCGGCAGCGGGGCCCGCGTCGGAAACGGCGACGGCTCCGGCAACGGACGCGACGGCGGGGACTCCTGGCGCTCTCTCCTGCCCGTGCCCTGGTCCCCCGAGACGGCGGCGGTCGAGATTTCCGGGCTCCCCTCCTGGGTCCCGGAGGCCCTGGGCCCCCCGGCCCTGGCCTCGGCGATCCTGGGCCTCTCCCGGCTCCCCCTCCCCGGAAGCCAGCAGGAGGCGCGGCCCGCGGAGCCCCGCCGGCCCCGCGGCCGCCCCAGGAAGCACCCTCTTCCCCCGGCGGCCCGCTCCGACGCGAACGGGGGCACCGTGCACG
Source organism: Deltaproteobacteria bacterium (assembly GCA_031263525.1). Lineage (GTDB taxonomy): Bacteria > Desulfobacterota > Desulfarculia > Adiutricales > Adiutricaceae > JAIRZX01. The sequence continues at coordinate 8,941 of JAISFP010000257.1, read as the reverse complement.
GGATAGGCATCCCCCTGCCCCCGCCGCAGCGGGTCGTCCCCGAGGTCCTGCCCGCGCCCAGCCCGCTCACCCTCCTCCAGGAGGCGGAGCTCTTCGGGCGCGGCGGCGCGGCCTTCACCGTCATCACCGGGTCGCCCGCCTCGGGCGGGTCGCGGGCTGGCGACGCCCTGGCTAGCCTCTGCGCCGCGGAGCACCGCTCCGGGGCCTCCGCCTCGGCCATCTTCGCCGTCCGGGGGCAGGGGTCCTGCTCCACCCGCGCCGGGGTGCGGCGCCTGTTCGACCAGACCGCCGAGAGGGCCGGCCCCGACGGCGAGACCAGGATCGTCGCCGACGCGACCGGGTCCCCCGGACCCGGCGGCGCCCAGGTCTTCGACGCTCTCGCGCAGATCGCCCGGAGCCGGGGCCGCCGCGACGGCACGGGCTCCGTCAGGGCCGCCTACCTGTGCGGGCCCGAGGAGGCCCTGGCCCGCAGGGTCCGGAAGGGCGGCCCCGCCGGCGGCGGCAGGGGCGGCCCCGTGCCCGCCCCCGAGCCCGGGTACCTGCCCCGCTGGACGGAGGGCGCCGTGGGCCTATACCTGGCCGAGTGCGGCCTGGACGCGGATCTCGCCCGGGGCATCCTGGATATCACCGGCGGCTGGGACGCCCTGGTCCTGGCCGAGGTCCACTCCCTGGCCGGGAGGAGCTTCGGCGGGGCCCCGAACCCCGAGTCGGAGGGCGGCTCCGCCCCCCTGGAGCTCTCCGGCCTCGTGGGCGACCTGCGCGTGATGGGCCCAGTGACCGTGCCCGAGGCCGAGGCGCTGTACCCCGGCCTGGACGGGGACGCCCGCGCCGAGCTGGCGGGCCTCATGGGCATGCTCGCGGGCCTGACCGTGCTCGTGCCCGCGGGCGAGCGCGACGGCGAGACCGTCTGGGCCCTGGACCCGCGCCTCTCTTGACCGCGGCGCCTGCCCGTGCCTCCGGTCAGGCCCCGGCGTCCGTGAGGGCCCAGCCCGCGGCCGGGATGGCCGGGAAGTGCCAGGAGGCCGTGGCCGGGATGACCTGGATTGCCGGGATGATCTGGGAGTCCCCGGAGTCCGTGGCCTGGACGGGCGGGAAGTGCCCGGAGGCTGCGGCCTGGATGGCCGGGGCGGTCGGGAAGAGCCCGGAGGCCGCGGTCGGGGCGTCCCGGACGTCCTGGAGTGCCGTCAGGGCCGGGAGGGGACGCCTCGTACGCCTTCATGCGGCGGTTTCCGGGAGGCCAGGGCCCGGAATTTCAGGCGGGGCGGACCCCGCAAAAGTTCTTTTCTGCCGCCGGATCCGTGTCGGATCAGGGCTTCGGGAGGGCGTCCGAGGAAGCCAATTCGCCTCACGTGTTGATTTTAGTTGAAAATCAACTAATATAACTACATGTGAGTTAATCCTTGCCCGGCCCTCCCGGGCAGGACCCCCGCCGGGCCCGGGGCCCGGCTCAGGAACTCCGGCGCACGGGACAGCCGCAGGAGGAAAACATGTACGGACCGTACCCCCCCTGAATCCCCCTCCGTGACGGGCCCCCTGACGGGGGGAGCCCCTGCCAACGCGAATTTCCAGGACGGTCCGGGCCTTCCGGGCCGTCCATGACGGCGGTCCGGGCCCTCCGGGCCTTCCATGACGACGGTCCGGGCCCTCCGGGCCTTCCATGACGACGGTCCGGGCCCTCCGGGCCTTCCATGGTGACGGTCCGGGCCCTCCGGGCCTTCCATGACGGCGGTCCGGGCCCTCCGGGCCTTCCATGGTGACGGTCCGGGTTTTCCGAATAGTTGGGGGCTTCCGGGCCTCCTTGACGGTCCGGGCCTTCCGGGCTACATCCCGCCGGGGACGTAAGCCCGTCGGTCCGAAATCTGCCTTTCGTCTGTCCGGGGCGCTCGCCGCCTCAGGACGCTTCCCCCGGCGGGCTCCGGCGACCGGCCTCTCCAGGCCAGGCCGTGCGGCCCCCCGGACCCTGCAGGCGCCCGGCGCCCTTCCGCCTCCCCGCCCGAAGGGGGGACGGGCCGGGCGGCACGGGGCTGAGGTAACAACCGTATGCCAGACACCTTACAACTCTTTATTGACATGTACGTTAAATGCGCCGGGCCTGCCGCCCCGAAGGACGTCACTCATGGAATACATGCGAATACTTGAGACCCCCGGTGGGGCGCTCTATCTAAAGAGGGCCATGTCCGCCCTGGCGGCTGGCTGGAACGTAGTCCTTGTCCTCCCCGACACGGTGAGGAATCCCGCCTTTCTGGACGCGGCGAGGAAAAGCCTGAGAGTCCTGGGCGGCCCGGCGGTGACCGTCGCCGACGCGTCCAGGACCCCTTCCGCGGAAGGGCTTTCCCCCGTCATGGCGTCCCTTCCCGGCGCCGACAAGAGAAAGAAAAGGAAGCCGATAGCCGACGTTTTCAGGCCCTCCGAGTGCGACTTCATGAAGGTGACGGCCTACACGGGCCTCGAGTCCCTCTCCGAGGCCGCCCAGCAGACGGCGGCCAGGGAGCTTGCCCTGGCCTCCGAGGCGTCCTCCGAGGGCCCGGGTGGCGGCGAGGGCAGGGAGGGCATGCGGTTCATGGCGCTTATCCGGCCCGGATTCCCGCCCGTTCCCGAGGCCAGGGGCCTTAAGGCCTTTCCCTGGTGGGGCGCGGCCTCCAGGGCCGACTTCGACCTGCTCTTCGAGCAGGCCGCCTCGGAATGCGACGCGACGCTCTCAGAGGCCGACTACTGGTGGCTGAAGGCGCTGGCCGCCGGGGTGGGCGGCGACGATCCCGGCCTCATAGGCGCGATGGTCGAGCAGGAGCCCCGGGACGTCGAGTCCGTGAGGCGGATCCTGGCGGCGCACCCTCTTGCCAGGCTCATGCCGCAGGACTTCGAGTTCGAGGGAGCGCTCCTGTATCCGGGCATCAGCCCCTCGCGCTCGGCGCCGCCCGACCGGGGGCCCGACCTGGAACTCTGGGCCGCGGGGCTCATCTCCCCCAACCGCTACAGCCTGTACCATCCGGCCTTACTTTCCCGCGGCGGGCCGCTCCTGGACCGCTTCGTCTCCCGGGGCCAGCGCGACGTGCTCTTTCCCCTGGTCGACCAGGTCCACGGGGCCATAGTGCATATCCTCGAGGCTGAACTCGGCACAGGGCTCTGGGACCATTACATCCCCGACCAGTTCATGAGGGACGCGGCCCTGAGAGAAATGGGCCCGCTATTCAAGGCCATGAAGGACTTCATCCGCCCCCAGCAGTCCAGCCAGAGGTTCTTCGTGAAGGATCTCTCAGACCTCGCCGAGCGCTGGAAGCTCATCCGGCACCTGGCGGCCCATTCCCAGGTGCTGGACTACAGGAGCTGGGTCAAGGCGGTGGACCTCTACCGCCGTTCCCGCGAGAGGCTGTTCTCGGACCAGCCTGCCGGCGGGCCGGCCTATGCGAACGGGAACGGCAGCGGCAACGGGTACGGGCGATTGCGGGCGTACTAGCCGGACTCCGCGACGGGAACGCCGGAGCTTCCGGGACGGGAGCCCCGGAAGTCCTGGAAGTTCCGGGAAGTTCCGGGAGACCGCTTCGCTCCGGAGGCCAGCGGGTCCGGGAAGTTCCTTGTTCATGGGGAGCTGCCGGAGTTCCGGAGGCCCGTGATCGGGAATCTCCGGGCGTTCGGGGTGCTCCGGAAGCCCGGGGTGCTCCGGAAGCCCAGGGAAGCTTCGGGAGCCCGGAGTGCTCCGGAAGCCCATCAGGGGAGGCATGCCCCGTATAAGGCACGCTCGCCGAAGCGGCGGACCCCATGCCGGATGCCGGACTCCCGTCCCCTTCCCCCGCGCATCCGCCCGGTCGGATCAGCCGCCGTCTGCGCCTTCCCGGCCTTTCCCGCCCGCAGGAGAGTCCAGCACTATGAGAGGCGGCAGATCCTCCCAGAACTCTCGCGCCGGTTCCCGCGTCCCGCCTTCGCCCGGAAGGCCCGAGGTCCTCAAGCCCGCCGGACAGAGCGAGGACACAAAGGCAAGGGCCTCCGCGACGCAGGCACGCTCGTGGCCCGAGAAGGACTCGAGGAGCACGAGCGGCGTCCCGTCGATCTCGATCCGTGAATCCTTTACGCCTATCCCGCGGGACTTCCCGCCGAGGGTGAAGACGGCGGGAGGGGCGCCGCCGCGTCCGGCGAAAGCCTCGGAGTGTGTCACGACGAGCACGGTCTCTCCGATACCGTCCACGGAATCGTCCACGTGGAAGTAGACGTCCTCAGGGCGGCACGCCTTGGCGAACCCGGCCAGGGCGGCGGCGAGCCTGTCGCGGTCATGGTCAGGATGGACGCGTGCCTTCGTGATTCCTTTCATGATGGCGGCAATCTTCAGGGCGTTGCCCTCGAAGTCCGCGCGGGAAGGGGGCCAGCGAGGCGCCTGATCCGCCGGCTTCCCCGGAGAAAGGGAAGGCGGGGGACCTGCAGGCAGGGGAGAGGGCGGCGGGGCTGGCAGGGCGCCTTCGGGAAGCAACGGCGTACGCGCGGCCCGCTCGCCGGAGGCGATCTCGACCGCCAGATCCGCCGCCGCCTCGTTAACGTCGGCCAAATACGAAAGGGTCCTGACAATCTTCCGGACGGTCTCGCGGCTTCGGCACGAAAGGTCAGCCAGGCGCTTTCCGCCGAGCTCGACAATCCCTCCGCGCTCGGATATCTTCTGGGCGGGCGGGCCGAGGTTGAATGCCGAGGTACTTCCTACCCCGTCTCTCCACCACTCATGCACGTACACGGTGTCAAAAGAAGCAAGAAGCCTGCGTCCGTGCTCAGGCCCGGAGGGGCAGTCGACCAGGAAGACGATCGAGTCCTCGGAAAAGCCGCCTGGCATGTCGCCCGAGGCGTCGCGCAACATGCCTTGCGGGATATTGTTGTCGAAATGCATGCCGAACGAGTGCGAGGCGGACGCGCAGAAGCCCGACACGCCATCCATGAATTGTCTGACATGTTCCATGCAGACGCGACAGTCTGGTTTCTGAGGAGTCTTAGGGAGACGGCCGGGAGGGAACGTCGGGCGCGGCCATGCGGCTGCCTTGCAGGCGGCCAGAAACCGCAGGACCCGCACGAGCTGATTCATCTGCCTCGGAGGCAATCCGATCCTGACCTTCGTCCTGCCTCCAAGGACAATGTCCGGCCCCTCGGAATCGACTGAAAGCGCGGGCGGGCCGAAAGACGACATGACCGGATCCCGTGAATTGTCCTCCGGCCTGAAGAGAACGGCGTCACCGGTGGCGACGACAAATGAGGAATAAGACTCGGAATAGCAACTCCCGACGCCTCCCGTAGAGGACACGCCTCCCGTAGAGAACACTATGTCCGAAGCCCTGAAGAACTTCGCGAAGCGTCCGAACTGGGAAAGGAGGATGTCGTCGTGAAGAACGGGCCTCACGAAAGACGGGGCCCAGCCGTACAATATCAGTCGGAGCATGTCCTCGATCTCGCGGGGCTCCAGCAAGCCTGTGCCAGGCACGGCTCCCCCGCCCGGCACGGCCGGCAGTGCCTGGAGGGGCGCTGGCCTTCCGGGCGCGGGCAGCGCTGGCCTTCCCGCCGCCGCGCCGGCGTGCCGGGCCAGGTACTCCAGGGCCGCCGCCACGGCCGCGACCTCCGCCGGGCTGGACAGCTCCAGGTCGGCCAGGCGTTTCCCTTTTGCGTAGAGCGTCCTGCCCGCGCTGGTGAAGGGGGCGGAGGCGCGCAGGGGCAAGGCCCTGGGCCCACCGGAGTCGGCGGCGAAGACGGCGTCCCTGGTGGCGAGAAGGCCGCGCCTGCTTCCCAGGGGGAACGCCCCTCCAGCTAGGAACAGGACCGCGTCCAGCCGGGCCCCGGCCGCGTACGACCCCGTGGCGTCCTCGAGGCTCCCGACGGGTATGGACGGCTTGACGTACGCCCTCCTGACCCCTTCCAGAACGGCTTCCAGGCCGTTCAGCAACACTCCCTCGGCAGGCGCGCCGCCGGGGCCGGGCGGGAGCGCCGCCGGGCCGCCCGCCAGGGCGGCCAGCTCGGACACCAGCCTGGCTATCGAGGCCACGGCCAAGGCTCCTGCCCTGCCAAGGGTCACGAAGGTCCTTCCGTTCACGGCCAGAGACTTGCCGAAGGCCGCGACGGACTCGATCCGTCCCATGGGCATCCGCCTTGGCCGGCCGACGGGATCCTTCCCGCAGACGTCGTCACGGGTGACCAGGAGGCCGCCCCGGGCCAGGACGAAACGCGTGTTGTCCACCAGCAGCAGGACCCCGGAAGGGTCCGCCCCCAGCCCGAAGGAGGCGAAGGCGGAGGCGAGCTTCTCCGGGGGGATCGGCCTGTCGCGAAACCAGGCATGCTCGCATTTCCTGAGTTGCGGGTCCGCCGAATACCGGCGGATGACGTCTTCCGGCGAATTCACGGGAGAAGCCCCCCCGACCGCGCTCCGCCGCCCGTGTCCGTGAGCCCGGCAAGGTAGCACAGGGCCAGGCGCACTGCCTCCGCGGCGGGCTCCTTCATGGTGTTCATGTCGGCCAGATGGACCCCGTTCACGCGGATCGCCTTCCCCAGCCGCGTGACGGAAGCGGCGGGGGGCCCCAGGCGGGCCGATCGCGGGGCCTCGCCCGCGTCCATGGCGTATGCCGCGTCGCGGACGGCCACGATGCCGGCCTTCGCCCCCCAGGGAAGGGCGTTGTATGCCAGGAACAGGACGTCCTCCCTGCGCACGCCCTTGGCGTAGGACGCGAGGGCGCCCTCCAGCCTCGCGGGGTCGATGGATGGCTTGACCGAGACCCTGCCCGCCCCGCAGAGCATGAAGTCCAGCGCGTCCAGGATCTCCCCCTCCGGAAGCGGCAGGCGGCTCCCGGCGGGCGGCAGGGGCGTCGCCGCCCTCTTGAGTCCCGCGAAAACGGTAACGAGCTTCGCCGCCATGGCCACGGCCAAGGGACTGAACCTCTTGAGGCTCACGAAGGGCTTGCCGTTCACGGCGAGCGTCTTCCCGTAGGCTTCCGCGGTCCCGGCCCGCTCCAGCGGAATTCTTCTCGCCTCGCCATGCCGGGCCCTGGCGCAGAGATCCCCGGTCGTCAGCAGAAGGCCGGCCCGCCGTCCCGGGAACCTCGTGTCGTCCATGAGGAGCACGGGCTCGGAGGGGTCGGCCCCGAGCCCGTAAGCGTCGACGGCGCGGGCCAGCCGGTCCAGCGGCACGTCCTCCCAAAGCCATAAAGTGTACGGGTAGGCGCGGGCACAGCTGTCGAGCCAGGGGAACACATTCGTCAGACCGTAACGCACCTTCCCGCTCCCTGCCGGCAACCCCCGACCGCCTTGCCTGGCCGCTGCCGAGAGCGCCCGGCTCGCGTCAAGCCCCGGACCCCTTGGCGGCCGCTGCGAGGCGCCCTCTCAGCCATGCTCTCGGAAAGCATTGACCGGCTTTTATCCTCGGCACGAAAAGCATACTAGCACCCTTTCCGTCAAAGTGGCAAGCCAGGCCGTCCCAGCCGCTCCGGCCTCTTCCGCCCTGCCGCTCTCCGTCCCGCCACCCCGGCCGTGCCGGACGCTCAAGGGCGCGTACTCCCGTCGTCATGGCTCCACCGCCCGTTAGCCTGGCCAGTCCACGTGCAACGGCCAGCCACGAACGATGTCAGCCGTTGCCGCAGGCCCCGGGGAGTCCCGGCATCTGCCCCAGAGTCTCCGCCACACGCCCCCGCCGCCCCCCCTGGCATGGCGAGGTCAGCCGGCATCGCGCCCCCCCGTCTCCTGTCGCGGACCCAGTGGCCCTGAAGGCCTTGAGCCCGGCGTCCGGGAGCCTTTCCGCCGGGGCCTTGCCGCTTGCGTCAGGCGGTCCCGGGGGGGCCGGGAACCCCCGTCCAGCCGGTCCCCCCGGCCTCCCCGACGCAGACCCCGGCGCGGGTGGCCGCTATCCTGGCTACGGGACTGCCCCGGACTGTTCCTCTGAAGATAAAAAGGATCCTTTCCCCAGGGACGGGCCGGAGTCTCCCCGCGAAGGTGAAGCTCCCCCGGGCCTCCGGCGCGAAGGGCCAGACCGCCGCCCCCAAACCCACAACCCTCCGGAAATCCAGGAGATTCCTGCGAATACGGTCGCCACGCCCATCCCTTCCGGGGCAACCGTCCAGCCCTCCGAGGCGAGCCCGGAAAGGTAGCTCAGGGCCTGAGTCAAGCGGCAGCCTCACACGGCCATCGGCATGGGCATGGGCCTCTCCTCGTCCGGTCTTCGCAGGAGACAGGGAACGAAGACGTGCCCTGGGGGCAGTGGTCGGCATTTCTCGTCGGGGTCCCGGCAGAACGACGTGCCCCTGGTCGCGACCAGCCACCTCGACCGCTCGTCGCTACAGTTGCCCGCGACTATGCAGTGCGTTTACGCGTGCCCGATTCCTCCGGGCCCGAACCGCCTGAAGTCGTTCTCCAGCGCCATCCCGGGCAAGGCCTGCTTCACATTGATTCTGCCGATTTTCTACAGAAAATAAGAGATCGTCATCTATGACGGCGTTGCAACTAGATCGGGACTAAGGAGAACCGGGTCAATGGGAATGAGCCCGTGCACAGAGGGGAATGAGCCAGTGCACAGAGGGGAATGAGCCCGTGCACAGAGGGGAATGAGCCCGTGCACAGAGGGGAAGTAGCCCGTGCACAGAGGGGAATGAGCCCGTGCACAGAGGGGAATGAGCCCGTGCACTGAGGGGAAGGAGCCCGTGCACTGAGGGGAAGGAGCCAATGCACAGGTGGAAGGAGAACATGTACGGAGGTGAAGGAGACTATGCACGGAGGCGCACTCTTGGCTCTGATACAGGGCTAATCTGAGCCCGGCTGCAGTCTTCCCGCTATCCTGTGAACCGCTACATCACGAGCTCAGTCGATTGATCACTACCCCTTCCTCGATTTTTTGGAACGCCGTCAGCCATGATGATCATGCAGGCACACAGGAAAAGGCCAGGCACCGGGTCCGCAGGCCCTCCGAAGCCCATTCGTTTCTGAATGATCGTGATGGTCT
>JAISFP010000255.1 GCA_031263525.1 Deltaproteobacteria bacterium | reverse complement strand
TAGATGGGGTTGGCTGGCCAGTAATGTTCTCTTGCGGAGTCGGCCTGCAGGAGCCCGAGATCAACCACGTATCCTGCATCGTCTCTCGACACTCCTTCCGGAAAGGATCCAGCCCCGACAATGACCAACTCTACCACTCTTCTGACCCTTGGTTCTTTGAGCCGTTCACCAAGTGAGTCAAAATGGGTGTCATTGCGTAATAACAGATCATGGACCGCAAGGTCGATTTCATTTGCACTGACAGCCTTGGAGTAATCTTTCTTGAACTGTTTGACTATAACATTATGTGCTAGAGCGTTGACCAGCCAGGGCTGCCCCTCGGTCCAGTGCCAGGCCCTCTCGACGGCATCCTTCTCGAATATCTGTCCAGTTTCCGCCGTGTGCTGACCGTAGAGAGACGCGATTTCTTCCTTGCTGAAATTGGCCAACGTCAACGACTCTTGTTTCACGTTGAAGGGACTGGCCAGCCCTGCGGACTGCTCATCTGGCCTGACCCTGTGCTGATAGTCCCTCAAGTCCCGCATCCCCACGAGCGCCATCGACCTTGGGAACACAGTTTTTGCGGAATTGTAACGGCAGAGATAGCCGTTCCTTATCTGTGTCAAGAACGTGATAAGAGGATCTTCATGCAGACAGTCGGCCTCGTCGAAGAAGACTATCAGTTCCCTGTCCAATGAGCGGCAAATGCCGTTTAACATATATCTAATTTTTATATTGGGAGCTTTCATGTAGCGTTCTTCGCTAAAGGAGAAGGCCAGATTGTTGAGCTTGTCGACACTGGAATCGATAAGTCCACTGTCTATCTCGTTGACTAACTCGCTCATGGCTATGCCTTTGTCTTTGGTATTCCTTAAACAAGCCAGAGAACAATAGATTGCGTAAAACCTGCCCTCTGAATTTATCTGTTCAGTTAGAGCATACAGACATGTTGTTTTGCCTGACTGACGAGGCGAGTGGAGAACGAAATAGTATTCGCCCTCTATCATGTCGTTGACATCCGGGAGCCGCGGCAACGCAGGAAGCATGTAGTGTTTTGAAGGATTACAGGAACCTGCGGTGTTGAAAATTCTTGTCGGTATCATGGTCGTGACCCCTTAAGAATCGGATCTAAATATCCTGAGTTTTTGAAACAGATGTTGATCTGCCCTGTCGGTCTGGATTTGGCTCCTGGGCAAAGTTGCCGTCATAACCTGATAAAGACAAACCTTGAAAGGCAAAAGGGCAGACCGAATGTCGAAAACGCAGGCTTCGCCAGGGGTCAAAAGCATCATCCTCTCGAGCAAAGCCCCTTAAAACTCTCCCATATTACCAGAACGACGATATAGATGCAAAGATCTCCGTTCACGGGAGAGCCTCCGGGCCCGGAGAAGGGTAGGCATGGTGACAGTGGAAGCTTGCCATGGCCGTCCGAGAGTTCCCGGGCAAGGAGAGAGGGCTCCCTATGCGCCGAAGCCTAACTTCCAGACGGAAGGCTCGGCCCCCGCACCGCCTCCAGGGTCTGACCGCCCTGCTCCGGCTCCACGACCGCCTCTGCCTCCCGGCCTTCTTCTTGCCTGCCCAGCCGCCTGCCGGGATCGCCCTCGCCTCAATAAGGGTGCCTCCCCGGCCCTCCGAACCGTAGCTGGCTCTCCTGCAGGACTTGCACCGCCTTCCCGCTCCAGACGGATGCCGCCCTCCCCTGAGGGCCGCCCAGGACCTGAACTTCCGGACGGCAACTGCTATCCCCAGGACGGACAACGATTTCCCCCTCCCTACGAACGCCGCTCTCCCGTGAACGCTGCCACGGTCCTTCCCTGTCAGGTAGTCACAATTCTTCCATTCCCTCACGGTCGGCTCCGGGGCCCTGCTTCTGTACAGCCCCCTTCCCTCCCGCCCGGCTCCGGGCCCAGCTTCGGTCCTGCCCCCTTCCCGTCCTGCCGCTTCCCGCCCTCCGGTCTGGGACTCCCTCCAGGCCCATGCCTGTCCTGGCCCGGCACAACCCCCGGAGCCTCCGCCGCCGGTCCCCTTTTCATGCGCATCGACCTCCATGGTGACCTGCCCCCCCCAACCTCCTGGAAGACAGGAAGGGCACCATGCGAGGGGAGCCCACCCAGGAGCTCCTGTACGGGAGGAGTCCACCAGGATGTGCCCCTCGGACGAGCTCCTCCGCTCAACATGGACGAAGTCGGCGTCGACAAGGCCCTGGCGGGCTGATTTCCCTTCCGGGGCGAGGTGGGGGCGAGGCGCTTCAACGGCTGGATCCTGGAGGAAAGCGCCCGGGACCCGGACAGGCTCCTCCTCATGGCGGCCTTCGACCCCAGGGCCCCCTTCGCGGAGTGCCACGCCAGGTGGTTCCAGGAGCAGAGGGGCATCGGCCCGGGGGAGCTGTGCGTCTTCTGCCAGAAGCTGACGAACCGGAACAGGACCACCTGAAGACGCTGATGGCGACAGCCTCGGAGCACGACGCGCCCGCGTATGCACACGTGAACGAGTCGACGGGCCACGGCTGCCCCGGCAAGGCTCCCGTGGAGATCCGCCAGACAGACTCCCTGGTCAGGCGCTTCAGGGGGCGTGGCTGAGACTGGCGCGCTTCGGCGGCGGGCTTCCCTTCTTTCGCGTCTCTCAGGAAGAAAATGAGGGAAAGCCTCGCCTCGGCACGCTTCGACACAGCGGCCGTGCCCTGCCTCTGCCGGCCCGATGCCCTGAAGGCCGCGGCAGGATTCCTGGGGGCCCGGAGCTTCCTTTACGGGAGCGACTGCCCCCTCCTGGGCCCCTCCAGTTACGAGAGCTACATC
>JAISFP010000092.1 GCA_031263525.1 Deltaproteobacteria bacterium | reverse complement strand
CACCAAGGGACAAGAGTGTCAGGATCGCTCCAGTCTTGTCTACATAGATACTATTGCCTTTGGCAAGGTTAATAAAAGACTGGGAACCTGGCAATACTTTGGGAATATCGCTCATGTTATGATCCTGTATATAGCACGGAATAGGGTAAAAGCTAACAAAGAGAGATGAGCAAATCAGTTTCAAGAGAGAAAAGGCAAAAAGGCAGGAAGAAACGTGTAAACGGACTCATTTGAAAAATCAGGCAATGGCAATACGCAGGATATGATCATAGCCTGGGTCTCACAATCAATTTACTATAATTATAGGAGTGTGTCAATAGGTTTTGCGGCACCCCCGCGAGACTTGAAACAGATTCCCTGACCTGGGTTTGTACTGGCGGGTAATGGTTCGAGGTCTGAAGCTCAGGGCCTGAGACCGTCAGGCTCCGGTCTCCACCCACCCGTCTGGGGCGAGTAGCGAAGTCGACTTGGGGAGGCAGGATCATCACTGCAGAGGTCTTGTTTACGGGAAGCCGGGAAGGCAAAGGTTGGGGTTTTGTACCCAGCACTATGCAAGGGTTGGCGTTAGCTTTAAATTTGTGTATCTGTTCACGGGGAGGTGAGGGGGGCTGCAGGCTCATAAAAATTTCTGAAATGTCGATAAACTCGTAACCATTCAGGTACCGTCCCAATGGGGACCCAATAGGGGGAGTTTAACCAACCTAAACACTCTAGATTGATACTGTTTACCCCCACATGAAGTATCAATAGTTGGCTCTTCAACTTCAAAGGTTCCTCATCATGGCTCTCTTCCCCCGAAAAATGTCCTCAATAGAGGGGTACCTGAATGGTTACATAAACTCAGTAATTTCTGTCATGAATTCAAACATATCATATTCGTTTCTTCTGCCTCTTAGATTATAGAAACGAAATTATACATTGTTAGAGAACATTAGAAAATTTATCTTTGTCTTTGATGTGTTCATAAGCTGATCATCATAGTCGTCAATGAGAATTACAATTTGCGTTTGTCTGCAGTTGTCGATGCACGTGTGGATTGAAATTGTCGCCTTGAAGGAAAATTATTGTCGCCTTGAAGGTAAATTAATTGAATGTCAATGTTTGTTAGGATTTTATATTAAACTGTATATTTCATTTGTACTGTTCTTTTTGTTGGAAACTTTGCTCCGTTATTGTTAACGACAGTTTATATTTTTTCATTAACATATAATCAAAATATTCAAGGATAATATCTGTGCTCCTAAAATTCAAGCGAATAACTTGGGAGGTTTCAAAAAATTCGGCGGATGAGTTGCTGTCTCAAAATTCTCAAGCGGTTCTGCCTTCCAAGTAGCATTTGTTCCAAAGAGCTTACAAAATATTATTTTGCCAAATCTTCGCGACCTGATCAAAAAAACCATATCAGATTCCGCAGTCAAAAGCAGTTTTATATAATTTGTTTTGTTTATGTAGTGGTCTTTTCTTGCTGGCAACCTTGGAAAATCTGTTGTACCCACTCTCAAAAATTATGGGTTAGGCTGAGATGTCAGTTTTTCCACGATAACTATACAACATCAATTTAAAAATCAAACAATTGTAGAACAAAAAATAATTGTTTCCGATTTCCTTAACTGTGCCTGATTGTTCTGAAATACAAAATTCTTCAGCCATAAAATATTCAAACAATTTTACTTATCTAAAAAAGAAAATAGTATCATCAGGAAATGGCCCTATGAGACCAAATTTTCACAACCTTTCCGAATTTCAGAGGAAAGTCTAGCCAACATCCTTCTGGCTGGGCGGCGGCAGGGGATTGCGGCTGGACGGCGGGCACGGTGAACGCAGTCGTGAGCGCCGTGAAATGGCCTCATGTGTGCAGGTGCTGACGGGTGCGTCGGTAAAAGTTACAGCCTTTGGACAGCCTGGGCGCCTGCCTTGTGGCATCCGAGACTCCTGCACGGTTGCCGCCTGGCAACCGTGCATCCAGGGGCGTGCCTTCGGGAATCCGAGCCTCCTGGGCGGCCTACCTTCGGGCACGAGCCTTCTGACATCAGAGCCTCATGGACGCCTTCCTCCGGCATCCGAGCCTCTGGCATCCGTGCCTCCGGCCCCTTCGGAGCCTCCGGCCCATTCCGAGTCTACGAGCTCCTTCAGCGCCTCCGCCCAATCCGAGTCTCCGAGCTCCTTCAGTGCCTCCGGCCCATTCCGAGTCTCCGTGCTCCCTCAGTGCCTCTGGCTCCATCAGAGCCTCCGGCCCAGTCCGAGTCTCCGAGCTCCCTCAGTGCCTCTGGCTCCATCAGTGCCTCCGGCCTCTACCTAGCCTCCGAGCTCCTTCAGTGCCTCTGGCTCCATCAGTGCCTCCGGCCTCTACCGAGCCTCCGAGCTCCTTCAGTGCCTCCGGCCCCTCCCGAGCCTCCGGGCTCCTTCAGTGCCTCCGGCCCCTCCCGAGCCTCCGAGCTCCTTCAGTGCTTCCGGCACCTTCCGACCCTCCGGGCTCCTTCAGTGCCTCCGGCCCCTTCCGTGTCTCCGGTCCCTTCCGAGCTTCGGCCCCTTTCGAGCCTCCAGCCTCTTTTCCTGCCCCGGGCACCTTACGTGATCCGGCCTCCTTCCGGCTTTCCGGGGTTCCGGCGATGCCGGGCCTGGCTCCGGGATTTCCGGCGGGCGGGCTACAGCTTGACCTCGGTCCCGCAGCCCCGGTGGGTGAAAATTTCCAGGAGAAGCGAGTGCGGGACCCTGCCGTCTATGATGGAGGCGGCCGAGCAGCCGGCCTTAAGGGCGTCCAGGCAGCAGTCCAGCTTGGGGATCATGCCCCCGGTCACCTGGCCCTCGGACCTGAGCTCCGCGATGCGGGCCCGGTCGATCTCCAGGATGAGCTTTCCTTCGCTGTCCAGGACGCCCTCCACGTCGGTGAGCAGTATGAGCCTCCTGGCCCCGAGCGCCCCCGCAACGGCGGCGGCGGCGGTGTCGGCGTTGATGTTCCACGCGCCGCCCTCCCGGTCCGACCCCACGGGGGCTATAACGGGGATGAAGCCGCCCTCGGCCAGGTGGGACAGGAGCTCGACGTTCACCTTCACCGGCTCGCCCACGAGGCCCACGTCAAGCTCCGAGCCGTCCGGGCCCTTCGGACCGGCGGCCCGGCGGGCCTCGATGAGGCAGGCGTCCTTCCCGGAAAGCCCGACGGCCGCGCCACCGGCACGGGTTATGCGGTGCGCTATGTCCTTGCCTATGCTCCCGGCCAGCACCATCTCCACGACCTCGAGGGTGTCGGGGTCGGTGTAGCGGAGCCCCTCCACGAATCGGGAGCCGATGTCCAGGCGCTTGAGCATCCTGCTTATCCCCGGCCCCCCCCCGTGGACCACCACGGGCCTGAAGCCCAGGAGCCTCAGGAGTGTCACGTCCTTCGCGAAGCCGTCCTGGAGTTTCTCGGAGAGCATGGCGTGCCCGCCGAACTTTATGACTACCGTCGCTCCCTGGTAGGAGAGGATGTAGGGTAGGGCCTCTATGAGATGCTCGGCCCTCACGGCGTCTTTGGAGTTCTCGGTCAAGTGGGACCTCGGCTCATGGTTCTGCTGGTGGTCGGGGGATTTCAGGGCGAGGGTCCCCGGAAGAACAGGTATCCACCGGGACGGCGGACCCGCGGCGGCGGGAAGGCCGGAGAGCCGGGGCAGGTGTCAGGGGCCCGTGCTTCCGCCGACCCCGACTGAGTGGCGGAGACCGGCGGCGGGATCCTGCCGGCTCGCGCGGCAGGAGGCCGGCAGACGGATCATTCGGGCCCTGCGTCAGGGAGCCGTCGGACGGAACCAGCGGGCCCCGCAGCAGGGGGGGCTTTCGGACGGAACTTACGGGCCCTGCGGCAGTGGGCCGGCGGACGGAACTTACGGGCCCTGCGGCAGGGGGCCGGCGAACGGATCCAGCGGGCCCCGCAGCCGGGGGGGGCATACGGACGGATCTTACGGGCCCCGCAGCCGAGGGGGCTTACGGACGGATCTTACGGGCCCTGCGGCAGGGGGCCGTCGGACGGATCCAGCGGGCCCCGCAGCAGGGGGGGCGGACGCATCCTGCTGGTCCTGCGGCATGGGCGAGGCGGACGCATCCTGCTGGCACTGCGGCATGGGCGAGGCGGACGGAGCCGGGGGATTCGGGGCCGGCGTCAGGACCGCAGGCCGGACCTGCGAGGTGCCCTACAGTATGTAGCGGGTGAGGTCGGTGTTCTCGACCACGTCGGCGAGCTTCTCGCGGACGTAGTTGGCGGAGACGATGATCTTGGTGGGGGAGATCTCCGGGGCGTCGAAGGAGATCTCGTCCAGGAGCTTTTCCATGATGGTGGAGAGCCTCCTCGCGCCGATGTTCTCCTGCTTCTCGTTCACCGCGCAGGCCATGGAGGCCAGCTCCTCCACCGCCTCGGGGGTGAACTCCAGAGTGACGTTCTCGGTGGCGAGCAGGGTCTCGTACTGGAGGATTAGCGCGTTCTGGGGCTCGGTCAGGATTTTCACGAAGTCGTCCTTGGTGAGGGACGAGAGCTCCACCCTGATGGGGAAGCGGCCCTGGAGCTCGGGGATGAGGTCGCTCGGCTTGGAGACGTGGAAGGCCCCCGCGGCGATGAAGAGGACGTGGTCGGTCTTGACCGGGCCGTGCTTGGTGGGCACGGTGGAGCCCTCGACCAGGGGCAGGAGGTCGCGCTGGACGCCCTCGCGGCTGATGTCGGGACCGGAGCGGTTCTCCCGGCCGGCCACCTTGTCGATCTCGTCGATGAAGACGATGCCGTGCTGCTCCACCCTGGTCTTGGCCTCCGAGACCACCTTGTCCATCTCGACCAGCCTCGAGGCCTCCTCCTGGGTCAGGATCTCGCGGGCCTCGCTGACCTTCATCATGCGCTTGTGGGACTTCTTGGGGAAGAGCTGGCTCATGGCCTCGTTCAGGTTCTTCTCCATCTCGTCCAGGCCGATGTTGGTGAAGATCCTGGTCATGGGCTGGGGGACGCTCTGCTCCACCTCCAGGGGGATGTCCCGCTCCTCCAGGCGCCGGTCCTTCAGGAGCTTCCTGAGCTTGCTCCGGGTGGTGGGCGGCTGCTGCTCCGTGCCGCCCTTGGAGCGCTCGGACTTGTTGAAGCCCGGGAGCAGGAGGTCCAGGATCCTCTCCTCCGCCAGCTCCACGGCCCTCTCGGCCATCTTGTCCCGCTCCTCGGCCTGCACCATGTTCACGGCCAGGTCCATGAGCTCGCGGATCATGGACTCCACGTCCCGGCCCACGTAGCCCACCTCGGTGTACTTGGAGGCCTCCACCTTTATGAAGGGGGAGCGGGTGAGCCTCGCGAGCCTCCTCGCTATCTCGGTCTTCCCGACCCCGGTGGGCCCTATCATGATGATGTTCTTGGGGGCTATCTCGTCGCGCATCTCCGGCGGGGCCATGAGCCTCCTCCAGCGGTTCCGGAGGGCGATGGCCACGGCCCGCTTGGCCTCCTTCTGGCCGATTATGAACCGGTCGAGCTCGGTCACGATGTCGCGGGGAGTGAGGTTCAGCTCCAGGCCGGAGCGTTCCGTCTTCTTCTCTATGAGTTTGGTGCTGGTCATATGTGTCCGATATTTGAAGTGCCTTGAGATGCTGTGTGGCGCGCCCCTCTCTGGGGCATGCGGGCCCGCCCGCAGGAGGGCGGGCCGGAAAGGCCCGGCTGGCCGGGGTCGGTCGGAACCCGGATGCGGGAAGGCGCCGTCCGAGGGCGGTAGGAACAGGTCGAGGGGAGAGGCCGTCAGCGGTCGGCCGGTGCCGGGCGCGGGGAGATGCCGTCAGCGGACGGACGGAGCCGGCCGCGGGGAGAGGCCGGTCGCAGGCATCATAGCGCAAAACGGGATCAGAAACACCCGGAGTTGCGTCCGGTGCCGGGGGCGGCACAGGACGACCGGGAACTCGCCGGGGCCGAGGGAAGCGCGGCCGGGAGCTGGCAGGGGGGGGAGGGGACGGGGGGTGAAGGTCGGCAGGACCGGAGGGCGCAAGGGAGAGGCGCCGGGCGGGGGGACTGCTAGCCGTCCTTGCGGGAAGGCCTGGACGCCTTGGAGCCCTTGGCGGAGGGGGCGACGGGCTCGGCCGGGGCATCGGGCGCCGGGGCGTCGGGCGGTGCGCTCTCCAGGGTTTCGACTTCGACGGAGCCGTTGGTGTAGACGCAGATCTCGGAGGCGATCTTGAGAGACTCGCGGCAGATGGTGACCGCGTCCAGGTGAGGGGCGTGGCGGACCAGGGCCCGGGCGGCGGCGATGGCGTAGAATCCCCCGGAGCCCGTGGCGAGGAGGTTGTCGTCGGGCTCGACCACGTCCCCCGAGCCGGAGATGAACAGGCTCTTCTCCTTGTCGGCGGCAATCAGGACGGCCTCCAGGTGCCTCAGGCCCCGGTCGGTGCGCCACTTCTTGGTGAGCTCCACCGCGGCCCGGGTGAAGTTCCCGGAGTACTGGCTCAGGTGGTCCTCGAAGCGCTCAAGGATTGTGAGCGCGTCGGAGGTTGAACCCGCGAAGCCGCAGATTATCTTGTTCTGGTAAAGCCTTCTTATCTTCCGGGCGGTGTGCTTCAGGGCGCACTGCCCGATCGTGACCTGGCCGTCGCCGGCGACGGCGACCGTGCCGTTGTGGCGGACCATGAGTATGGTGGTGCTGCGGTGCTTCTCCTCGCGGGAACTACGGCCGTATGGCATGGGGCTGAACCTCCGGGGGCGGGACGCCCGCGGGAGACGGGGGGCGTCCGGGGGCTGGGCTTTGGTTGAACGCGGTTCCGGGCGGGGACCGGGCGGACGGCGGCGGGGCCGGGGAGCCCTGAGACCGGAAGCCCCATGCCTCAGGGCGCGGGACCGGAAGGGGCCCGGCAGCGGGCCCGGAGATCGGGAATGTCCGGGCCGGGAGGCCCGGCGGCCGCGACGTCAGGCCGGGAAAGTCCCGGACGCACGGGGATGCGGAGGCAGGGAGAAGCGGGACGGGAAAGCCTCGCATGGACGGGCGGGGGCCGCGGCGGCAGGGATACTTGAAGGCGCGGGGCGGTCAGAACGACATACAATAAGGTAAGACCTCTCCGGCATGTAGTCAACCGGCCGGCGGCGAAAAAAAAGCATCCGGGCGCTATCTGGCTGCCGGTCGAGGGAGGGGGAAGGGGAGGGGCACGTGTCCGGAGAGCGGCAGGCGGGGGGGATCGCGTCAGGAATGCGGCATGAGAGGCGGATCGCGTCCGAAACGCGGCATGAGAGGCGGATCGCGTCCGGGGCGCGGCTGGCGAGGCGGATCGCGTCAGGAACGTGGCAGGAGAGGGGGGCACCCTTGGTGGCGGGGAGGCACGGTCGCCGCCCCGTGAATTTCCCTGAAGGGCCCGGACTCCGCCGTTGCGGGGAATGAGCCGGACCGCCGCGGGCGTTCGGCGGCTGCCGGCCCATGCCGGCTTCGGCATAGCTCCGGTTCCGGTCCCCTGGCCGGACCGTTCGCCGGGCCCGGCGTCCGGGTAGGCGCCGGGTCAGTCATCCGGGCGCTTCGGGTCTCCCGACGGCTCCGGGAACTCCCGCGTTTCCGGGCCCTCCGGTTCAGCCGGGCCCGCCAGGCGGCCACGGCGCCCCGGCCTTTCCGGGCCCTTCCGGCCACCGCCGGGGTCCGGCTGGGCCGCCGCCCTCGGGTGGGCCAGGTAGGCGCGTCTCAGTGAGCCCAGGTCCAGGTGGGTGTAGCGCTCCGTGGTGGCCAGGGACGCGTGGCCAAGCATGTCCTTTATGGCCTTCAGGTCGGCTCCGGCCTCCAGGAGGTGGGTTGCGAAGCTGTGGCGGAGGCTGTGGGGGGAGTATTCGCTGTCCAGGCCGGCCCGGGCCAGGCGCCTGTCCAGGAGCCTCCTTATCTCCCTGTCGCGGAGCCGGCCTCCCCGTGCGCCAAGGAAGAGGGCCGCCGGGGGACCGCCGGGGGATGCCGGAAGGCTGCGGACGAGATCGTCCCGCTCGGCGAGCCAGGCCCGGACGGCGTCTGCCGCAGGCAGGCCCACGGGCACGTCCCGGTCCTTGGCACCCTTGCCGGAGCGCACGCGGACCCAGCCGGAGCGGAGGTCCAGGTCTTCCAGGTCAAGTCCGGCGAGCTCGGCCACGCGGAGGCCCGACGAGTAGGCGAGCTCCAGGACCGCCTGGTCGCGGGCGGTGTGGAGATCCGGCTGCGGCGGCCTGCCCCTGGGCCTCGGCCCGGCCTGGTCGCGGGGCGTACCCGCGTTCCTGGGTCCGTCCGCCGGGGGAGGGATCCTGTCCGGACGGGCGCCCGGCGTCACTGCCTGCATGGAGCCGCCCGGCCTGCAGGCCGTGCCGGATGATGCAGGCGGCAGTGCATGGGCCGCTGGCGAAGAAGCGGCTGCCGGTGCGGATGGGGAGGAAGTGGCGACCGGGGAGACAGTGGCTGCCGGGACGGAGGGGGACGTAGGCCCCAGGAGGACCTCCGCCTCGGCCACGGACAGGAACCTTGGCTGGCGCTTGGCGAGCTTGGGGCTCCTCACCCCAGCCACGGGGCTCGCGTCCTCGCGGCCCTCGGCCACCAGCCAGGCGTGGAAGGACTTCACCGCGGAGAGGGCGCGGGCGATGGAGGCGTTGTCCAGCCTGGCGCGGAGGCTCAGGACATAGGCCCTCAGCTGGGGCTTCCCGGCGAGGTGGAGCTCCGTCCCGCAGCCTGCGAGGAACTCCGCGAAGCCCCTCAGGTCGGACGCGTAGGCGTCGATGGTGTGGAGGCTCCTGTTCTTCACTGCCCTCAGGTGGATCAGGTATTCCCTGGCGAGAGGGGGGAGGCCGAGGAGGCTCACGGGGAAGTCCGAGCCGGAGGGGGCGCCGGGACCGCCTGATGCTGATGCGCTGCCGGATTCGCCGGTGCCGACGGAAGCTGAGGCGCGGCGGGATTTGCCGGAGCCGACGGAAGCTGAGACGCGGGTGGATTTGCCGGTGCCGCAGGACGCTGAGGCGGGACAGGACTCGCCTGAACCGCCGGATGCTGAGGCACGGCAGGATTGGCCGGCTGGGGGAGCAGCGGCGTAAACTGAGAGATCGCCTGACGTTGTTGAAGGGGGCTCCCCGGCGGACGCGGGCCGGAAGGCTGTCCCTGACTCTGCTGACGCGGGCCGGAAGGGCGTCCCCGACTCTGCTGACGTGGGCCGGCAGGCCGTCCCTGACTCGGCGGGCGCGGGATTCCCGTCCCCGGTCGCCTTCCGGCGTCCGGGGGGGATGGGCGCCCCAGTTACCGGGAGGCTTCCGTCCGGCATGTTCGCTACTTCCGATCCGGGATGATCGGGTGGCGGTGGGTGTAAAGCCTGTCGTCCAGGACCAGCTGGCGGGCCTTGCGGGTAGCGGGGTTCATGGCGAGGGGGCCCAGGAGGTTGGCGGTCATGTCCTGGGGGCGGCCCTGGGGAATGGTGACTATTGCGAACAGCGCAACCTTGGCGGAGGCGTCCCCGAGCTCCGCGGCAAGTCCCGCCGGGAGGGAGGGCGCGTAGTCGCTCTTGAAAAGGACGGGGTCGACCAGCACCAGGGCCAGCGTCGGGTCGTCCAGACACTGCAGCCAGTAGAATGGCGCGTCGTGGGGCCTCTGGATGAGGACGTAGCGGGTCAGGTCGGGGAAGCCTATGATGCCGCCCAGGACCGTGACTATAGAGCCGGGATGGATTTCCATCTCCCCGAATCGCTGGGTCACCACCTTCATGACGGCCTCGTCGCGGGGGCCGGCCCCTCCTGTCTCAGTCATGGCGGCCTCCGGGCTTCACGGTCTCCCAGAGCTGGGCCGCGGACTCCAGGTCGGAGGCGTCGGTCCGGAGCGACTGGAGGTTCTGCTCCTGGATCTTGATGAAGATCTCCTCGCGGTGTACCGCCCACTCGGCGGGGGCGGAAATCCCCAGGCGGACCTGGCGGCCCTTCACGTCCACCACCTGGACCTTGATGTCGTCTCCGATGGTGACGGTCTCGCCGATTTTCCTGGTTAAGATAAGCAACGTCGCCCCCTGCGGCGGCCAGGTCCCCGCACGGGGCGGGTCGAGGAACGCGCCTAGAGGACGACGCGACTGCGTGATTCTACACCCGTTGGCCCTTCCGGACAAGGCGTGTCCTTGACCCGGCGCGGGCACGCGGCCGTCAGGCGGCACGGAAGGGTCCGGACGCCGCATGCCTGGCCGGTCCGTTTCGGGGGCTGTCAGAGCCTGGGCGCATGTTCCAGGCCAGTTCAGGTCTGGCGGTCCCTGGCGCGGCGGTCGGCCTCATGGACGGCGCTTGGCAGGGCGCAGTGGGCTGAGTCAGGCTTCACGGGCGGGCGGTTGCCAGGCCGGTGGAGGCCGGGTCAGACCTTCTGTGCGGCGTGTGCCAGACCTGAGGGGCCAGGGCAGGCCGTCCGGGCTTCGAGTTTCAGGCCGGAGACCCAGTGCAGGGCTTTCGGGCTCCGCGTGTCAGACAGGAGCGGGCCGGGGGCATGCCTTCCGGGCTCCGCGTGTCAGGGCGGAGCGGGCCGTGGCCGGCATTCCGGGCTCCGCGTGTCAGGGGCGTCATTCCGGGATCCGCGTGTCAGGCCGGAGCGGGCCGTGGCAGGCCTTCCGGCCTCCGCGTGTCAGGCCTTCCGGCCTCCGCGTGTCAGGCCTTCCGGCCTCCGCGTGTCAGGCCGGAGCGGGCCGGGGCAGGCCTTCCGGCCTCCGCGTGTCATGCCGGAGTGGGCCGGGGCATGCCTTCCGGGCTCCGCGTGTCGGACCGGAGTGGGCCGGGGGCATGGCTTCCGGGCTCCTCGTGTCAGGCCGGAGTGGGCCGGCCACCTTGGTGGCGTTTGCGTATCTGTTCACAGACGAAAGCATGTGAACGTATAGCAAGACCCATATAATCTAAATTCCTGGTGCAGGGCGGCCCTCCTCCGATACCAGGACAGCTTTCCTCCGGGGCCAGAGCGGCTTTCATCCACCTCCAGGACAGGCTACCTCCGT
>JAISFP010000053.1 GCA_031263525.1 Deltaproteobacteria bacterium | reverse complement strand
CCCGCGCCCCCCCCCGCGCGACCCCGACCCTGAGGTCGCGGCCGCGGCGGCGCTCTGCGCGCCGGTTGTGGCACCTGCCGGCGGCGCCGCTCCGGGGCGCCGGCAGCGGGTTGGGGCTCCTGACGTCGTGGGCGCGGCGGGGCTCAGCGAGCGGGATAGGGCCCCTGACGTCGTGGTCGCGGCGGGGCTCAGCGAGCGGGTTGGGGCCCCTGACGTAGGGGACGCGGCGGGGCGCCGGCAACAGGTTGGGGCCACTGAAGTCGGGGACGCGGCGGGGCTCAGCGAGCGGGCGATGGACGGGGCGGAAGGCCCCTGGGGGACCGTGCCCCGGCATTCCGCCGCCGTGCCCGGGGCAGGGACCGGTCCGGCAGCCCTGCATTCCGGCGCGGTGCCGGCCACCTCAGGCCGGGACATCGCCGTCCGTCTCGCCCCGCGCGGCGAATTCCCTGGCCATGGCCATCAGCAGCGGAAACATTATCTCGTGGTGGCCGGTGAGGCTCACGCCGGCGCCGCGGTCCCTGGTGGGGCGCTCCACCACGTTCACCCTGGGGCGGTACTGCTGGATGAAGTCCATGTTGACCGTGAACAGCCCGTCCTGGCGGAACCCCAGGTTGCGGGCCAGGGACACGGCCTTCAGGAACACTTCAGGCATGATGACGGCGGAGCCCAGGTTTATGAAGACCCCGCCCTCCAGCTCCGCAACCAGGCGGCAGAACAACCTGAAGTCGGCGTCCGCGGCGCGTCCAAGATCGCCCGCGTCGAAGTCCGGGTGGATGGCGAACACGTCCGTGCCCACGGCCGGATGTATGGTGAGCGGGACCCCGAGGCCGAAAGCCGCCGCCATGACGCTCAGCTCCCTCCGGGGAGGATCCATGGAGTCCAGGATCCTGGCGCAGGCGCGGCCCAGCCCCTCCCCGGAGAGGGCGGCCTCCCGGGCGGCCCGGCACACGAAGGCGCCCGTCTCGGAGGTCACGCCGAAACGGCCGCCGGAAAGCTCCCTTGACACGTCCTCGGAGGTGGCGCCGGACACGGCTATCTCGAAGTCGTGGACGAGGACCGAGCCGTTCGCGGAGACGGAAGTCACGAACCCGTCCGCCATGGCGGAGGCTATGACGGGGCCCAGGCCGACCTTCACCGGGTGGCCGCCCATGGCGAGCATCACGGGGCGTCCGGCCCCCCTGGCCCTGGCCACGGCCCGGGCGGCGCTCCTCAGGTCCCTCGCGCCCAGGATCTCCGGGAGGGAGTCCGCGAAGTCCGCGAAGGCGCCCCCGGCGGCATGCGGCCTCCCGAAGGCGCGGGCGTCCACCAGGGACGGCCTCCCGGCGAGGCTCGTCAGGGTCGCGCCCCGGAAGTCCAGCTCCGGGGGCGGCTTCCGCCTCAAGCCGTCTCCCCGCCGGAGAACAGGATCCTGTCAGTCAGGTCGCACAGCGCGTGCCCGTAGAACAGGTGGAGCTCCTGGATCCTGGGGGTGGACGGCGCGGGCGCCAGTATCACCGTGTCGGCTATCCCCGGGTCGGCAATCTCACTCCCGCACATGAAGAGGGTGGAGAGGCCCCTCTCCCTGGCCGCCGCGAGGGCCGCGACGACGTTCGGCGACGTCCCTGAGGTGGACATGGCCCACAGGACGTCCCCAGGCCTGCCCAGGGCCCGCACCTGGCGGGCGAAGACCTCGGCGAAGCCGTAGTCGTTCCCGATGGCGGTGAGCTTCGAGGAGTCGGCCGCGAGCGACACAGCGGGGAGCCCGGGCCGCTCAGCGAGGAACCTACCCACGAACTCAGCCGCGAAGTGCTGTGCCTCGGCGGCGCTCCCCCCGTTCCCGCAGATGAGCAGGGTCCCGCCCCCGGCGATGGACCCGGCTATTGTCCTCGCGGCCTCCTCCAGCCTCCCCTTCTGGCTTTCGGCGGCCGCGACGGACGCGCTGAGATCCCCGAACAGGCTGTCGAGATATGCTGTCAAGCTCGCTCCTTTGCGCTGGGGGAGGCCGGGACCGGGGACCCTTGAAGGGGGGAATTTGGCACCGGAAGGACGGGAGGCCGGGACAGGGACCATGGACGGCCGGAACAGGGGACACATGAAAGAGGGAATTGGGCCCCCGGAAGGACGGAAGGCCGGAAGCCCGGACGGGCGGAAAGCCGGGATTGGGACCTCGGAAGGCCGGAAGGTCGGAACCCCGGAACCTCGGAGTGGCGGAAGGCCGGAAAGTTGGGAAATACGTGAAAGCCCGGAAGTCCGGTAAGACAGGAAGCCAGGGTCTGGAGCTCTCGGGCCCGGATCCGAAAATGCGGAGAGCCGGAAGGCCGGTAGGCCGGTAGGCCGGAAGGCCGGAAGAGAGGAAGGCCTTGACTGAAGCCGGGAGGAAGGGAGGAAAACGGGGGCCGGCACCCCGGCAAGACGGAGGGCCGGAAGCGAGGAAAGCCTTGGCCGAAGCCGGCAGGCCGGGAGAAAAACCGGGGCCGGGTGTCCGGCCGGAGGGTCGGGAACTTCCGGCGGGAGGAGGTTGCAGGGGGCTCCCCCTCGGCCCGAAGCCTCACGACACGACCGGTCCGGTGGGTGGGCCAGAAAAAAGAAATTATAGTGTTTGCCCCCATGACCTGCAAGCCGTGTCATCTTTGCAAGCGTGGCCTGCCGTTTTCGGGCCGAGGAATCAGGTGCTCAGTTTTCCCCTGACCCACAGGTGCCGGTCCGGGTCCGACAGGACCGTCTTTTGGATGACGCGGGGGAACCCGCCAAACATAGCGAATGTCGGAGCCGCACCGAACAGTTCCGGCTCGGAGACGTCACGTGCCGTTGCGGTCCGGCCCCGGAGAGTCGCCGAAGGGCTCGCGTGAGCCGTGCAGTCTGTCGGCGATTCTGGCTGACGGCATACGACATCCAGTTCCAGGTTTCAGTTTATGGGCTCCGGCCAGGTGATCAAGCATCCGGGCACTCAGGTTTCGCTTTTCGCTTTTGCCTCCTGAATCCATGCTTGTTCAAGGGCCCCGGCCCGCCGTCCTCGCTTTCAAGTTGTCCGACTCAAGTCTCCGCCTTATGGCCCACTGAATCATGGTTCCGGTCTCCGCCCTAAATCGGTAGCGTCACAATTGACGTGGAAGATCTGAGCATCTCGGTGTTTCTCCGGCCCTCCCCGCGGCGGGAGGAAGTGGTCACTTCCTAGATGACGGATGATTTTAGATCTGTAATTCGAGCTCTTAACATTAAATTAGATATCAAAATGCGTATCCGTTACCAAGGATGGCTTTGCAACTCGGCCAAGTTGTTTAGGAAATCTCACGAATGGCTTTGCCAAGCCTTCATTGTTACTGATATCTATTTAACTCATTTCTCAAGTTGGTGAAATTGAACCTGTATATATTAGCTGGAGATAAAGGCTAGGGCGTAATAATTATTAATTTTTTAAGATTATTAACTTAAATATGATAATCACGTCAGAAACCCCTAAAATAGCAGTGATAGCTTTAAAAATGCTAATATTCTTAGCAAGAAATTTTTTACATAATTTGTATTAATAATTTGTTTAATGTAATATTTTCATTTTTTATAAATGCTATTGCCGAATTTGTTTGTAATTCAAATGACATAGTTCATTCCATTTTTTGTAAAGTGTTTTGAAACAGGAGATGTGTTTGAGAAGAGTAAAATTTTGTATATTAAATTTATAATTATTAACCGTTCAGTTAAATGTCGGAATTTTGGCTATCGGCCTATGTGTGGAAAGGTTGGGAAACTTCACAGCCCTGGTATCTCCTCTCCATGATTCGTTCTCAAAACATGGAAGAAGATTTCGAGATATAATTTAACTGGCAATATCAAAACTCGTCGTCAGGCGGCTCGACAGCTAGATAGGATCTGTCAATATAAGAAAAAGATTCTTGCATGTTCATATTGACATCATACTCTAAGAAGTTAAACAGTAACGAAAGTGAAATTCACTGATAAAAGTTGATTCTTGTTCATGAATTTGATCTTTAGAACCTCGTTTGACGTCAGGACTGCCAGAGCAACGTTGTATGATACCGCTGAGGATTGGTGACAGGACACGTTCGTATTCATACTCGTCACGTGTTCTAAAATTTTGAGAAAATGCTTATGTTTCTAAAGAAGTTTTAATTTTGGTTTAGTTGAATCGGAGGGATTCATCAACCGTCTTATAATTTCAAAAAATATAGATTTACGAACATCATGGATGAATTGCCATAATTCAAAAAGAAATTTTTGAACAAATTCAGCTTTATCGGTATAATGGTAAACATCATATTGTTTAAGTGCCTCCTTATCTGGCACCATTCAGTCAAATTATTACCCCGGAAATTTAATCTGGCCCTATGGGACCTCTTCACTGTGAGCTAGGCCGTGAAACTGACCCTGCCCTTCCCCTCCGCCCCTAACCCTTCCCCCAAAGCTCTCACCCATTCAGTACTTGCCCCTGCTCAAAGCCCTCTAGCCTCTGACCCCTGCCTGAGGGCCAGATTTAATTTCCGGGGTAATACTGACAAACATATTCACGATATGCTAGCTAATGGAGATCTAAAAATTGATTGGGTGAATAGGCGGTGGAGAGCGTCAGGTTGGTTGGTTGGCTGGGCGGGGGAAGGCTGAAGACGCCAGTTGATTGGCAGGTTTCATCTTAATGTAAAGCATTACATGAAAGAGAATGACCTTAATAGTAACAGGAAATTCATCTTGATACTCCCGATGCAGAAGTTATTGAAAATTCCTTATTGAATTATTACGAGTTCGGTTAAATGTTATAATTTTGGCTATCGTTCCAGGGGTGAGAAATCAGTGCAAGACCCCAGATCTGGTATCTCTTTGCCATGACTCGCTCCCATAATGTGGGAAAAGATTTCAACATTTTCTAATATTTATCCGGAAGCGTAATAT
>JAISFP010000520.1 GCA_031263525.1 Deltaproteobacteria bacterium | reverse complement strand
GCCGCGCCCTTTCCGGGCCAGGGCTCACGCCGGGGCCGGGACCGGAGGCGTGACGGTCGCGCCGCTGCCTTTCCGGGCCAGGGCTCACGCCGGGGCCGGGGGCCGGGACCGGAGGCGTGACGGTCGCGCCGCGCCCTTTCCGGGCCAGGGCTCACGCCGGGGCCGGGGGCCGGAACCGGAGGCGTGACGGTCGCGCCGCGCCTTTTCCGGGCCAGGGCTCACGCCGGGGAGCCGGAACCGTGCCAAAACGCCCGCGGCACCGAGCCGCGGCCCGCCACCGCTCCGTCATGCCGGCTCCGGGGCGGGGTTCCCAGGACGCAGGCAGAAAGGCAGACTGAAGATGATAAGGAAGAAGATCCTTAACGCCTCGCTGAGGCTCACCCTGGTCATGGGCAGCCAGGACACGGGCAAGAGGAGCATGAGGGAGATAGCCGAGGCCGCATTCGAGGGCGGGGCGACCGCGCTCCAGCTCCGGGAGAAGGCGCTCCCCGACGGGGAGCTCTACCGGGAGGCCCTGGACCTGGCGGATCTGTGCCGGTCGCGCTCCAAGCTCTTCATAGTGAACAACCGCCTGGACGTCGCCATGGCCGTCGGCGCGGACGGGGTCCATCTCGGGGCGGACGACGTGCCCGTGGCCGCCGCCGCGCGGATCGTGCCCAAGCGCATGATCATAGGGTACAGCGCCGCGGACCAGGAGAGCGCCAGAAAGGCCGTCCTGGACGGCGCCGACTACCTGGGAGTGGGGGCCCTCTACCCGTCCCCCTCCAAGCCGGAGTGCCCGGTCGTGGCCCCGGAGGACATAGCCTCCATCCTGAGCCTCCGCCAGCCCACCGTGGGGATAGGCGGCATCACCGTCCAGAACTCCAACCTGGCCTGGGCGCACGGCTTCAACGGCCTGGCCCTCATCTCGGCGCTGTGCTCCGCCCCGGACCCGGCCGAGGCGGCGAGGAAGATACTGAGCGGCTGCGTCTGACGGTCCGCCTGGCCAGGGAAAGCCCCGGTCCCGGAGACAGACGGGCCGCCCCGCAGGCCGTGAGGCGCGGACACTCGGGCGGAAGACGGCCCGCCGCTCCGGACGGCCTGCGGACCCCGGTCGCCGGAGACGTGGAGGTCCCGCGTCCTCGGCCGGAAAACAGATCCGAAGCCTCGTACGAAAGGAAAACCCTGCCTCGGACGGCGGCCGTGTCCCCCGTCGGGGCCGTGAAGGCGCCGCGTCCTCGGGCGGAAGACGGAGCCCAGGCCCCGGAGGCAAGGCAGGCCCAACCTCGGACTGCAGGCGTGCCCCCGGTCCGTCAGTGCCGTGAATGAGCCGCGTCCTCGGGCGGAAGACCGAGCCCCGCCCCGGACGTAAGGCAAACCCCGCCTCGGACGGCGGACGTTCCCCCGGTCGCCGGAAACGTGACGGCGCCGCGTCCCCGGGCGGAAGACCGAGCCACGGCCCCGGACGTAAGGCAAACCCCGCCTCGTACGGCGGACGTTCCCCCGGTCGTCGGAACCGTGACGGCTCCGCGTCCTCGGGCGGATGACCGAGCCCCGGCCCCGGAAGGCGTCACCTCCCGGCCGGATGGCGCGAAGGGCCCCTCTGCCGGAGGGCTCGGATGCCAGTGGCCGGGATTCCCGGACCCTGGGCGGCAGGCAGCGGGCCGGTCCCGAAGGACGCCGTGACGGAACCGCCCCCCGGCGTCAGGAGTCCCTGCCCTCCGGGTCCCACTCGGGAAGGACGGCCTGCCATGGCTCGGCGTGGGCGGCCTCGTAGCGGGCTATCTCCGCCTCCAGGGCCAGCGTGGACTCTATGTCGTCCTGGCCCTTCAGGAGCTTCTCGCGCGTGAAGGGGTCAATCTCGAACTCCCTGGACCAGCCGTCCGAGCCCGTGAGGAGCCTTCCCTCCAGGTCCACGGTGATGGCGTAGCCCTCCAGCCCGCGGATCCTGCGTACGAGATCGCGCGTCTCCGCGAGGGGGAGGTCGACCAGGAGCAGGCCCACCTTCAGGCTGTTGCCGCTGAAGATGTCGGCGAAGCCCGAGGCCACCACCGCCCTGAACCCGTAGTCCTGGATGGCCCAGACGGCGGCCTCCCGGCTGGAGCCGCACCCGAAGTTGTCGAGGGACACCAGCACCCCCGCCCCGGCGTATCGGGGGAGGTTCAGCTCGAAGGAGGGATCCGGGCTCCCGTCCTCGGCGAACCTGAGATCGTTGAAGAGGTGCTCCCCGTAGCCGTCCCGGGAGATGCTCTTCAGGAACTGCTTGGGTATGATGAGATCCGTGTCCACGTTGGAGCGGTCGAGGCACGCGGCCACGGCGGTGAATTTCGAGAAAGGCTTCATGGGAGGTCTCTTTCGGGGGCCTAGCCGGCAGATGCGGGCCCGGGGCGTCAGCGTGCCCCGGGGGCACTGATCATACCCCACCTCGGGCCGTTTTTGAAGGTCCCGTGGCCGATCAGCCCGTCTTCTTGACGCCGGTCGACCCGTGCGGCCGCGGAAGGCAGCGCCGTCCGGCAGCCGGCACCGGGGACATGCAAAGTCCCGGGCAGGGCCAGGGAACGCCCGAAGTCCGGGGCTGGCGCACGGGACCGCGGGACCAGGGCTGGAAAACTGCCGCAGTTCGGAGCCGGGGCTACGGGTGCGAAGTTCGGAGCCGGGAACTGCCACGTCCGGAACAGAGGCTGCGGGAACGAAGTTCGTGGCCGAGAACTCCCGAAGTCCGGTGCTGAGGCATGGGCCGGGTCAAGCGTGAAGCGCTGAGCCAGGGACAACTCGACATGCCAAATGAGTCGATACGGCCGGCCGACTTCAGCAGTGCGGAAATCGGGGCCCTCTACGGCCAGCACACGCCGGAGACGGGACAGGTCTTCGAGAAGGATTCCGTCGAACGGCCTGGCACTGGACCGAGGGACAGCCCTGGCCGGTCAACGCCATTGCATATGATGTCATAGCCGACCAGTTCAAGAGAGATTTCTCCAGGACTGTCACGGCAGATGAAATCGAGCTGGCGGTCCGCAACCTGATATAACGACATCCACCTCGATTATCTCGCGTGGCAGCTCGAGCATCCAAGTGTCAGGAGAGTGATCAGGCAGGTCATTGCCGGGGCTGATTCTTTCCAGTCCGACATTTAGAATGACGATATAAGCTTCGCGGTTGATCTTGGTCTCATAAAAGCCGACTCTGCCACCGAAGAATTCTACAGGGTAGCCAACCCCATCTACTTGGAGATAATAGCCAGAGTTCTGTCCTGCTGCGTACAGGAGTCATTACGCATAGAATCTTCGTATTACGCTTCCGGATAAATATTAGAAAATGTTGAAATCTTTTCCCACATCATGGGAGAGAGTCATGGCAAAGAGATACCAGTTCTGGCGTCTTGCACTGACTTCTCACACATGGAACGATAGCCAAAATTTTAACATCTAACCGAACTCGTAATTCTGTTCACGGCTGAAGCTAAGGAGACCGCCTCTTAACCAGGAACAGCCTCCTTCCGGGACGAGAGAGGGCCTTCCTGGCGGTATATGACACACCATCCCTGCGGATTAAGGGCTACTTCTCCGAACCAGGGCAGTCATCCTTGTGGATTCCTGGCACCTCTCTCCAAGCCCAGGGAGACTTCTTCCGTGAACGGATACGAATCTTCCAGCAAGTAGGTGGACGGAGCAAGCGTAATCACTGATGATATATCGAGTTTGTCGTTATAATTAATTTAAATTTTACAGATTATGTTGTGAGCAGTTCAAAAACATATGAATAATTATAGTTATTTAAATATCTATTAATTTTAAATTATTTTTTTGATAATTCTCGATTGTACCAATATTATGCATTCAATGCATCATGATATACAGCAATATTGTTTGACAGTTGTTTTTCAATATGCCTTATCAATAAAATAATAATGTTCGATCTTATTATCACTATCATACAATTTTATATTTGGATATAGACCTCTTTACAGCTTTATTCTTCTTGTTGCACAGAATTTTTAAAAATTGATAATTATTTTTTTCTTTAATAAATATTGCCATTGCGAATTGATTATGACATTTCGCGGGATTTGATTTCAGGGACGGTGTCCGCACATTCTGCATGACAATTTGTTGGAAATCCCTGTCACGTGAAACGGCAGGTACTTCCATGGCATGGTACAGCACCCAGGCTCCGCGCCAGAGTTCGGATTTATCAATAGTGCGTAACCATTCAGGTACCACCACCTGACAAACATCTCTATCCCTCCCATGACCCCGGCCTCTTCCTCCGATCGGTTCACTGTTGCTGTTGCAGGGGAGACTTTCTCCAAACTATCAAGCA
>JAISFP010000435.1 GCA_031263525.1 Deltaproteobacteria bacterium | reverse complement strand
TCCTGGTTGGGATCAGGTTCTGGTTACCGACCCGGACGTTCGAGCTGAAACCCTGGATGCCAGTAACTGACCTCCAATTGATTATTGCATATGAAGCATATTTGAGTTAAATATATACAGTATATGGTGCGGGTTAAAATCTTCCAAGTAGTGTTATTACGAGTTCGGTTAAATGTTATAAATTTGGCTATCGTTCCAGGGGTGAGAATCAGTGCAAGGCCCCAGATTTGGTATCTCTTTGCCATGACTCGCTCCCATAATGTGGGAAAACATTTCAACATTCTCTAATATTTATCCGGAAGCGTAATATGGTTTGTGCAGAAAGGAGACATACGATGTCACGCATAGCCGAACGCCCCTACGTCAGCCCCTTTGAGTTGGTATTCTTGCTGGACTGGATTTACAGAAGGACATTGCCTATCTTCATTGTCGAACGTCCCAAGATAGTGCTCCTGAGCCGAGAGGGCATGAGCGACACCGACATTGGCAAGACTCTGCTGATGAGCAAGGAAACGGTTGGGAAATGGAGGAAGCGGTACATAGAGCACGGGGTTGAGGATCTCCTGGACCAGTCATTCTGGCACCGGTCCTGACCTGCTGGCCTGGCCACGCCTAAGCTCTTAAGAAAGGGGCCGGGAGATTTTCTTCCGGCCCCTTCTATTTTTCTGCAACAACAATTGAAAGCAATAAAATTGACATTTATTTACAATTTACAGTATACAATTTGAATTTTTGAATTTTCAAGCTCTTTTCTCGCCCAGGCTTGCTCAGTTAATTGATAGCCGGTTTTTCAGTGAGAGGATATCCTCATGTCCAGGTTGGAAGCAATTGGTCCTGACAAAAACCTTTGACATCCGTCAAGACTGGCCTTATTATCACTCCTTCACGGTCGTTGCGTACCCGAAGGCTTCTCCAGGCTTCTCCAGGCTTTCTCCTGGCTTTCGAGGTCCGCCCGTCAACTCCTGTCCTGCCCTTCAGGCCGTGAAATTCTACTTGCTCGGGGGTTGGCCAGACCATTTCCACTCTCTTTCCGGCTCATTCGTCCTTTGTCTCTTTTGCTTCTCATCTTCTATCTCCTTTCATCTGCCCTTTCGCTCGCTCTCTTGTGTTTCGTCGGACGTTCCGGCCAGCGCAAGCACGACGAACGTTCGCGTGCTGAGCCGGGCGGAACGGCAGGAGAAGCCAAGAGAACTGTCTTGAGGAAGATGTCCGGCGGTCACCTCGTTTCCCTGGACTGTCGGTTTATGCCTTGACGTTACAGCTTTCAGCGTGTCTTTCGTTCGTCGCGTTTCTTCGGATTTGCCGGGCCTTGCGGATGCACGTCAGGATCCCTGGGACATCGGCATGACATTTCTCATATCTAAATGGCAGCGGCCTTCAACGGTATCGATTATCTTCGCGGCAAGTCTGAAACGGAAAAGGTACGAGGCTTGGCAATGACACTCTTGAAATGCACTTGGGGAATGTTCAGTTCATTTGTCTGGGCTGTCCTGCTCGCCGTGGCGCTGTCGACAACTTCAGCGCTCGCGCCAGGCATGGCGTTGGGAGTAGACGGTGTTGTCACCGACGATAACATCGATGACAATTCTCTCGACTTTGACGATGTGAAGACTTTGCTTTTGCCATATGATGATATCATTGACGTGAACACAACGTTTGGCGGGTGGAATGTCCCAGACAGCGGAATCGTCGTGCCCTTGGGCACGGGGGATGAGATATTACCGAGCGGCAACAGCATAACAATCAAGGACCAGTTAACTGACCGCAGTGTCGTTGGCGGATTGTCGATCGAGATTCCGTCTGCGGTCGTGACAGGAAACACTGTCGACATTTATAACGATATAGGGTCTTACAAACAAAGTTACCCCGGCAGACGGGCTGGCTCAGTTTACGGAGGACTTTCGACACATGCGAAAGTCAGCTCAAATACTGTCAATATCCACGGAGGCGATGTTGCCGACAAGGTATACGGCGGAAGATCCATATTTGCGGATGTCAGCTCAAATACCGTCAATATCTCCGGAGGCACGATTTCCTACATAGTACCCATCAATAGATCCATGGTATACGGCGGAAGCTCCATTGCAGGCAATATCACGGAAAACACGGTGAATATTTCCGGGGATACCACTATGACTAATAGTGACGCGATCGCCGGTCACACTGTGGCAGGAAGCTCTGTCAGCAAAAACAAGCTGCTTATAACAAGGAGTTGAGTTGTATAAAGGCATTGGAGGATTTATTGAAAACGATCCTGCAAGTTGCAGCGCATTAGCTAGTAAAGAAGTCTCTTGCGACCCCAGTCCTTCCGCAACCCAAAACTCCGTTACGGTTGAAAGTTCTGGATCACGAATAGAACTTTATAGCCTTCAGGGTGCCTTTATCAATGGAGTCGGCATTGCCGGTTATGCAACTGAGGAAGCCTATAATAAAGATAGCCAAAAATTACTCGCCAACACGGTTACGGTCAACGGGGACGTCTTCGTTTCGACCCATGTTGTGGGGGCCTACTTCGAGAGAACTGGTGCAGGCCATGTAGTAGCCATTGGCAACCATGTCAGCGTCACTGGAGCTGAAGTGACTTCCATGATAGCGGGAGCTTACGTTTATCACAATTCTGGCTCTTCTTCTTTTTCCACTCTTATGTACAACACTGTCGAACTGAGCGGGGTCAAAGGTCGGATTGCGGCAGGTGCCTATAGCGCTTTTATACCTGGAGAAGTCGCCTATAACAAGGTAATTTTGAAAAACAACACCGAGGTCCTGTACGCTTACGGTGGGTATGCCATGATGGGTTACTACGAAGCTGGAATCGTCTATGATAACACTGTGCGTTTCGAGGGCGCTACAGTTACTGGAAACGTTTTCGGAGGTTATTACTATCTAGATGATACCCTGGCCCAAGGCAACCATGTCGAGTTCGCCTCTGGGATCAACTCGGTCGCAGCCCTTCATGTATACGGCGATCTGAACATCACAGGCGGCACCCAGAACAAGATAGGAACGGTTGATAAAATTCAGGATGGCGTCGCGATTTCCGGCGGAAGTGACAACATCTTCGAGCACGGCCTTGATGCGTTTTCAGGAGGCATCAAAATCACCGGCGGAACCACGACTGTCAGGGACATGATCGGCAGCACAAATGATCCGGCGTCAAAAGTCAGCGTGGCCGGCACGGGCAGCCTTCGCCTTGACGGTAACGGCGGGTCAGCCTTCGCCATAACAGGCGACATGGAGATCTCAAGCGGCGGCGAGGTATCGCTCGTCGATCTGTCCGCCTCTCCCGCGAGCCTGATTTTTAAACAGGACTCCGGAAAATTGACCGTAGGGTCCGGCGGCATCCTGGATCTGGGAATACATACGCTCACTCTCGCCAACTCCGGAACGGTGACTTTCGAGAACAATTCCACCATCGTCTCTGCCGGCGACGGCACAGATCTCGGCACCCTGAAAATTCCGTCAGGCTATGACTGGGGTTTCGCCGCCGAAAATTCATCGGTCAACGTGCTGTATACCGGACCGAAGCTGACTTCGGGACAATCAATCATCACCGCTGATGTCATGCCGATCAACGCTACCGGCTCCAGGTTCTATTCCCCCATCTACTCTCTTGAATTCGGTCCGACAGGCGTCAGGGTCGACGAATATATCGGTTACGGCGGCGGCCTGTCCCAGCTTGCGACAGGTCCGAATCCCAATCTCTCGCGCGTAGGCTCTCTGCTGGACGCCATCTCTGACGATGCCATGACGGATCCGGCATCTCAAGAAATTATTGACAGTTTGGGCACGGTCGTCAGCTCCATCTTCGGCCTCGGCCTCTCCCCTGCCGACGCCGACGTGGCATTGAGACAGCTGATAGGCGAGTCGGTCTTAAACGTCCAGCTCGCGGCTACGAACATCGCCATGAAGACCCAGGGTGTCGTCTTCGGCAGGCTGGACAAGCTCAGGTCCGGATCCGGCATCACCCCGCCCTCCGTCGGTTCCGCCGGCGAGCAGAACAGGCTCTGGGTCGGCGGTTTCGGCACGTGGGCCAGGCAGAGGAACGCCGACGGCGTCTACGGCTACGACTACGAAGCCGGCGGCTTCTCGCTGGGCTATGACCGGACCTTCTCCGGCATGGAAGGCCTCGTGCTCGGCTTTGCCGTGTCATTCTCGTTCGGCAAGCTCGACACGAACGACGGCCTTTCCGACGTGGACATCGACACGGCGGGATTCGGGCTCTACGGGAGCTACTCTTTCCGGAACGGCGCCTTCCTCGATGCCTCTTTCGCCTACGCCAAAAGCAGCAACAAGTATACCGCGAACCTCGTGACCGGAGGCCAGAAGAAGGGGTCCTTCGACATCGACACGTGGCATTTCGCCCTGCGGGGCGGTATGAACTTCGAGGCCGGAAACTTCGTCATCACCCCCAGCCTCGGCCTCCGCTATCTCCGGTTCCGCCAGGAAGGCTTCACCGAGCAGGTGATAAACTCCACCTTCCCGAGGAACTACTTCGGCAAGGTCTCGGACTACCTTGTCGAGATTCCCCTGGAAATCAAGATCAAGACCACTCTGGGTTCCGGCGACGTCCAGGTCACCCCGGAACTCCGGCTCGGCTACACCTACGCGCCTAAGCGCCCCGACAACGTCCAGTCCGTGGGGTTCGTGGGCAATCCCCGCATGGTGCCCATCTACGGCGTGAAGCCGCCCAGGAGCACCATGCAGGTCGGCCTGGGCGTCAATATCAAGACCGGAGGTGCGGTCGACATCTTCGTCAACTACGACGCGAATTTCGCGAAGGGATTCCACGAGCACAAGGGCTCGCTCGGCCTGGAGTTCCAGTTCTGACATGACAGACCCCGCTTCGGCAAGCCGAGGAGCTGTGACCATGGGAAGGTGGCGCTCGACATCCTGAACTTGTTCGGCATTAATCCTCCCGACGGCACTTCCCTGCGGACCGCCAAAATGGTGGCGGAGGAGCTCGCCGTATCCGAAGACATCGTCGGGAGGATGTTGCGGAAGGCCGGAAAAAAGCCCGGGACGCTCCGGACCTGGTGCGTGAGCAAGGACCCCATTTCTGCGAGAATGCGGTGGGGGGTCATCCGGCGGTACATGTTCGCCTCTGAGAACTGAACGGTCCTGGCGTTCGACGAGAAGTCCAGAATCCAGGCCATCGAGCGTTCGACCGGCTTCGTCCGCACCCGGAACGGGGGGATCGCCGCACCCGGAACGGGGGGATTGCCCGTGCCCTGAACAGCACGTGCAAGCGCCGCGGGGTGGTCAACCCGTTCGCCGGCCCGGACATCAGGAACGGCATCGTCTTCACCCGGAAGTACGACGGGAAAAGGAGGATCGAGTTTCTTCCGTTCTTGGATCAACTGGTAACTGCTCGACGAGGTTCCGGGCGTCAAGGCCATGACCAGCGGGCCACACAGTCATGGACAACTGCTGCATCCATAAGGGATACGACGAGTGGCTCAAGGATCACCCGAACGTCCACTTCCATTACACTCCCGCTTCCGCCAGCTGGCTCAACCCGTGCGAGGCCTCCTTCGGCAAGCTCTCCAGAACGGTCCTGAAACGAGGGAACTTCCAGTCCGCCGGTGACCTGTCTCGCGCTTTGGACGCCTTCATAATGCCGATTATGGATTAAAAATGCGTGAAAGCAAAAAATAATCCGATTTTCAGGTCTTAGTGCCAGATCATGTCTTGCATCTTTATCCTATATTTTTGTATCAGGAATCACAACGCCAGGCCCAAGGAGTGGTATGGCGGGCAAGGGAGGTGAAGGGGGTCCAGCTCCGGAATAAGCTTGCGAACTTCTGCTATTGAACACGAGGAAAAAGACTAATGATTTCAACAGCTTTGTTTTTTCAGCCGCACTTATTACCAGTTCGGTTAAATGTTAGAATTTTGACTATCGGTCCAGTTATGAAAAATCCGTGCGAATCCCAGGTCTGGTATCTCATTGCCATGATTCGCTCCCATAATGTGTGAGAAGATTTCAACATTTTATAATATTTATCCGGAAGCGTAATAAATATCACTGCCAACTATATCAAGATATGTCTTTAGATGAATATTCATTCTTTAATTAATACACTGCCAACATTTTTTATTGCAGGCAAGCCTATGTTTTTTGCATTGTACCACTTTCTCTTAAATTTTTATTTAATTATTAATTAATATTATCAATATTTAAATGGTGTATGTGTATTAAACACTCTTTTCAGCAAATTTTTTCCTAATATATACAACTTATTTTGAAATGATTTCCGCAATTCTGTAAGGGAGATTTGTTACCCGTCCAGTGAAATGTCGGAATCTGCTTCCCAACTTCAGTAGCGAATCATAGCGGGCAGGCACCGGATCTGGGGGCAAGCCCGACATTTTCACTCCTGGACTGATAGCCAAATTCCGACATTTGATTTGGCGGGCAATAATATCCATCTGAGACTGTAACTGTTCAGCTGCCCCCCCCAAGAGGAGCTCAACAGGATGTTCTTCCCAACCAAAATCCCCTTTCCTGAAACTCTTTCCTCTGCATGAAGTATCCATAGTTGACTCTTTAACTTCTTTGGCTCCTCATTAGGGCTGTCTTCCTCCGAAAAGGTCCTCAATAGAGTGACGCCTGAACAGTTACCTGAGATGTAAAAGAATAACCGCTCATGGTTGCTGTTGAGACTATGAGGCGGTGCAGGTCGGCAGGGAGGAGGCGGGGCAGATCGGCAGGGAGGAGGCGGGGCAGATCGGCAGGGATGAGGCGGGGCAGGTCGGCAGGGATGAGGCGGGGCAGGTCGGCAGGGATGAGGCGGGGCAGGGGGGAGGCAGGGCAGGTAGGCTTCATCAGGCAACAGCTGAACTGTTCAGGATAGCATTCTAGGCGGGTTTCGCCTTCAACTCCGAAGATTGGGCTAAATAAACGGCATTGTTCCTAATCCGGATTGAGCCACCGGCTTTCTCCGCAAGCTCTCCTGCGCGGAGCCGGACATGCCAGGCACAAGAAAACCCCCGCGGCAGGGGCCCGCGGGGGTCGGAGAGCCGCGCCCCGAGGCGCGGCGGAATGGGCGGGAAGCTCCGGAACTTCTGAACTCCGGAAGCTCCGGAAGTCCGGAAGATCCGGGTGCCCCGCAAAGACCGGGGCCCCGGAAGGGAGCGGGGATCAGAACGCCAGGTGGTTCACGAAGACCTGCTGGAACTTCGGGTCGAAGCCCAGCTCGATCACCTCCACCTCGCGGGTGTAGGAGAGCGCCTCGGCGGGGGAGTCCCGGTTCAGGAGCAGGCGCGCTGACCCGGCCAGCGACGAGTTGCCGACGAAGGTCACGGGCCCCTCGAAGTCGGGCGGGATGAGCTTGATGGTCTTCAGGCTCTCGGCGCGGAGGTGGTAGCCGAAGGAGCCGGCTATCACGATCTCGTCTATGTCCTTCAACGTCATGCCCAGCCGCTCCATGAGCATCTCCATGGCGGCGGCGATGGCGCCCTTGGCGAGCTGGACCTGGCGCACGTCCAGCTGGTCCAGGAAGACCTTGTCGGTGAGCCAGAAGCGGTTGTCCTTCAGGATCTCCTTGCCAGCGGGGTCGCGCATGCGCCCGGCCTTGTTGATTATCTTGTGCTTGATGAGGAATGCCGTGATGTCGATGAGCGCGCTCCCGCAGATGCCCATCGCCGGGGCGCCGCCGATGGTGGTGTACTTGAAGCTCAGGTCCTCCTCCATCGTGAAGGTGTCCACGGCGCCGGTCTGGGCGCGGGCGCCGCAGAGGATGTTCATGCCCTCCAGGGCCGGGCCCGCCGCGCAGGACGTGGCCACGAGCTTGCCGCCGCGGGAGATGACGATCTCGCCGTTGGTGCCGACGTCGATGAAGACCACGGTGCCGGGTCGGCTCTTGAGCTGGACCGCGAGGATGCCGGAGACGATGTCGCCGCCGACGTAGCTGGAGATCATGGGCGCCATGAGGACCTTGGCGCGGGGGGAGATGTTGAGCCGCTCCGCCAGGTGCGAGATGTCCAGCATGTGCGTGAAGACGGGGCGGTAGGGGGCCTGGGCCAGGCCCTTGGGGTTGACGGCCGCCAGCAGGTGCTGCATGGTCGAGTTGCCGGAGATGACCGCGGCGGAGATCTTGCGGCCCACCTCGAGGCCCACGGCGGGCTCGACCATGCTGGCCAGGCCCTCGAGCGCCATGGACTGGAGGTCCAGGAGGTTCTGCTTGCCGTAGTCCGCCTCGGTGATGCGGCTGATGACGTCCCCGCCCTTGGCGGTCTGGGGGTTCAGGGCCGTCTCCAGGGCTATGACCTTCTTCTCCTTGAGGTCGATGACCGCGAGCGCCAGGCCCGTGGTGCCCAGGTCGAAGGCGGCGGCCAGCGGCCCGGTGGAGTAGTCGTTGTCGGCGGAGACCGGCCAGGCATGCAGGAGCTCGTCCAGCCACACCAGGGCCCGGCCCCGGCTGTATGTGGCGTCCACAGTGGCTATCTCGTTCAGCGCCTCGATGTTGTGGGTGGTGATGTTCCTGACGTCCAGGCACCCCGTCGGGTCCTGGCGGTCCAGGATCTCGAGCTCGATCTCCTGGAGCGGGGGGTTGATCTCGTAGGGGGCGCTCCAGCCCATGGCCTTGATCGAGCTGAAGAGGACCTGGTCCTCCAGGGTGACGGTCACGTCGCCGGCGACCTTCGCCGTGCAGGACAGCCTCTTGCCCGGGAACTCGTCTATGAGCTTCTGCTCGGCGGCGTCCGGGGGCTCGAGGGCGCCATCGGCCTTGACGATGCACTTGCCGCACTTGCCCCGCCCGCCGCAGGGGGCGTCCAGGCGCAGGCCCTGGGCGGCCAGGTTCTCGAGGATGGTCTTGCCCTCCTCGGCCTGGTATGTCTGGTCTTCGGTGCCTGTCTGCTTTATTGTTATCTGCAAGAGTCGATACCTCCGGTGGATGGGTCTTGTTTGGTCCCGGCGGCCTGGCCAGGGGAGGCCGGCCTACGGGTCCAGGTTGGGGGGCGTCCGCCGATGGGGCGCGGGCGCCCGTCGGGCCCACTCCGTGAGGCTCTTCAGGAGGTGAGCCCGGGGCGTCCCGGGACCCGTCCCGTGCCGGTCGGCAGGGGGACGGGGCCGTCCGGGACGGCCGAGGTGACGGGGAGGGGGACGGCGGACGCGTGGGTCGGGCGTCGGGACTGCGCCTGGCGGCGGAGCCGCCGGGCTGGGCGCGGGCCGGCGAGGGGGGGCTGGCCCGCTGGGGAAGACAGACGGCATGTTGCCCCGGGGTGCGGGGCGAA
Source organism: Deltaproteobacteria bacterium (assembly GCA_031263525.1). GTDB lineage: Bacteria > Desulfobacterota > Desulfarculia > Adiutricales > Adiutricaceae > JAIRZX01. Next base: position 1,584 of record JAISFP010000435.1, on the reverse strand, counting down.
GGGGGTGCTGGCGCGGCGGGGAGCGGGGAGCTTCTTTGCGTCAGGGCCTCTGAGGGCCGGGGCGTCCCGGCTTCGGGGGCCACGGAGCAGCGGCATGTGGGGCGTGGAACCGGCGGGCCCGGGAGCTTGTTCGTCAGCGTGACGGGAGGCTGGGCATTCGGGGCTTGAGGGGCTTCGCGGCGCCAGGGAACCGAAGATCTTGAGTGCCTGTTCGTCAGTGAGCCGTCGGGCAAGGGGTGCCGGCCTTGCCGGATGGGGCCATGGCTTCCGGGCTGATCGAAGGGGGCCATGGCTTACGGGCTAATCGAAGGGGCATGGCGGCCGGGCTTCTAGAGAGGGCTCATGTCAGCCGGGCATCATTGGAAGGTGGCCATGTTAGCCGGGCATCTTTGGAAAGGGGGGCGTGGCTGCCGGCCTCTTGAAGGGGGCCATGTCAGCCGGGCATCTTGGAATGGGGCCAGGCCTGCCGGGCCGGGCTCTTCCCGGCAGGTTCCGGGGGCGGGAAGCCTCTAGTGTACGTGCCGCCCTGGGCCGAAGCCCTGTCCCGGGGCGGGTTTAGCGGGACGGGTCCGTGCCGGAGGGCCGTGTCCGGAGCGCGGGGCCCTCAGAGGGCCGCTAACTTTACCTAAATGAGGGTAAAAGATTATCAATTTCAACTAAAGATGTCGATTTTGGATTCTTCCTGTTCTCTTTGATAAAACATTGTGGTAATCTGATGCCTATTGGCTCCCGGGCACCGGTCCAGCCGGGCCCCGCGCTCCGGGCCAGGCGGTCCCGGACGGCTTCCCGGCAGGGGCCGCGCGAGGCGCGTTGCCGGGACGGGCCCCGGCCGCCGGGGGGCGGTCCCGTGCCCGTCTGAAGGCTTGACGGCTCCTTGACGCAACAGTGCATTTTTAGCAGGATACGGCCTATTTGTCTACAAATTATCGTGACCCGCCACGCCGGGCCCGGAACCTGACCCGGTCCGGGAACTCCGGGCGGCGCTCGCCCGGCCTGGGAGGCCCGGCACAGGGGCCCCATGGTGATCCGGGACCCGGCAGCTCCTGGGACTCGCGGTTATTCTGACTCCGGCATCCGGTATCCGGCATCGTCAAGGAACCTTGTCCCCGGCCCGGTCCTCCCGTATCTTTCAGAACCTCGCCTTCCGGCATCGTTCCTGGGTCCCTCCGTCCGGCCCCGTTCCCCGGCATTGTCAGGGTCCTCGCATTCCGGCCCTTCAGGAGCCCCGCTTCCGGCCCTTTCGGAGTTCCGCTTCCGGCTTTTTCTGAGCCTTGTTTCCGTCCCTTTCGGAGCCCTGCTTCCGCCTTTCTGGGCCCCCGCTTCCGGCTTTCTGGGCCCCGCTTCCGGACCTTCCGGCCTTTTCGGAGGCCCGCTTCCGGCTTTCTGGGCCCCGCTTCCGGACCTTCCGCCTCTTTCGGAGGCCCGCTTCCGGCTTTCCGGGCCCCGCTTCCGGACCTTCCGCCTCTTTCGGAGCCACGCTTCCGGCTTTCTGGGCCCCGCTTCCGGCTTCCGGCCTTTTCGGAGCCACGCTTCCGGCTTTCCGGGCCCCGCTTCCGGCTTCCGGCCTTTTCGGAGCCACGCATC
>JAISFP010000429.1 GCA_031263525.1 Deltaproteobacteria bacterium | reverse complement strand
GCCAACCCGCCCCCATGGACCGGAAAGGCCTCTCCGGGGGGATCCGGCCCCCCCGGCCGTCCGGAGCCAACCCGCCCCCATGGACCGTTCTGTCCTTCTCTGGGGGTGCGGCCCGCCCGTGTGCCCGAGCCCGACCCGGCCCGGACGGACCGGCTCGCCGCGAGTCACGGCAAAGGCGCCGGACCCGATCGCGGCAGCCCGGGCTTCCTGCGGCCCTGCCTCAGGCCCTCTCGGGCTTCCGGCAGGCCCGGCGGCAGGACAGCCACGCCCGGCTCCCGGACAAATCCGGCGCTGGGGCAGGGCCGCCCGGCTCCAGGCGCGGGTCCGGGGACCGGACCGGACTTGGCGCCCAGCGTGGCACCTACCCGGAACGCGGGGGGGGGCCGCCGGACGTCCGGCCTGCACGCGGCCTACTCCACCAGGCTCTCCCCGTCCAGCATGAGTATGGTGCAAGTCAGGTCCGCCCCCTTGAAGACGGTGGAGGTGTCCGGGCGGGAAAGGTAGAAGTCGGCGGCGTACAGGCTCGCGTCGGTGAAGTCGGCCCCTGAGAGCTGGGTCGCGCCCAGCGCCGCCTTCATCATGTCCGCGCCGTAGAGGTCGCTCCCGCGCAGGTCGGCCCCGTGGAAGCTCGCCTCGCGGAGGCTCGCCCCCTCGAAGGTGCAGTTCCGGAGCCTCACGCCGGCCATGAGCGCCCTGTCGGCGACGGCGCCCCTGAATGTCGCGCCCGAGGCGTCGGGCACGTCCAGGGTCGCGTCCGTGAGGTCCGCGCCGCTGAAGTCCGCCTCGGAAAGGCGGGTAAGGAGCTGGAACGACGCCGACCGGGCCCGGGCCCCCGAGAAGTCGGCGCGGCTCATGTCGCATGCCGCGAAATGGCACCTGTCCATCACGGCGCCCCTGAAGCTCGCGGCGGACAGGTTCACGTTCATGAGCGAGGCCCCGGAGAGGTCCGCTCCCGCCAGGTCCGCGCCCTCCCCGTTCCAGCGGGAGATGCGGGCCCCAGCAAGATCTGCGCCGGAAAGGTCGGCGGGAAGCCTTGTCCCGTCGAACACCGCGCCGGGGCACCTCGCCCCCCGGAGCACGGACGCCGCCAGGTCCGCCCCGGTGAAGTCCGTGCCGGTCATGTCCGCGTCGCGAAGCTTCACGGCGCCGCCCGTCACCCGGCTCATGTCCGCCCTGGCCAGGACGGCCAGCGTGAAGTCGGCGTCCGCTGCCTCGGCCCCGTCGAGCGCCGCCCCGGTCAGATCCGCTCCCGCGAAAGAGCACCCCTTCAGATCCGATCCCGTGAGCCTCGCCCCGGTCATGTCCAGGCGCGAGAAGTCCATGCCGGACAGGGCGAGCCCCTGCATGACGCGGCCCGCGAAGACGGCCGCGCCGGCCGGATCCGATCTGGCCTCGGCCAGGAGCGCCTCCGCCTGGGCGCGGCTCGAGAGCGCGAAGGGCGGCGGTCCCGGCTCCGGCGGCGGGGCCGGTTCAGGTTCAGGTTCCGGTTCCGGCTCGGGCCCTCGCTCCGGCTGCGGAACCGGTTCTGGCCCGGGCTCCCCCGTCCAGGGATCGATGGCGTCAACCTTCGCCAGCTGCGCGGTCGAGGCCACCCCCGCCATGCGGGCGGCCTCCTCCAGGCTCTCCGCGCTGTCGGGAGCCTCCAGCCGTATCCGGTTGAGCTCGGGGAGCGCCGCCCTCACCTCGGGAGACTCCTCCGCGAGCCTGTCCAGCGCCTCCCCCACCTCCTTCTCCTTCCAGAGCACGGACTTGGCGAACACCATGCCGTCCACGAGCTTCCCGGCATAGGCCGCGGCCCCGGCGCCCATGCCCTGGGCGAGCTTCGCGCCCATGGCCCTGAAGGCCTCGGTCATCCCCTTCATCCCGCCGGCCGCGGGCAGGGCGTCCATCCCGGAGACCGCCTCGGCCAGGGCCCTGGCGTCGGCGGGCGACATGAGCCCGCCCTCGGAGAACGCCTCGGCCAGGCCCTCCACGCCGTCGGGCCGCGGGGGCGGGGCGTCGATCCTGCGAGCCAGCTCCGCCGCCCTCTCCCTGCCGAGGGACTGGCCTACTATGGTCTCGAAGGCGTGCTCGGGATCGCTTTCCAGGACGGAAGCGGCCCGCATGCGCTCGGCGTACCGCATTCCCTCCTCGGGGGTCCTCCTCACGAGCGCGGCCCACTCCTGCCCGTGGGCCGCGAGCGCCTGCTCGAACTCCTCCCCCGTCCTGAACTGGCTCAGGAGCGGCACGGGCAGTTTCACGGCCTTCAGGATGTCCGCGGCCTCCTCGGGCGTGGACCCGCCCTTGACCAGATCCGCCAGGACGTCCGCCTCCTCGCGCGCAGCCCTCTCCGCCGGGCTCAGGGCGGCCCTGGCGGCGTCGGCGGCCTCGGTCCTGTCCAAGTCCTCCAGCCCCTTGCCGAGGGCGCCCCCGTAACGCCTGAGCGAGTCCTCGACGTGCTCCTCCGTCACCGGACTCAGCCCCTCCTCGCCCAGAATGCGGTTTATCTCCGGGAGACTGCCCATTATCTCCTCGCGCGATTTCGCCACCATGGCCGCGGTTGCCGCCGCGGCGGCCGGCACGGCGGGCGGCACGGAAACGGGCGCGGGAGGCGGGGGGACCGCGGGCGGGCGCGGAAGGCGGGGGGCGGGAGCCGGCTCCGCCGCGGCCGGCTCCGGCGCGGGGGGCGCGGGAGGCGCTGGCGGGGCGGGAGGGGCGGGAGGGGCCGTCGCGAAGGGCAGGAGAACCGGCATCTCCTCGTAGCCGCCAACGCCCCTGGCGAAGAGATCGTCCGCCGGCTCGCGCGGCAGCTCGGCCTGCGAGGCCGCGGGGAACGGCCAGACTGACGAGGCGACTCCCCAGACATCGGAGGCCGTCGGGTCGGCGAGCGCCACGGCCCCGTGCCAGATCATGATGCCGGCCCCCCAGGCCGGGAACAGCCAGACCGTGTCCAGGCCGAGACGGGCCTCCTCGAAGACGGCTCCGTCCGGCACCCCGGGAAGGCCGGGGATCCGGCCGTCGGGACCCGGGTCTATCTCCGGGGGCTCGGGGGGGTCGGCCCCGGGGTCGAGCTTCGCCACGACCATCCTCGGGAACACGGCCGGGAGCCGGGACCTCAGTTCCGGGCGCAGGGGGTGCATCCCCCGGACGAAGACCAACTCGTCCCCCCTGAAGAACCCTTCCGGGAGCCTCTGGGGCTCCTGCGCCATGTTCAGGGCGCCCATGTCGAAGTCGGCGGGGAATCCGGGCCACGCGTCGAGAAGCCAGCTCCGGTCGTAGGTCCCGGATCCCGCCACCGCCGGCCCGAAGGGTTCCGGCAGCGGGCAGGCCGCCGGAGGCCACGCGGCCGACAGGACGCCGCCCGTCTCCCGGCGGTCGGTGACCTGGGGGAAGCCCAGCACTGCCCCGTAGGCCGTCCGGGTCACGCCCTGGATCTGGCCCGCGGGACTCGAGGGGCCGGCGGCCGTGCGTCTCCAGTCCAGGGGCACGTGGCGGAAGGGGGCGGGCTCCCCGGGGCCGGGCCCCAGGAGAGGCGCCTCGCCTATGGCAAGGAACTCCCTCGTGATCCGGCCCAGCCTCATGAGGGCCGAGGCAGATCCGACACGCTCCGCTCCGGGAGGGGGGCAGCAGGATCCCGCCGCAAGAATCTCGCCGCGGGGCTTCGGAAGACCCAGGTCGAAGACGCAGCCCATCTCGGCCGCCGGCCCGAGCGAATTCGCCGCCGCCCCGAAGGCGTCAGCGGGGGAGAGCATCCCCGGCGCCCCGTCCATGTTGAAGCCCAGGTATGCCGACAGGCACAGGAAGGGCTTCCCCCCGAAACGGACCGTCTGGCAGGAGGCCAGAAGCGGGCTCTGCGTGAACTTCCTGATCTTCATTGTCTAGTCCCTCTTCCTCCTGGCGTCCGTCCGCGCGGGCCGGACCCTCAGCCGACCGTCAAATTCTTCCTGAATCGACCGCCTGCCACTGCCGGACCGGGTTCCTGCCGCCTTAAGCCCGCCTTCCGCCGCTTTGGATTTTCTCGCCAATATTTTACGTCAAGTCCTCCGCAGTCTCCAGAGCGACCCGCTATCAGACCCCAGCCGATGGCGATGTCGAACCGCCTTTCCGGCCTCCATGAGGACTCGTGCCCGATCGGTTGTTACGCTTCCGGATAAATATTAGAAAATGTTGAAAGCTTCTCCCACATTATGGGAGCGAGTCATGGCAAATAAATACCATATATTGGGCCTTACACTGATTTCTCACCCCTGTAACGATAGCCAAAATTATAACATTTGACCGAACTCGTAATAAGTTCAGTACCGCATTAGAGGAGATCAGATGCGTCTCGCGAGAAACGCCCCGGCCCCTCCGGGTCCGTCACGGCCATATTCAGAACCATGACGGCCTTCCGCAGAACCGGCGAGACATGCTTCCGGCCCCATTGAGACCCATGCCCTGGGAATACTGCATGGTTCCTAGTTATTCTTGAGCGCTTCAGCAAGCCCGGGGCGATCATCCCTCCAGACCTGGGGCTCCTCCCTCCGGACTCAGACGACTTCCATCAATGAACGGATGCATCAGAAGAAAGCTTTCCGGCAACGCGTGAACAGATGCCTTCACCGGCCTCCGCCCTCCCTCCCGCCGCCTCACGCCCACCTGGCCCCTGGCATCCTGCCCCCCCCGCCGTCACCTGCCGTCCCGCTCCCCCCCCATACCGTTCCCCGACTCAAGGCCACGGTCCCCGACTCAAGCCCCCCTTCACCGGCCTCCGCCCTCCCTCCCGCCGCCTCACGCCCACCTGGCCCCTGGCGTCCTGCCCCCCCCCGCCGTCACCTGCCGTCCCGCTCCCCCCCATACCGTTCCCC
>JAISFP010000332.1 GCA_031263525.1 Deltaproteobacteria bacterium | reverse complement strand
CATCTTCCCTATTTCATTAGCGAATCATAGAGAGGAGATACCATGTCTGGGGGTTTTCCCGACCTTTTCACCTTTGGATTGATAGCTAAATTCCGACATTTCATTGGACGGGTAATATTTACAGTTAGATTTATTGTATTACCCCGGAAATTAAATCTGCCCCTCTGGCAGGGGCAAACGGCGAGAGGGCTTTGGGCAGGGGCGAGTACTGAATGGGTGAGAGCTTTTGGGGAAGGGTTAGGGGCGGAGTGGAAGTGCAGGGCCAGTTTCAACTGCCTAGCTCGCAGTGAAGAGGGCCCATATGGCCAGATTTAATTTCCAGGGTAATAACCTCCGGGTGCCTCACCTGCCAGCAGGTTGCCGCCGGGCTGTCTCTTCCCCCTTGACCTCGGCCTGCCGTATCAGGCAGACTTTGGCTCCCGATACTGTTACCGCGGCCGCCTGACGGCCGACCGGTTCTGCCTGCCCGGCCTCCGGGCTCCGGACGGACCATTATCAGGCATCCCGGCCCCGGACAAGCACTTCCCCTCGTTCAGCTCCCCCAGCTCACCGCACGGGGGCCGTCCCATCGCCCCCGAACGCGGTCTCCCTTCGCTCCCCCACGGGAGCCTTCCAGCCACCCCCGCACGTGGGCCTTCCCTGCACCTTCGCACAGGAGCCTTCCCGTCGCCCCCGCAAGGGCGCCGTCCCAGCGCCCCGCAAGGGCGCCTTCCCAGCGCCCCGCAAGGGCGCCTTCCCAGCGCCCCCTCACTGGGGCCGTCCCATCGCCCCCGAACGCGGCCTCCCTTCGCTCCCCCACGGGCTCCTTCCCAGCGCTCCCTCATTGGGGCCTTCCCATCTCCCCCGATCGGGGTGGTACCTCCGCTCCCTTACGGAGGCCTTCCAGCACCCTTCACGGAAGGGTTCCCAGCGCCCACGCACTGGGGTCATCCCATCTCCCCCGAACGCGGTCGTCCCTGCGCCCCCGCACGGGAGCCTTCCCAGCTCTCCCGCACGGGAGTCTTCCCAGCTCTCCCGCACGGGAGCCTTCCAGTACCCCCGCACAGGAGCCTTCCCCTCGTCCCCGCAACGGGACCTTCCCAGCGCACCCGCACGGGTGCCTTCCCACCTTCCCCGCACGGGAGCCTTCCCAGCGCTCCCGGAAGGGGGCCTTCCCCGGGCCCCGAGGCCCGGAGAACCCGCGAGCTGTCCCGCATGTCCCCCAGCCTCCAGCAAGCCAAGACCGTCATAACCTGCCACATCAACCCTGACTTCGACGCCGTGGCGTCCATGGTCGGGGCCTCCTCGCTGTACCCCGGGGCGGCGCTCATGCTCCCAGGGGGCAACGGGAGGAGGCTCGCCGGGCCCTTCGTGAAGGGCATGCTCGAGTCCAGAAACGTGGTTAAGCCCAAGGAGCTGGACTTCGGGGCAGTGACGAGGCTGGTGGTGGTGGACACCCGCCGTCCGGACCGCATAGGCTTCGCGCAGCCGCTCCTCGCGAACCCGGGGCTGGATGTGCATCTCTACGACCACCATCCCGACGCGGAGGGAGACTTGGCGGGGTCGCTGGTCCGTTCGGAGCAGGTCGGCGCCACCGTGACGCTCCTGTCCGAGGTTATGCGCGAGCGGGGGCACGCCCCGGATCCCGACGAGGCCACCATGCTGGCGCTGGGGCTGTGGGAGGACACGGGGAACTTCTGCTTCGGGTCCACCACGCCCCGTGACCTGGCGGCCGGGTCGTGGCTCCTCTCCAGGGGGGCGGACCTGGAGACCGTGGCGCAGCTGACCTCCCGCGAGCTCTCCGCCGACCAGGTGTCGCTCTTGAACGAGCTCATAAAGACCGCCGAGATCCGCGAGGTGCGAGGCAAGACACTGGCCGTGGCCACGGCCCGCAGGGAGGGGCACATCGAGGACGTGGCCGTCCTCGGGCCCCGGCTCATGGAGATTCTGGATCTCGACACGGTCTTTCTGCTGATCCAGATGGAGTCGCTGGTCCAGGTGACGGGCCGGAGCCGTTCCGGCGGGTTCAACGTGGGGGAGATCCTGAAGCATCTCAAAGGCGGGGGCCACCAGGGCGCGGCCGCGGCCGCCGTCAAGGGCCGCGACCTGGAGGAGGTGAGGAAGGAGCTGGAGGACTCCATAAGGGAGTCCGTGGGCAGGCTCTTCAGGGCGGGGAGCATCATGGTGCATCCGCCCATATGCCTGTCGGAGACGAGGCCGCTCTCCGAGGCCATGGACATGATGGCCCGCTACGGGCTGCACGTCATTCTGGCGGAAGACCCCAAGGGCAAGGTCTCGGGCATCATCCGGGAGCAGAGCGTCTCCAGGGCCCGCTACCACGGGCTCACCGCCTACCCGGTCAGGGACTTCATGACGACCGACTTCGAGACCGCCTCCCCCGACACCTCGTTTCACGACGTGAAGCGCATCATAGTCGACCAGCGCCAGCGCATCCTGCCCGTGACTGACCCCGACGGCCGGGCCCTGGGGGTGGTGACCCGCACCGATCTTCTCCACCTGCTCGCGGCGGAGGCCGGGGGCGACGACGGGAAGGCGGCGGGAGCCACCCGCACCCCCTTCGACCGCAACGTGGCGACCCTCATGCAGGAGAGGCTCCCGGGGAACGTTCACGCCCTGCTGCGCGAGCTGGGCGAGGAGGCCAGGGCCCACGGGGTGAGCCTGTACCTGGTGGGAGGGACGGTGAGGGATCTCATAATGCTGAAACAAATCCGCGACCTGGACATGACCGTCACGGGCGAGCTGGGCGGCTTCATAAGGGCCCAGGCGGAGAGGCTCAAGGGGGAGCTCAAGTCCCACCCCCGCTTCAAGACGGCGACCCTGGTCCTCCCCGACGGCATGAAGATGGACTTCTCCAGCGCCCGGGTGGAGTATTACGAGTATCCCGGGGCGCTTCCCGTCGTGCGCCACGCCTCAATACAGCTCGACCTGCAGCGCCGGGACTTCACCATAAACACCCTCGCCGTGAGCCTGGACCCGGCTGACTTCGGGAAGCTCCTGGACTACTACCGGGGCTACCAGGACGTGAAGGACGGCCTCATAAGGGTGCTCCACAGCCTGAGCTTCGTGGAGGACCCCACGAGGGCGTTCAGGGCGCTCCGGTTCGAGCGCCGCCTGGGCTTCCGCATCAGCCGGATGACGGGGGGGCTAATCACGAACGCCGTGTCCGGCGGCTTCATGAAGAACCTCTCCCTCAGGCGCCTCATGGGGGAGCTGAAGCTCATCTGCGGGGAGGAGGATCCCGGCGCCATCTTCGAGCGCATGGCGGGCTTCGGGCTGCTCAGGTGCCTCTCCGCCGACCTGAGGGTCACCCGCCGCCACCTGGACCTCTTCAAGAACGTCGCCCGGGTGAGGGACTGGTACCGGCTCACCTTCTCCTCCCGCTTCTCCCCCATGTGGCTCGTCTGGTTCGCGGCGCTGACCTTCGAGCTGTCACGGGACGAGGCGCTGAGGCTCGCGGACGGCCTGGAGGGGGGGCGGCGCATGCTCCGGGCCCTCGTCTCCGAGCGCCCCGCCCTGGAGAAGACCCTCTCCTCCGCCCAGAGGCTCCCCGCGGACGGGGCGGTGAAGCCCAGCGTGGCGGACGCCCTGTTCGGGAACATCTCCTGGCCCGGCGTCCTCTACGTCATGGCACGGGCCGGAACGGGCCCCCTCCCCAGGGCGGGGGCGGCGTTCCTGACCAGCTACCGGCACGTCCGCCCCGAGGTCACCGGGGACGACCTCATAAGGCTCGGCTTCAGGCAGGGCCCCGGCCTGCAGAAGGCCCTGGACGTCCTCCGCAGGGCCCGGCTCGACGGACTGGTGGGGAACCGCGAGGAGGAGAAGGAATACGTGCGCATGTACCTGACCGGCGCGGACCCCTTCCCGGACCCCGACCGCGACGCCGCCGAGGGCGGCGACCCCGGCAGGCCAGGGGAGGGCTCCGGGGCAGGCGCCGCCTCCGGCGCGACCGGCCCCGGCCCCGGCGTTGGCTCCGTCTCGGAAGGCCCTGACGTTTCCTCCAGAGCGTCCGGCCCCGGCGGGACGGGCCCCGGGGCCTGATACCGGACGGGAAAGCCGGGGCCTGGACCTGGCGCGGAGTCCGGAGCCGGAATCTGCAGGGCAGGCAAGCTGCCTGATCCGGGACGTCAAACCGAATCACGGCCAGGACCCGGAGCCGGAAGGTCAGGCAGGGAGCTGAGCCGCGACCGCAAATGGACTCAAGGTCCGGAGACGGAGCCGGAAGGTAAGGCGGGGGACGGATCCGCTACTGTAAACTTAACCTTGGTCCTGAGCCGGAGCCGGAAGGGCAGGCAGGGAACTGAGCCGCGACCGCAAATGGACTCAAGGTCCTGAGACGGAGCCGGAAGGTCAGGCGGGGGACGGAGCCGCGACCGTAAACTCAACGTAACTGTTCAGGCGCCCCCCATGGGGAGTTCAACAGGGGGGGGCTTTCCAAGCAAAATGCTATTACGAGTTCGGTTAAATGTTATAATTGTATCTGTTCACAGACAAAGCGGGGGAACCTACAGCAGGACCAAGATCTTCATCATTCCTGGTGCAGGAAGGCCTTACTCCGGGGCCTGGGCGGCCTTACTCCGGGGCCTGGACGGCCTTCCTCCGGGGCGCGGACTGCCTTCCTTCGGGTCCTGGACGGCTTTCCTTCAGAGTCAGAGCGTCCATCCTCCAGCTCCAGCTCCAGCTCCAGCTCCGGGACAGGCTGCCTCCGTGGTCAGGGCGGCCTTCCTCCAGCTCCAGGACAGGCTGCCTCCGTGGCCAGGGCGGCCTTCCTCCAGCTCGGGACGGCTTTCCTCCAGAGTCAGAGCGTCCATCCTCCAGCTCCAGCTCCAGCTCCGGGACAGGCTGGCCTCCGTGGCCAGGGCGGCCTTCCTCCAGCTCCAGGACAGGCTGCCTCCGTGGCCAGGGCGGCCTTCCTCCAGCTCCGGGACGGCTGCCTCCGTGGCCAGTGCGGCCTTCCTCCAGCTCCGGGACGGCTGCCTCCGTGGCCAGTGCGGCCTACCCGTGAACAGATACGGGGGCCCGGCCAAGCCAGGCCCCGGGGACCGGGCCGCGAAGCCCGGTTCCGAGAGCCAGGGCGAGGAAGGGGCCCCGGCCAAGCCCGGCCCCGGGGACCGGGCCGAGAAGCTCGCCCCCGAGAGCCAGGGCGAGAAGGGAGGCCCGGCCCAGCCCGGCCCCGGGGCCAGGGCCAGGGCCGGGAAGCACGGACCCGAGAGCCAGGGCGAGGGAGGGGGCCCGGCGAGGCCCTGCCGCGAGACATGGGCAGAGAAGGGAGGGGCGGCGAAGTCCGGCCCCAAGGATCAGGCCGAAAAGGGAGGCGCGGCGA
>JAISFP010000319.1 GCA_031263525.1 Deltaproteobacteria bacterium | reverse complement strand
CTCGTCCGAGTTGAAGAGCCTTTCCCAGCCTGGCTTAGCCGTGTCGCGGAGCCAGGCCGAACTGCAGTCACCAGCGCAGCATGACCCTGCCTGCCCTGGTCCAGCCCTGAAATCATGGTCCCGCCAGGCCTGGCTTCGCCAGTGACGCATGACCATGCCGCATCTGGTATCGTCAGTGCCAATAATCGCTGGCTGGGCCTGGCCCGTGCCGCATGGTCTTCCCCGGCATGACTTTGCCTTGGGCTGCGCGGCCGTCCCGGAGCTGTCCACGGCAGAATTGCCCTGTCCTTTCGGATCCGGCCTGGTCAGGCCGGGCCTATTGTCCGACGCCAGCTTCTCGGCTGGAATCCTAGTGCGAAACCCAGAGCTTTGATTTTGCTTTTCCGAGCTGCCGATGCCCTGCCCCGACGTCATCCATCCTTCGTCCGCCGGACCTCCGGCCGCGGCCCCGACGCCGACCGCTGGGCTTTCAACCGCCCTCAAGGCAGTGCTCTGCCTGATCGCCGCCCTGGGGGTCGCGCAGGCGGCCCGTCCCCCGGACCTGGCAGCGCAGGCTTCCCCGTTCGCGGTCGGCGACATCGAGCCGGGCGGGGGCCGTGCCGGCGGGAGGCCGGGGTACTTGGACGTGCCCGGCGTCACGCGGGAGGAGATAGAGACGATAGAGACCGCCAAGGCGCAGCGCGGGACCTTCGTCTTCGGTAACGAGCCGACCACCGAGCTCTTCAGGACCGTGGACGGGAAACTGGGGGGCGCGGGGGCGCTCATGTGCCTATGGCTTTCCGGCTTTTTCGGGGCGGGCTTCGAGCCGAGGGTCATGAGCTGGGAGGAGCTCGTGAGAGGCCTGGGCGACGGGTCGGTGGACTTCACCGCCGAGATGACCCCCACCGAGGAGCGGCGCAGGATCTACTTCATGACGGGGGTCATCGCCGAGAGGCCCATCCAGTACATGAGGCTCCCCGGCTCCAGGCCGATACCCGAGATCCTGGCGTCCAGGGCCGTCCGCTACGCCTACCTCAGGGGATCGGTGAACTTCCAGGCCGCCAGGGGGTCGGTGGCCAAGCCGTATGTGGCCGTCGGCGTGAACGGCATCTACGAGGCCTGGAGGAAGCTCGTGAGCGGGGAGGCGGACGCCTTCGTGGCCGAGGCCCCCGCGCTCGCCGCCTTCGAGCCGTACGGGGAGCTCGCTGCCGAGGACATCCTGCCCATGGTGACGAGCGAGGTCGCCGTCACGACCGGCAAGCCCGAGCTCGCGGCTTTCGTCTCGGTGATCCAGAAGTATCTGGACGCCAGAGGGCGCGCCTTCTTCCAGGAGATCTACCGCCACGGGCGGCGGGACTACGTTCGGGCGCGGTTCCTCGCGTCCCTCTCCCGTACCGAGCTCGACTGGGTGACCGAGCGGGTTTCCGGGGGCATGCCGGTGTTCGCCGGGCTCGAGTACGACAACTATCCCGTGTGCTTCTGGAACGAGAGGGAGGAGGAGTTCCAGGGCGTCGCGGTGGACATACTCCGCGAGATTTCATGGCTGACCGGCCTGGACGTCCGTCCAGGTCACGAGCGGCCCGTGCCCTGGGCCGAGTCGCTCGCCGCGCTGGAGCGCGGGGACGTCTCGGTCCTGAGCGAGCTGGTGCGCACCCCGGAGCGCGCGGGACGGTTCCTGTGGACCGACGCCCCCTACATGACCGACCGCTACGCCTTCCTCTCGCTCTCGGGATTCCCGGACGCGGGCATAGGGGACGTCCCGGAGCTCCGGGTGGGCCTCAGTTCCGGGACGGCCTCCGCCGAGCTGTTCCGGAGCTGGTTTCCGGGGCACAGGCAGACGGTCGACTACGCGGACAACATAGAGGCTTTCGGCGGGCTGGAGCGCGGGGAGGTGGATCTGGTCATGGGCACCAGAAACGAGGTTCTGGGCATGACCAACTACATGGAGCGGCCCTACTTCAAGGTGAACTTCACCATGGACGACGTGAGCTCCGACTCCTACTTCGGGGTGAGCCCGCTGGAGCCCAGCCTCAGGTCGATCGTCTCGAAGGCCCAGAGGCATGTCGACACCGAGGAGATAGCCTCGAGATGGCGGACCAGGGTCTTCGACTACAGGGGCGCCCTGGCGAGGGCCCGCATGCCGTTCATGGCGGCGGGTCTCGGGCTCCTGGCCCTGGTCCTGTCCCTCGTCGCAGCCCTGTTCGTCAGATCGAGGCGGGCCGGGCGCGTCCTGGAGGAGGCGGTGGCGGCGAGGACCGAGGAGCTTACCCGCCAGATAGCCATCTCCGAGCAGGCGTCACGGGCCAAGAGCGAGTTCCTGGCCCGCACCAGCCACGAGATCCGAACGCCCATGAACGCAATAATAGGCTTCTCGGAACTTGCCAGGCGCGAGCGCGGGGGCCCGAAGTCGCTGGACTACATAAACGGGATCAGGAGCGCCGGGGCCAGCCTCCTCACGATCATAAACGACATCCTGGACTTCTCGAAAATCGAGTCGGGAAGCCTCCATCTCGTGCCAGCGGCCTACGGGACCTTCACGCTCCTGAACGACACCGTGACATTAATCCGCGTGCGCATGGGCGAGATGCCGGTGGCCCTGAAGCTTGCAGTGTCTCCGGATCTCCCCGCATCGCTCGTGGGCGACTCGGGGCGGGTGCGCCAGATCCTCCTGAACCTCCTCTCCAACGCCGTGAAGTACACCCACCGGGGCCACATCAGGCTCACTGTGTCCCACGAGCGGGCTGGGGAGGACAAGGTGAGGCTCTCGGCGGAGGTCCGCGACACGGGCGTGGGCATTAGGGAGCAGGACATGGAGAAGCTCTTCGGCGAGTTCACTCGCCTGGACGAGAAGCGCAACAGCGGCGTGGAGGGCACGGGCCTGGGGCTCGCCATCACCAGGAGGCTCTGCCGCGCCATGGGCGGGGACGTCGAGGCCAGGAGCGTCTACGGCCAGGGGTCGACCTTCAGAGCTCGCATAGTCCAGGGGGTGGCGGACTGGACGCCCATGGGCCCCCTCTCCGAGAGACCTGCCGAGGCCCGCGACGCCCACCGGACTACCTTCACGGCCCCCGGGGCCGAGGTGATGGTCGTGGACGACTACGCCTCCAACCTCATGGTCGCGGAAGGCCTCCTCCTCCCCTACGGCATGCGGCTCTCCTTCGCCTCGGGGGGCCTGGAGGCGGTGGGCCTGGCCAGGGAGCGCGCCTACGACCTGATACTCATGGACCACATGATGCCCGAGATGGACGGGGTCGAGGCCATGAGGGCCATAAGGCGCCTCCCCGGAGGCGTGGACATTCCCGTCGTGGCGCTCACCGCGAACGCCGTCCATGGCATGCGGGAGAACTACCTCGCGGCGGGCTTCGACGACTACCTGACCAAGCCCATAGACCCCGCGAGCCTGGAGCTCGTTCTCGCACGCTGGATCCCCCTCGAGATGCGCCGAGCGGCGCCCCCGGACCTGGTTCCGGCCTTGACCGGTTCCGGGATTCACGGGAGAGCCGGCACCCTTCCGGGAAACTTGCAGGGATCCGGGCCGGGCATGGGGGTGCCGGGCGGACAATACAAGAATGGGGGGACCGGGGCATTGACAGGGGGCTGGACAGGCACGGGTTTCGAGGCCGATCCATGTGCCGAAGCGGGGTCGGAGGGCTGGACGGGCACGGGTGCCGAGGCCGGGCCGGTTGCCGGAGCGGGACCTGGCCCTGAGGGCTGGACGGGCACGGGGGAAGGGTCAGGGGCGTTGGACAGGCCGCATGCCGGGACACATGGCATGCCGGGTGCCTGGGCGGGGTTCCGGGCCGGCGGCATGAGGCCCTGGGGCGGAGGTGCCGCTGCGGCGGCCTCCGGCGGACGGAGGTTGGGCTGGCCGGCTCCTCCGGCCGTGCCCGGGGTCGGCGGAGTCAGGGACGAGGCCGCGGTGCGTTCGGGCGTGGCCCGGTCAGGGGCCAGGAGCCTCGCCCCGGTCCTGGAGGGCGTGGACGTGGGCCTTGGCGCATCGCGGGCGGGAGGCTCCGCCAGGTACATGCACCTGCTGAAGACCTTCCGCAAGGACGCCGAGGGATCCTTTGCCGTCCTGGCGGACCCGTCGGACCCGGAATCGCTGGGCCGGCTCGCCATGACGGTCCATGCCCTGAAGAGCGCCTGCGCGAACATTGGGGCCTCCGCCATGTCCGCAAGGGCCGCGTCCCTTGAGGCGGTCGTCAGGGCAGGGGATCTGGAGGCGGTTGAGAGGAAGCTCCCGGCGTTCCGGGCCGGTCTGGAGAGCCTTCTCATGGACATCAGGGCGCTCTCGCCGGAAGAGCCGGAGCCGGAGATGCCTTATGCGTCGGGGTCGCGGCTGGTGACGAAGAACGGAAAGGCGGCGATGGCCGGGGAGCGCCCCTTGGATGGAGACCATGTCGGGGAGAGGACCGGTCACAGGGCAGATGCCGGGGAGATGGCCTGGAACGGGGCTGGTGCCGGGGAGAGGGCTGGTCAGATGGTCGATGCTGGGGAGAGGGGCTGGAACGGGGCCGATGCAGTGGAAAGGGCCGGCCAAGTGGCAGGTGCCGGGGAGGAGACCGGTGACGGGGCCGATGCAGGGGAAGGGGGCGGTCACGGGGCAGGTGCCGGGGAACGGGAAGGGAGCGGAGCAGGCGTCGGGGAGAGGCCGGGGCATGGGGCAGGCGCAAGACCTGCACGGGCTGCTCCGTCAAAGACATTCTCCGGAGTTGCAGTTGCTGATTTTAAGGCCGGGGCAGCTGGGCTGAAGGAAGCCCTGGAGTCCCGTGACATCCGGCGGGCAGACGGGGAACTCGTGAAACTTCAGGAGAAGGCCTCAGCGATTGGCCTAGACGTTGAGGTGGACGCCATCGCTGACTACATCCTGACTGGCGACTACGGTGAGGCCCTTGATGCGCTGGACGCGCTTGAGAGCGGTTTTCATAAAGTGTGGTA
>JAISFP010000293.1 GCA_031263525.1 Deltaproteobacteria bacterium | reverse complement strand
TTCGTCCGCCATCCTCATCGGGACCAGCATTTTAAACGCCGCGACCAGAAAGTGCCCGGACCCGCAGCAGGGGTCGAGCATCCTGAAGTCCGCAAGCCTGTCCGGCCACCTGGCGAACGTGCCTGCGGCGGGGGTCCAGGGACCCTCCCCGTCCCTGACGAAGCGGAGCCATGCCAGGGGGGCTCCCGGAAGGCCGATGCGGCGCCGCAGCTCGTCCTCGTTTCCGGCAGTCGCCAGGTCGGCCCCTGACAGCTTCCGTGTGGCCCACCACGCTCCCAGGGTGTTGTCCAGGAGGAAGCCCACCATATAGGGCTCGCTGAAGAGCTGGGTCACGGACGGGAGCTCCCTCTCGCCTATCTTCACCTCGGAGGCGTTGATCTCGTTCTTCCGCCGTGACTGGTGGTGCTGGTAGCACCACCCAAGGGAATCATCGGCCTCGAAGACCTCCGGTGGGAGGTCCGCGATGATCTTCGCGAGATCCTGGCGACTCTCGGGAGGCAGGAGGAGCTCGAACGCGGGCGAGCCGGCCCGGAAGATGCCCGGCAACATCCGCGCGGCGCACCTCTCCGCGAACTCTCGACCGTCCTCCGCCTTCTCCATGGGGGCGAGGGACTCGCAGTCCTCCAGGGTCACCGGGACCGGCCCGCCGGAACTCCGATAGATCAGCAAGTCCTTCGCCTCGAGGAACCTGGCGAAGAACATCCTGTGCCAATGCTCATAGGCCGTCTCCTCTACCAGGCGGTCCATAGTCCAGGGGGTGTCGCCTTTCAGGCGGTCTCCCAGTTGCCGCCCGTGAAGCCTCAGCCGGTCTCTCAGGCCCCGCCGCACCTCATCCAGGTAGGCCGGGGGGGACGCGCAGGCCACGCCCAGGTAGTCCAGGGCGGACCTGGCACCCGCCTCGGCCGTCTCGCGGGCAGAGGTCACGGCGGCTTCAAGCTGATTTCTGACTTGCTTGGTCAGGGGGGGCATCCGGGAGCTCCAGGTGTCAGTGTGAAGGGGGCTGACGGGGACAGGATTTTACTGAATAACACAGTACCTGGCCGTGGTCAAACGGACTTCACCGGACTCCCCTGACGGACCGGGGTTGCTCGCCTGCCTTTCGCCATGAACGGAGGGCCGTCCAGAGTCTCTCGGCCAGGAGCTGGTCCTGAGGCCCCGCCTGGCTCTGCGGGCGCGGGGTCTGGTGTTACCATAGGCCACATCGAGGGACAGGCCAGGCAGGGGGGGCTCGAGGCCAGGAGAGGGCGGAGGACAGGCAGACAATAGGCCACATTGAGGCAGGGCAGGCAGAGGCACGGAGGGCGGAGACGTGGACCGGGAGGGAGGCCACCAGGTAGAGCGCAGGGGGAGGAAGCGGGGAGACCATGGGCCCCATCTGGGGCATCAATGCCGGGAAGGGCGAGCGGCGCGGAATCCTCTGTCCGGGCGGGGGGAGGGGTGCCTTGGCGTTCTCCTCCCACCTTTCTTTATTATATATTATAGAAATAACAAGAAAGTTGGATAGTTGAAGAACAATAGGTGTTTCCGAGAAAATTACAGCAAAATTTACCCAGAAAGTTAGAAATTTAAAATGACATGGGAACTTTCCGAAAAAATGTAGCCAGGAAAGTTAGGCCGGAAAGTTGGAATGTTATAAATTTATCAGAAAGAGGCTATGTTATTGAACTTTTCAACTTTCCTGTTTTTGACCGAATCCCGGATAGTTGGAAAGTTCAATGATTACGGGCACTTACGCCTTCAGCACCCTCTCTGGAGGGGCGAGCGACTTTCCGTTACTAACGCCTTTCCCTGCCTCTGACGGAGAGCAGTCTGGGGAGGCACCGCTATTGGCCTCGGCGGTCGCCGCCGCCTCGCGTTCCTCGGGCGAAATCAGGGGGTCCCTGGAGAGCGGCGGTCTGAAGAGACGTTCCCCCCCTCCTCGTCCGGAGTGCCTCCTGGCTTCGAACAACGGAAGGCCGCACTCGGAAGATGCCGTGGACAGGCCGAAAAGCGCCGCCTTCTCCAGGGCAGCTGCGGACAGCTCCTCCCCCAGCCCTTCCAACGCAGACTTAAGTATGACATTTATGGCAGGGCAGCTTTTCATGGTCTTCGTAGGTAGTCGTCTTCGTGTCCGGGCTTGGGTAGCCCCCCCGGCCCCTGGATGGAGTCGAGGTATTCGCGTATCAGGGCGGCGAGCCTTCCCTTGCTCGCTGCGGGCGGCTCTCGGACGGGGGCGATGTCTTCCGGACCGACACAGTCGCCCTCCCCGTTCGTCTCGTGACTGTCCCCGAACTCCCTCCTCTCGTCGGCGGCCCCTCTCTTGACCCCGTGCATCACCTCCGGCTCAAACTTTCCGTCCTCTCTGCGGCGCAGGTGGAAGGTGTTCTCATTGTCCCTGAAGGAGACGGTGTTGTATTTCGAAGTCATGCAGAGTACGTATTCCGAGTCCTCGGACCAGCCGTAAAAACCGCCCGTCAGTATCCACGCGGTCCTTCCGCAGAGGCGGAGCATGGTCAGGATACCGTCGGAACCGCTTACAAGCGCCTGCGCGCCGACCACCCTGTCAGAGTCCAGCAGGCGCCTCACCTCGTCATGGACGGCAACCGCAGGCTTCGCCTGCCATTTCTTGCGGTTGGGGGTCACGAACATCCTGCCCCCGCCACCCTCGCGGCTCATGCTGAAATGAGCAAGGGGCACGATGGTCGTCCCGTGCCTCTCGCAGAGGGACTAGATCATGGTCGTTGCGGCGGCGGCAAGCTCGTTCGCGTTGGTCTCGAGCGGGAACATCTTGGAATAGGTGTCAACGAACGCGACTTCCGGCCCCCATTCGCACAGGGCGGCGTCGAGGGCCTCCCAGTTGGCGGGCCCCGCCACCACGTTTTCCTTCCTGTCGGCCTTGACAAGCCGGGGATCCCTTTTCAGACAACGGTACATGAAATTTATCCTGAACAGGGCCCTCTCGGCGGGTTCCCAGTCCCGCATGATTGCCGACAGCCGGGCCTTCAGTGTCTGTTCCCGCTCCTCGTAGGATATCCACACGGTCCGGCACGGCCTGGGCGTCGCCCTTCCATGGAACTCGTGTCCGGAAGCAAGGCATGCACAAGCCTCCAGTCCGAACCACCCCTTGCCGGTCCCCGACGGAGACGCCGAAACCACGAGGCTCTTCTGGGGGAGGATACCGGGCAGAAGCCACTCGGCCTCCGGCCAGGATCCGTCAAGAAGGCTTGCCGCGTCGTCGAACTCCGTCATCTCCGGTTCTCCCGTGTCCAGCCCCCAGGCCGCTAGCCCGGGCCTTCCCGCCTCTCCTAACAGATATTCCTTCGGATGCTCCTTGCAGTTATCCCGATATCGGGATAACTGGTATTATCCCGACTTTTGAATTATCCCGCTTTAAATATGAAAAGTATATATTACCCGTTTAATCAAATGTCGGAATTTTGACTGTCAGCCTATGGGTGGAAAACTGGGAAACACCCCAGCCCTGGCACCTCCTCGCCATGATTTGCTTTAAAACATGGAAGAAGATT
>JAISFP010000289.1 GCA_031263525.1 Deltaproteobacteria bacterium | reverse complement strand
CCGTGCCAGCGGGGGAGATCTACGGCTTCCTGGGCCCCAACGGCGCCGGCAAGACCACCACCATCAGGATGGTGGCGGGGGCGCTGGCCCCCACGTCAGGGTCCATCCGCCTGGGCGGCCACGACCTGGCCCGCAGGCCCAAGGAGGCCAAGTCCATCCTGGGCTACATCCCCGACCGCCCCTTCCTCTACGAGAAGCTCTCCGGACGGGAGTTCCTCACCTTCGCGGCCGACCTGTACAAGGTGCCCGGGGATACGGCGGACCGGAAGGCGCGTGAGCTCCTGGATCTCTTCGAGCTCTGGGACTGGCGCGACGAGCTCATCGAGAACTACTCCCACGGCATGAAGCAGCGGCTCATCATGGCGGGGGCTCTCCTCCCGTCCCCCAGGATCCTGGTCGTGGACGAGCCCATGGTGGGGCTGGACCCGAGGGGCGCGAAGCTCGTCATGGACATCTTCAAGACCATGGCCCGCCGGGACAGGGTGGCGGTCTTCATCTCCACCCACACCATGAGCCTCGCCTCCAGGCTGTGCGACCGCATCGGCATAATCTCCCGGGGGGCCCTCATAGCCGAGGGCACCGAGGAGGAGCTCCGCGGCCAGGCCGGGGAGGGCGGGGGCGACCTCGAGGACCTCTTCCTGGAGCTCACCTCCGGCACCGGGCTCCCGCCCCTGGGCGGGGCGGACGCGCCGGCCGGGAGGCCGGGGCCCGCCGCCGGGGCTCCCGGAGACGCCTCCGGAGGGGCCGGGGGAGCGGGCCCGGACGGGAAGCCCGGGGACGCGGGTCCGTGCCGGATGCCCGGGGACCCGGGGCCGGACGGGAAGTCCGGCGAGGCCGGGCCCTCCGGGAAGTCCGGGGACGCGGGGCCTGGCGACGGGGCCGTCACGATCACCAGGGCCGGATCCGGCGGCGGGGGAGGGGCATGCTAGGCGAAATCCTCACCCTGCTCAAGCCGGCGAGGCTGAGCTTCCTGAACTACGTGAAGGATCCCGGCCCCGGGGGCCGGATCAAGATCATATCGCTCGGGATCTTCACCCTGGCTCTTTGGGCGGCGCTGTTCCTCCTGTCCGTCAGGGTCATAAGGTCCTTCTACACGGTGGAGGGCTTCGGGGACATACTCTCCTACAAGACCTTCGGGCTCCTGTGGCTTTCCGGGTCGGCGCTCCTGGTCTTCTCGGCCTTCATCACGGCGCTCTCCAGCTTCTACCTGTCCAGGGACCTCTCTCTCCTGATGGCCGCGCCGGTGGACAGGGAGAGCGTCTTCTGGGCGAGGAGCGTGCAGAGCCTCGTCTCCAGCGCCTGGATGCCGGTGGCCTTCCTCATGCCGGTGTTCGTGGCATTCGGCTACGCCTTCAGGGCGGAGTGGCTCTACTACGTCCTCATCATCCCGGTGTCGCTGCCGGTGGTTCTCACCGCGTCATTCCTGTCCCAGACCCTGGTCATACTCCTGGTGAACGTGCTCCCCGCCAGGCGCACGAGGGACATCGTGAGCCTCCTGGGGCTCCTGGCCTTCGCCGCGCTCTACATGGTCTTCAGGCTGCTCAGGCCCGAGCAGCTCGTGAACCCCGAGAACTTCCGCTCCGTGGCCGGGTACCTGGCCTCCCTCCAGACCCCCACCTCGCCCATGTTCCCCACCACCTGGGCGCAGGATCTCCTGTGGCCGCTCCTGGGCGGGTCCGCCGCCGACTACAGGGGGATCTACCTGGTGCTCCTGTGGGTGATGGCCGGGGTGTGCGCCGTCGCGAGCTCCTACGCGGCCCACTTCCTCTACTGGCAGGGCTACAACAAGTCCCAGGAGGGCGCCGGCCGCCAGAAGGCGGGCGGGCTCCTGAACCTCCTGAGCGGTGCCTTCAGGCTCGTCAAGAACCCCGAGGCCAGGGCCGTGGCGGTGAAGGACTTCAAGATCTTCTTCAGGGACCACACCCAGTGGTCGCAGCTCTTCCTGCTCGGGGCCCTGATGATCATCTACCTGTACAACTTCTCGGTGCTGAACCTGAAGCGCTACCCGCTCCAGGCCTTCTTCCTGGAAAACGTGCTGGCCTTCCTGAACGTGGGCCTCGTGGGGCTGGTCTCGGCCACGCTGTCGCTCCGGTTCGCCTTCCCCTCCATCTCGGCGGAGGGGTTCTCCTACTGGATAATCCGCTCGAGCCCCATGAGCGTGCGCGACTTCATGCATGCGAAGCTCTGCTTCTGGCTGGCGCCCATCATGTGCGTGGCCCTCACGCTCACCTGGCTCACCAGCAGGTTCCTGGACGCCGCGCCCTTCATGGCGGGCACGGCCTTCGTGCTGACGCTCCTCATGACCCCCGGCCTCTGCGCCCTGGGCGTGGGCCTGGGCTCCCGCTTCCCCCGCTTCGACACAGAGAACCTCGCCCAGGTGCCCACGGGGTACGGGGGGCTGATCTTCATGGTCTCGTCGAGCCTGTCGCTTCTGGCCATCATCGGCGCCTCGGCATGGCCAGTGGTCCGCTACATAAGGATCCGCCGCGGCTTTTCGCATTTCGGCCTGAAGGAGGGCATACTCATCCCCCTCCTGGCGCTGACCGTGCTCGCCCTGGTCTGGCTCCTGTGGAGCAGGCCCATGAAGATAGGCAGGGAGGCGCTGGAGATCTACGACGAGGAGACCCGTTCCCTTGACCGTCCCGAGGCCGCGGGCGAGCTTGACATGGGGGCCGCTGAGGACCCGCTTTCCGTCCGGGAGCCCGGGGCCGCTGACGTGGCGTCCGGGGCCGCCGAGCAGGTCCGGGACGCCGTGGCGGCTGCCGGGGCGGGCCAGGACGCCGGGGCGTAGGGCAGGGCGGGGTTCCGGGGCGGCCTGGAAGGGCGGGGTTCCCGGGCGGCCTGGAAGGGCGGGGTTCCCGGACGGCCTCAATACCGTCAACTTAGCCCGCTCTCTGAAGGAGAAATCCGCCCGGCAGGGGCTTCTCGGGCCTGCGTGACGTTGCCTGAAGAAGCCGGCCTGCCCCGCATAGCAAAGCCCCCGTCAGGGCCAGGAAACCCGCCCGCGAGAGGCCCGTGAGGGCCCCCCGGACAGAGGCCGTCGTCTCCACCCTCGTCGCTCCATGCTCCCCTGGGAACGACGGCTTCGGCACGACATTTCGCGGGCAGGGCCGCAACGGGACCACGCAACCGGAATCGTTCATGTATGCCCGGCCCCGTAAGCCTGCAGGCGGGGCCAGGGGCGGACATACGGGCTTGAGCAGGACCAAGTCCCGGCAAAGGCAAGCGACCGGACGTCGGGCATGGTCACTGCGTGACCGGTTCGGCAGGTCCGGAGGCCGGCGGGGCGCTCTGGCCGGGGGGGCCCGCGTCTGCAAGAACATCCGGCGGCTGGGCCTGTTCGCGGGTCGCGTCGGCAGAAGGAGGTGTGCCCGTGATCAAAAGCAGCCTCCCGATGTCCACCCGCATATTCGCGATGTCCTTAGACATCGAGCGGATATCGGCATTGATCGAGCGGATATCGGCATTAACAGTTGCAAACTGGGTATCAACCCTGGCAAACTGGGCATTCATCATGGCGATGATGGACCCCATCAACATAACTGGGAAAGAAATGAACGCGGAAATGGCGAGTCCGCTCTGATGTTTCGAGAACCAGGTTTCCTTGGACTTCGGCTCTGGTGAAGCGTCAGGAGTCAGCCTGCCTCTTTCAGCCGTGCCGTTGTGACCGAGTTCCTGAAGATACTCGATGGCATTGGCCCTTTCGGATTCCGGGACCGAGAGAAAAGACTGTTTGAGCGACTGCAAAGAGTTCCCC
>JAISFP010000161.1 GCA_031263525.1 Deltaproteobacteria bacterium | reverse complement strand
CAAGTCCCTGGAGGGGGAGCTCGCGGACGCGAGGAGCTCCAGGGCATTCGCCGTCCTGGCCTTGCGCGACGTCGGCAAGAGCTCCGAAGAGATAAGCGAGACGTTGAAGCTCGACTTGTCCGAGGTCAACAGGATCCTGGGGAACGGCCGGGGCTGAGCGAGCACCCGCCGGCGGGCGCTGCCGGCATCCTGTCCGCCGCCCTGCGAGTGCGCCGGCCCCCTTCGGGGGCCTGCCGAGTGGCCCGGCACGTGTCCTGCCGGGGCCGGGCCCCGCGTCCGCGCCCGCCCGGGCAAGCGCCGGCGTGCCGGTCCCGGAACGGCCCCGCCGGCAGCCTCGAGGATCCTCGCGCGGGCTGAGCACGTCCGGAGGGGCGGGACTGCCTGAGGCGGGGGCGCCTAGCTCACCTGCCGCGCGCCTCCCGTGAGCCGGTCGTAGCCCTTCCCCCCCCCTCATGCCGGGTTTCCCCCCGCTCGCTGCATGTTGCCGTCCGGGAAGGACGCCCCGTTCCGGCCCGTTCGCTCGCTCGCGGCCTTTTGCCGTCCGGGAAGGGCGCCTCGCCTGCGGCCTGCTAACGTCTTGCCGAGTCCCCTCGAGCCGGGCTCGCCGTCTGAGCGGTCTCGCCGTTCGGTCGGAAGGGTCAGCCCTGCCACGATTCCGCAGCTGCTTTCCGGACCTTCCCGGGAGCCCCCGCCGGGATTGACGAAGGACTTCCCAGCCAGATATCGCGGATATTTCCCTGCGTGTTGCCGGAAACGGCGCGTCAGCTTGCCCGGCCCGCAAGAGGTCCATGCCGGCCTTCTCCCCGGCCCCTCGGGCCGGGACGGCAAGCTCAGGGATCATGGCGCCCGTCGTCGGGGTCCATGTTGGCCTCCCTCCGGGCTCCCGGGATCGGGTCGGCGCCGCCCGGGGTCCATGACACCCGCCGTCGCGGTCCATGTCGGCCTCCCTTCGGGCCCATCGACCAGGATCGCATTCGTTCCGAAACCATGGTGCCCGTCGCGGGGCGCGTCTCGGCCTCCGTCCGGGCTCTTCGGGCCGGCATCGCTCCGGGCCCACGGGGCCCGTCGCGGGGACCATGCCGGCCTCTCCTCTGGCCGGTCAGTTCTGCCTTCTGGCGAGTTCATGGAGGTCGTCGCCAGGCGGCCAGCCTGCCACCTGGCTACTGATCACCCTTCGTCTGAAATTCGGGCGCGGTTCCGGCACCGGGCCCGGGGACTTCCTGCGGTACATCTCCGGAGCCGGGCGGATCCCGCCGGGCGGGGGCGGGACGCTCCGGCGCCGATGCGGCGGGGCAGGGTGCCGGAGCCACGGTCATGCCGGTCTCGGGCAGGGGTGAGGCCGGCGGCAGGGACGGGGCGTCTGGAGGCGAGGGGCGGGAATCCCTTCCCGACCGGCCGGACGCGGCTCATGGCCCTCGGCACCGCCACGGAGCTTCCGGGGCGGGAGCGTCTTCTGGAGACTGGGCCGCTGCAGGCGCAGGGCTGCCCGAACGCCAGAGAAGACGGGACTGCCATTTGGGGAGAACCCCGGTGCCTCTCCGGAGCGAAGGCGGCTGACGGTGTCAGGGCAGCGGAAGCTCTCGTGGGGGAGGCGGGAGGAGCGCCCTGGGCGTCGAGATGATGGTCGGAAAGGTTATTATTACCCAGGCGGATAAATGTCAGCGAAAATGCGAATTTGCTCGAATAGTCTCCACGAATTCCAACGCACATCCTTATCCAAAGTTAGGGGTTTATGCGCTAATACCTTAATTTTACTCTGATTTTGCCTTCTCGTTGAGGAAGCCATTTATGTCGCTAAACCAGTAGGCTCTAGCAAATTTATCACCTATAAATGGATGAGTTGAAAAAAATTAGCATGGTGATCAGAAAACTACAATTCTGTGTCTTTTGTCCATGGGAGCATAAACATCACAATTTACGCCGCTGACATTTATCCCCCGGGTAATATGTATCCGTTCACTGGGTCAGGGTTGTGGAGATGGACCCTTCCATCGGCCGGATGAAGGTGTAGGAAGGGGAGGGGGCGCGGCAAAGGCGCGGGCGGCCCGCGTACGTCGGCGGGTCCCGGTAGGACAGGGGGTCAGACGTCCTGGAGCTCCCTTATGGCGGCCGCGCGGTCCCCGCTGGAGAAGACGAAGGAGCCCGAGACCAGCACGTCGGCCCCGGCCCGGACAAGCTCGGCGGCGTTCCGGGAGGTCACCCCCCCGTCAACCTCGACGAGGGCGCTCGATCCCCTTTCCTTCAGGATTCTGGAGGCGTCCCGGACCCTGGCGGCGGTCTCCGGGATGTAGGGCTGCCCGGAGAACCCCGGGTTCACGCCCATGATGACCACCAGCTCCGCCATGTGGGCCACGGGCTCCAGGAAGCTCAGGGGGGTGGCCGGGTTCAGGGCCACGCCGGGCCTGGCGCCCTTCTCCCGTATGGAGGCGAGGGCCTTGTGGAGGTGGGCGGTGGCCTCGGCATGCACGGAGACGTAGTGTGCCCCCTCGGCCGCGAAGGCCGGCCCCCACTCGAGAGGGTCGGACACCATGAGGTGGGCGTCCAGGGGGATGTCCGCCGCCCTGGCGGCGGCCTTAACTATCCACGGCCCGAAGGTTATGTTGGGCACGAAGTGCCCGTCCATGACGTCCAGGTGGAGCCAGCCGGCACCCGCCGCCGCGACGGAGGCGCACTCGGAGGCCAGGCAGCCGGGGTCGGCGGAGAGCAGCGACGGGGCGATGATGGGCATGTTTCACCGGGGGGGAAGCCGGCAGGTAGGGGCCAGGTCCCGCCGCTCGGTTGGGCGGGCGGGGCCGCTGCCCGCGCGGCATCTGAAGTCCAAAGATGATACCACGGTCGGCGTGGCGGCGGGAGGGGGCAGTGGATGACTGAGGTGCCAGGGGGGCTGAGGGGAGGCTGGGCGAGGCGTCGGAGGCAGTGAAGGAGGGGCGGGACGGCGGAGGCGGTGAAGGAGGGGAGGGACGGAGGTAGCTGGGGAGGGGAGACGGCAGAAGCATGGGAGGGGAGGCGAGACGGAGGAAGCTGAGAAGAAGAGGAGCATGGAGGGGAGAGAGGAGCGGCGGGAAGACTGCGGAAGCTGGGGAAGGGAGGCGGGACTGCGGAAGCGGGGAGAGAGCGGCGGAGATTCGGGGAGATGAGGCGGGTGCCCTGCCGTAGGGCTCAAGGAGGGCGGAATCAGGGGAGCCGTCCGGCCGGGCGCTCAGGCGACCGCGCGGGGGCCGGGGCACAGGACCCTCGCGGGGTCCCCGGCACCGGCTGAAGGGTTGAGAACCGGCCCGATTGGGGTTAAGATCGGGCCATGTTGATACCGCCCGTCAAGATCCCCTTCTCGGAGGAGGACATAGAGAGGCTCGCCGGGAAGTTCAGGGACGTCCTGAAGTCCGGCTACATAGCCATGGGTCCCAACTGCGCCGCCTTCGAGACGGAGTTCGCGGCCTGGCTGGGGGTCCCCCACGCGGTGGGGGCGGGGAGCGGCACCCAGGCGCTGGAGCTCATATGCCGGGCCCGGGACTTCGCGGGGGCGTCGGTGTGCGTGCCAGCGGCCACTTTCATGGCCACGGCCTTCGCGCCTCTCGCGGCGGGGGCCAGGATCGTCCTGGTGGACTGCGATCCCGAGACCCTGCAGATGGACCCGGACGATCTGGAGCGCAAGATCCGCCCGGACACGCGGGCCGTCGTGCTGGTGCATCTGGGCGGGTTCATTTCCGCCCGCTGGGAGAGGATCAGGGGCCTGGCGGCCGACGCGGGCGCCATGCTCCTGGAGGACGCGGCCCACGCCCACGGCTCCGAGGCGGGGGGCGCCAGGGCCGGGACTCTCGGGGACGCCGCGGCGTTCTCGTTTTTCGCGACCAAGGTGCTCACCACCGGCGAGGGCGGCATGGCAGTGACTGCCGATCCCGAACTGGCCGGGCGGATGCTGTCCGTCCGCCAGCACGGCCAGAGGAGGCCGGGCTCGAACGTCCACGAGGGATTCGGGCTCAACTACCGCCCGTCGGAGATCCACGCCCTTCTGGGCCTGGACGTGCTGGAGCGCTCCTCCGCCATCCTGGAGTCCAGGCGCGGGGCCGCCGCCGTCTACGACAGGCTTCTGGAAGGCACGCCATTCAGGGCCGTACTGCCCCCTCCAGGGCAGAGCCCGTCCTATTACAAGTACATAGTCTTCCTGCCGGAGGGGGTGCCCCGCAAGGAGTTCAAGGACAGGCTCATGCGGGAGCACGGCTACGGCCTGGCGGGGGAGGTCTACGCGGTGCCGCTCTCCCGCCAGCCGTTCTGGCGCGACAACCCTGAGTGCCTGGCGCATCCCCTGGAGGAGCTTCCGGGCGCTGACCGCGGATGCTCCGGCCACGTGTGCCTGCCCATCTGGCCGGGCATAGACCCCGGCGACCAGGCCAGGCTGGTGGAGGCGATGCTGGACGTCGCGGGGAAGGTGGCGGCCCGCCCGCGCGGGTAGCGCGGGAGGGAAGATTCGCGCGGGGCGCGGCCAATGTTCGCTTTCCGGCATGTCCGTTTCTGGGGACATGTTTCAGGTCTTGCTCCTTGATCCTTCAGAGCTTTTCGAGAGACTTGCTCCTTGTTTCTTGATCCTTCAGAGCTTTCTGAGAGACTAGAGACTTCAGATTCTTTAGACCATCTAGCCCTTGCAGAATTCTGAATAATTTCTTCCTTGCCTTTTTAGTCCGTAAAATTTATGCATCAAGCCTTTCAGCGTAAAAATGTTTGTCTAGTAATTTCACCCTTTAATTTCCATTCTTAAATTCGAAAGTTTAACATTTTCATTTTATTTATTTTCAAGCTTTATGAATTTTCAAACTTTTAATTTTCCATTTTATTCTTTATATTTATTCAAGTTTTGAGTATTTCCCTTCTGTTTTCCAAAATAACTAACGCTTCACGCCGTATGTCTCAAGTCTTGCATGTCCGATCTCACTGTCCAATGTGTTATTGACATCATACCTTTCGTCCATGTTTAGTCAGCATGCATTTCTTTTGTTCCGATTCTTTCAGTCCAGGTCTTTCAATTTCGAACATCTGGTGCATCTGGCCTTTCCGGACATGATTTTTTCTTGCCGGCGTTCAGGATTTCGGCCTTTGAAGTTCGGCATTTCAGTTCCAGGCATTTTTTCTCCAGGATTTCAGCTTCTGAGCTTTCAGCCTCAGCCTTTCCCCTGACCGTCCCGTGCCGTTCGTGCCGCATCAGTTTCCTGGCCCTTCCCCGCAGTCCTCCGGGCCGCCGGCGTTTCCGCTTCCAGCTTCCCGTCATGCCCGGACCGTATGCCGGAGACGGATCCAGGCGTCTGAAACCGCGCGGGCGGCAGACGCGCATCCCCTTGTCCATCAGCCGTTTTCGTGCCGCGGCGACCGTGCGTCCCGGCATCGGCCCTTGTCCCGGATGCCTCGCTCTCGCATCAGGGAAGTCCGGCGCGGCGGCCAGGTCCTGCCGCGCGCAACGTTGTCCCGGAGCGGTTCCGGGAAGTCCGGCGCGGCGGCCAGGTCCTGCCGCGCGTGACGATGTCCCGGAGAAGTTCCGGGAAGTCCGGCGCGGCGGCCAGGTTCCGCGCCCTTGACGGCGTCCCGGTGATTTCCGGGCGCGAAGTGGGAGAAAACATGACAAACGTGGTCACCGTCCTGGGCAGCCCCAGGGCGAAGTCCGACTCCTCCAGGCTCGCCGACGCCGCGGCCGCGGCACTGACGGGCGGGGCCGGCGCCTCCGCAAGGCACCTCATAAACGATCTGAAGCACGTCCGCGGATGCCAGGCCTGCCAGAGCTGCAAGGGCAAGACCGAGGCCTGCGTCCTTAAGGACGACATCGCCCCCTTGCTCTCCACCTGCGCCGCCGCGGACGTGATAGTCCTCGCGTCCCCCGTCTACATCGGCGAGATCACCGCCCAGCTGAAGCTCTTCATCGACAGGACCTACTCCTGGTTCCTGCCAGACTTCCACACGAACCCCGAGCCGGGAAGGCTGAAGGGCAAGAAGGCCCTCCTCGTCTTCACGCAGGGCAACCCCGACGCGAGCACCTACACGCGGGTGTTCGAGGCCTACAAGGCCTACTTCACGCGCCAGGGGTTCAAGACCGAGTACAGGTGCGTTGTGGTGCCCTTCGGGCCCGACCACGACCAGGCGGTCGACGCCGCCGAGGCCGAGATCAGGAAGCTCGCCGCCTCCCTCTAGACTTTGCCACCTGCCTCAAGCCCCTGGCCCATGAGGTTCTCGGGCCGGACGGAAGGGCCCCGTGCGGGCCCTTCCGTCCGGCCCCGCCTCGGGGGCGGCCTGCCTCCCTGCCTTCCGCCGCCTGCCGCCTGCCGCGAGGAAGGACGCGGATGGCGTCCGTGCCTTCCCCTCCCGCAGACGGGCGGGCGCCGGGCCTTCCCCCGCCTGCCGTGTTCCCTTGCCCTGCCGGGCTGCGGGGTCCTCCCGAGACGCCCTCCGGGGCCCGGGACGCCTGTCCGGACTGGATGCGGGCCGCGTCCATTCCCTGGCCCGGGCGGCCCGGGCGCAGGTCTTGAAAATGCGTCCGGCGGGGGTTATCCTTTACGATCCGGGGGGGCGGAGGAGGGACGGATCCCTCCCCGGACCTCCGGCGCAAAGCGAGGCTTCATGGATTTCGAAGGGGAGCTGGCCGCTGCGGCAGCGGATCTGGCCTCCTGCTCTGAGCTCCTGGACGGCCAGCCCGATTCCGGGACGGGCCAGAGGTCCAGGAGGAACGAGGAGAGGGCCGCGGCGAAGCTCCGCTCCGCGGACGCCAGGCTGGTCTCTGCCGCCGGCCTTCGCGGGGACGGGGACGGGGACGCCGAGGCCCTGGGCGCCCTGCTGGCCGGGGAGGCCGCGCTGGCCTCGCGCCTGGGGGATCTTGAGCTGGTCCGCGGCGCCGCGGAGAGGATCATGGCCCTCCCGGATGCCGGGAAGGTGCCGTCCAGGAAGCTGGAGGCCGGGGCCGTGCTCATCTCCGACTGCGTCCTGTGCTGCGACTACGACCAGGCTCTCGCGGTGCTGGAGGATCTGAGAAGGCACGCCTGCGGCAGGGCCAACGCCTCCACGTGGCTCGCGAGCGCGGCGGGGCTCGCCTGCGCCCTCGCCGACACCGGCCGCTCCTCGGACGCCATGGACGTGTACTCGGCCATGCGGCCCTTCAGGCGCTGGGAGGCGAGCCGGCCCGCCAGGGCCGAGGCGGCGGCCAGGATAGTGGCCGGCCTGAAGCTCGCGGGCGATCTGGAAGGGGCGTTCGCGGTCTTCAGGGAGATGGGCACCTACGCGACCGGCCCGGAGCCCTTCAGGCTTTACATGAGGGCCGGGCTGTCGCTTCTCGCCGCCCTGTCCCGGAGCCCGGGGCAGGAGGGCCGCCACGCGTTTCTCGCGAGGGCCCTGCACGTCCCCTCGGAGAGCGCCGAGAGTTCCGTGCTCCGCGGCGAGGCGGCGCTGAGCTACGTGGAGGAGTGCGCCCGGCTGGGCGAGCTGGACGAGGCCAGGGCTGTGCTGGAGGCCTTCGCGGACTTCTCAGGCGCTCCGCTGGTGGCCGTCCACCGCGCCAGGGCCGCCGCCGCGGTGGCCGGGGCCTGCCTGGACGTGCGGCGGCTGGACGAGGCCCGCGTCCTCCTGGAGAGCCAGGTCAGCCTCGGAAGCGGTCCCGGAACCGGGGAGGGGACGGGAGCCGCACGGGGTTCACGGGACAAGGCCGTGCCGGGCGCCGCCGCTGGCAAGGCGCGCCGGGCCACGGGGGACCCGGCGGAGGCCTCCCGCGCGGAGTATTCCGCGGTGTTCCACGCGTCCCTGCGGCTGGTGGCGGAGCTCAACGAGTGCCTGCGCGACGATGACGCCAGGGACTTCTGCAGGACGGTGGCCGACGCCGCGAGGGACGAGGGCGACACGCTCGCCTTCGCCGAGGCGGCTCTGGCGGCCGTGGAGGAATGCTGCAGCAACGGCTTCGCCATGGAGGCTCTGGGCCTGTACCACGCGTTCGCCCCGGTCAAGGGCCCGGAGCCCCTGATGTTCGTCTCCTGCCGCATGGGGGCCGCCGTGGTGAGCTCGCTGGGCAGGATGGGATTCGCGACGGAGGCCGAGGCGCTCCTCGGGGCGCTCCCCTCCACCCGCCGTTCCGGGGACCGCATCTACTACGAGCGGCTCCAGGCGGAGACGGAAGCGTTCGGCGCCCTGCTTTCGGTGGGCCTTTACGGGAGGGCCGCGAGGCTGTTCAAGAGGCGCGCCGACTTCCGGGGCCCGGAGAAGGCCGCGCGGAAGTGGATGAAGGCCGCGGGCAGGCTGGTGGAGAGCTACGTGGACGAGGGCTCCGTCGCGAACGCGCGCCGCATCTTCGAGCACTCGCGCCGCGAGGCCCCTAGGGGCGGGAAGTTCACGCTGAAGCTGTTCGCGATGGCCCAGGACATCATTTCCGGCTACTGCGAGAAGGGCGAGCTGAAGGCCGCCCGCGAGCTTTTCGACAGCCTGCCCGGCGACGGCGGCTCCTCGCGGCTGGAGGAGGAGAAGGCGGAGATAGCTTTCTACCTCACCATACACTACTGCCGCAAGGGCGAGATCACCGACGCCCTGTCCTTCTACGCCAGCCTGCCGGGCGAGAGCGCCGCGGGGAGGCTCCCGGCCCTGAAGGCCCGCACGGCATCCTGGCTCATAGCCGACCTTTCCGGCCGCGGGTTCGCCGAGGAGGCCGCGAGCGTCTACGAGTCGCTCGCGAGGCTGGGGCCTGCCGACGGCCTGGAGCTCATCCGCGCGAAGTCCGCCATAAGGCTCGTCACCGCGTTCACCCAGAGCGAGCACACAGGGAGGGCGCTGGAGCTCCTGAAGACCATCCCGTCCTTCTGCGACCCCAAGCGGGTGGGCCGCCAGCTGGGCGCCGCGGTGATGGCGCTCTCGCTCGTGATGTCCAAGAAGAACGAGGTGGACAAGGCCAGCGACCTGAGGGCCTTCATGACGAAGTTCCTGTAGTATGTCCGCCAGATTCCCTCCGGCACGGACGGACGAGCCGTCCGGTCCGGGGAACGTCCTCCTGACAGGCCTGGCGCGCCGCAAGCCTTGAACGTTGACGAAAATCCGGTCAAAACGAGCTTTAAAAACATTTTGTATTTAATAATTTTGATAACTGTTCAGGCGCCCCTCCAAAGGGAACTCAACTGGGAGATCTTCCCTGTAAAAATACCCATGCGGAAACTTATCATTACCACATGGAGTATCCAAAGGTGACTTTTCAACTTCAAGGGTTCCTTATCAGGGATCTCTTCCTTCAAAAAGGTTCTCAAAAGAGAGGCACCTGAACAGTTAATAATTTTGTATTACGCTTCCGGATAAATATTAGATAATGTTGAAATCTTTTCCCACTTTATGGAAGCGAGTCATGGCAAAGAGATACCAGATTTGGGATCTTGCACTGATTTCTCACCCTTGGAACGATAGTAAAAATTATAACATTTAACCGAACTCGTAATATTTAATAATTTTGTATTTTAATTTGGTTTTGATCAAGTCCAGTTTCGGACTTCTTGCATTATTATTTTGATTTTCATGCATTTAATTTTGGATATCTTGCTTTTAAATCTATATAAACTTTTAGATAACTATTCAGATACCTCCACTTTATGGCAAGAGTATAAAAGGATATAAATTAAATAGTCTGTGAAATTCAAGTGAACGTTGGGTATGTAAAATGACATGGTTACTGGAGATAGGTTGAAATATTATAAATGTAAATTTTCTCCAAAGCATTTGAATGATTGCATTTTTTCTTAAAACAGCAAGTATTTTCTTTTTTGCTTGCCAACTTTTGAGAAGCTATTTTTTAAGGTTTTATATTGATTAGCCTAAAGGCATGTAGTGCAGTAAAAATGTAATATGTTTTAAACATTTGTATGTTAAATATTGTTGAATTGAGCAAGAGCGATGTTGCTGCATAAGTTGTGAATTTACAGCTGCAAAAAAAAAAAATGTATCCGTTCACGGGCAGCTCCCTGGCCACGGTGGAAGGCCGCCCTGCACCAGGAATGAGGATGATCTGAGTCCTGCTGTAGGTTCTCCCCTGCTTTCGTCTGAGAACAGATACGACGGGGGAGAGGGAGGGGGAGTACCTGAACGGTTGCTGCAACATCGTCATGCCTTGCGTTAAAACTAAGGCGAAGTCCCGTCAGAAAGCGGGAGCAAGGTCGTTCCTGCTCCAGCTGCATTCTGGCAAGTGAAAATACATCTCGCTTGACCTGAAGAAAGTCACAGTCAGGGCATTCTCAAGTCCGACCAAGAGCTCTGTCGAAGCAATCGATATCGACGGACACTCTTCCCCGTGCGCGACTGTCCGGAGGCGCTACGCCCTAAATCACCCTTGAACGGCTCCGCCTCCTGAAAAATCGAGCCCTGCCTCCTTAATTCTCGTTCCCTGTGTCTGCGGCATGTCAGCCCCTCCCTCCTCTTCCCGCCTTTCTCTTGATCTCCACGGCCGTCTCTTTCCCGTCCTTCTCGAAAATACAGCCCACGATGTTCTTCTCCGCCTTGCCGAAGGCAAGCGACACGAAAATGGGGTCTTTCGATGCCAGACCGTAGCCCCTTTCATGAATCTGCTTCATGCCATTCCGGACAGCAACGTTCGCGCCGCTGGCATTTTTGGCCATTTTAAGCTCGAATATGTACGTCAGGTGTCCATAATAAGCCTCGAGGTCGAGGTCCCCGAGGTTTTCTCTCTTCTCAGGAGTAACCTTTGCCCCGGCCGTCCACAGGCAGGCCTGCAGCAATGAGCGGTAGAATCCTTCGCCTTTAGAGTTTTCAAGAGTCTCAACAAGCTCTTCGGACTTGTTCCGCTCCGATTCGTCCAAGGAGTCTGAACCAGTGATCCTGCGTATGATTTTCTTGATGAGACTGATCACGGAACTGCGGATAACGCCCTTATGATCCTTGTGGCAAATTCCGAAAAATAGGCGGCAGAAGATATCTACCATGCCGGGGACGTCGCAGGATGCCAGGCAACGCGAAAGCTCCTTAGCGACATCGTCAATGCCAACCGATTCATATGTGACGTTCTGCAGAAATAATCTGGCAAAGTTTTCGCGCACCTCAAGGTTGGGAAATATCAAGGCATAATCCTTCTTTCCTCTTTTCCGAAGGGTAAGGTATCCGGCCTGGTAAAGGAATCCATGTGCAGGTGTAGTATCGATTTCACCAGGAGCTCTAACAAATGTGGAGCTGACATGCTTGCCCTGGAACTCGTCAGCCGTGATGGAATTATCCATTAGGAATTTTCTGATGAAAGAGTCGGAACCGGATTCGGTCCAATAGTTCAAAAACTCCATGTCTTTAAAAAAATGATTAATTGAATAGGGGTTGTACAGCTTTTGCTTTCCATCGAATGAAAATCCGTTATAGTAGTTACGAATTTTACGTAAAAGCCTATCATTGCTCATCCCGAGCTCAAGAGCAGTCGAGGTAATGAAAGGAGCAAAACATGTCTCCAACTCCTCCTGAGTATAACCCATGAAAGAGCTGAATTTTGATGACAGGGATATGTCTGTCAGGTTGTTGAGCTTGGAAAACACGCCCATTCTGCTGAACTTGGTGATTCCTGTGATGAAAGCCATCTCGATTCTTGCTTCGGACGATTTGATCGTCCAATAAAAATCCTGCATGGCGCTTCGTCTGGCGGACAGCAGTCCAGGATTGGATATTTCCTTGGTTGACCCTATGGCATCGATGACCGGTGCATCGTATTCATCTATCAGGAGAACAACTTCCTTCCCGGTCGAATTGTAGACATCCGAAATAAGATTATAAAAAGCAATCGCAATGCTAGAGCCATGCAACGAAACATTGTGCCTCGCGGCATTCTCTCCCAGAATGACCATGACATTTTCTGCCAAACTGGCAATGGTGTCTCCATATGCTACCACGGACATGTCCAGACGAATGACAGGGCGGGCAACAAAATCTGGGGAGCGCATGTAGCTCTCGACCGTGAGCCCGCGGAAAAGCTCCTCTCTCCCTGAACAGAACGCGTCTAAGGCGCTTAGCGTAAGCGACTTGCCGAAACGACGGGGCCGTGCGCAAAAAATAAACTGCGGCTCCTTCTGCAGATCGAGGAAATACTCGGTCTTGTCGACGTAGACCAAATCCTTCCGCCTCAGCACCTCAAATGTGGACATCCCGAGAGGCAACCCAGGAAAATCCTGAGGAGTCGTCGAGTCACGAGTCATAATGCTCCCTTTCGGCTTCGGGCCTTCCTTAAGCGAAGAAGTCTGCCAGGAGGCCTACTGCCCGCCAGTCATTTTGCAATAAAAATATATCATTCTAATATTTAAATCAAGACCTTGACTAAATTAGACAGCCACCCCAAGTCCGTTTAGGTCTGATCATTGCTGGAAACGACTCCTCCGGGAAAGCCACGAAACTGTCCGGCATCACAAAAGTCCGAATCAGTAGGATCGCCTGCCGAAAATGACACGTCAGGTGAGCCCAGGATCCAACCGGGCACGCCCACGCGCGGGCCAGCAGAGTTCCCGGTCGGAAACCACCCCTCTGGGCAGTCTCATAGCCAGCAGAACACCCCCACCCCAGGTCCGGGACCGGGACCGGCGAGTTCCCGGTCGGAAACGACTCGTCTGGGAAGAGTCAAGCAGGGCCCAGTTGCGCGTTCTTCCAGGCCCAATCCGGCCTTCCTGCTTGGGTATATCCGTTCACGGGTAGGTTGCCCAGGCCACGGAGGTAGCCTGTCCTGGAGCTGGAAGAAAGCAGCTCTGGTCCAGGAGAAAGGCCGCTCTGACCACGGAGGAAGGCCGTCCTACACCAGAAATGAGGGTGTTCTTGATCCTCAGTAGGTTCCTCTGCTTTCGTCTGTGAACAGATACTGAAACGAGCTCTTCTCCTCCCTCATCCGGGCCAGGAACTGCTGGCCAGGGCGTCCAGGGCCCTGTCCGCCGGGCATCCGCTGTCCATGTCCCTGGGGAAGCTCGCGACGCAGTCGAAGCTGGCCTTGGGGCAGGCGGGCGACAGGAGCCGGTCCCTCACGGTCGCGTCGGCGGCCCTCTCGGGCCTGGCCGCTTTTTTTGTGAAAGGCGTGGGAAGCCCCTCTGTCCATTTTCCGGCCCATTCCGGGATCCCGACCAGAGCACGAATGTCCCGTGCGGCCGCGACGATCGCGATTGCGAGAACGTCAGCGGCGGCAAGGGCGCCTGCTCGGAAGAGGATGCTGGACGCTCTCACGGACATTCATCCAGGGGAACTGGCCGGGGTGCAGCGCGGCCTCGTTCCGTGCGCTGTCGCGGATTGTCGGCCCGGCGGGCTGAAGGTCTGCAGCCCGTGGGTCCTGCGGCCGGAAATCCTGTCGTCCTGGGCCCGGCGGCCGGAAAGCCAGTCGTCAGGGGCCGGAAATCCTGTCGTCCTGGGCCCGGCGGCCGGAAAGCCGGTCGTCAGGGGCCGGAAATCCTGCTGTCCGGGGCCCGGCGACCGGAAAGCCGGTCGTCAGGGGCCGGAAATCCTGCTGTCCGGGGCTCGGTGGCCGGGATTTTGAAGGATGACTGGACAGGTTCGGAGTGAACCGGAACCGGAATGGCTGCCGGGGCTCGAGCCCGGTCCGGCCAGGCAGCCCGAATTCGGGCGGGGTGATGGCGGAGGGCGTGTTCATCCCGAAAGGGACATGCTCCCGTACCGGGACATGACTGTCAGTTGAGTCAAAGCCTCAGGGATTATCAGCATGACATGTTTTGTCATTACGTCATGCTACAGGTTGACAATCCAGGCGGAGTGCCGCCCGTCGGCGACGGGGTGCCGCCAGCCTGCCGGAGGAAGCCGGGCCCGTGTCCGGAACGCGGCCGCAGGCCGAGGAGGCGGGAGAGGCGAGGGGAGGCCGGCCCGGCCTGCCCGGAACGGCGGGGAGGGAGGTGCCGGGCAGGCGTCCGTGCCCTCAGCGCCAGATGGCCGGGTCGGCGCCCATCGCAAGCAGCTCGGACTTGGGCATGTCCAGGAAGGCTCCCTGGAAGCCGTATCCGTCGTAACCTCCGAGGACGACGCTGAGGCCGAGTGAGGTGAGAAGCAGGTGCCCGGCATCGTCCAGGGCGGCCTGCGGGTTTTTCAGGGGGGCGGGCACTGGCGGAATTGCCCCGCCGCATGCCCCTTCGCCGTAGAAGGAGGGTAGCGACTGGTTATTTTTGCAGAAGCCTCTGTAAATGCTGTTCCAGAGCCGGGGCAGCGAGGCCGCTGCGTCGGGGAACAGGCGCCGCAGGGTGATGAGCGTGCCGTCGGCGAGGTAGTTGACCGAGAGGTAGCTGTAGGTTCCGTGGCCGCCGCCCCCGTACTCTCCGGTGGCGAACAGGACGGAAAAGGCCGAGGCGGACACCCGGTAAGGGGAGCTGGTGACATGGAACACCGACGTGTAAGCGTAGTCGGGGAAATCCGGGTCGCATTCCGCGGCGTCCCTTTCGAGAGCGGCTTTACCCTCCGATATTTTGGCAGCGTATGTCTGGCTCAGGGCGCGCAGGGAAGAGTCCACCGGCCCGCCGCGGTCCATGTCCTGGGGGAAGCTCACGAGGTAGTCGAAGCTGGCCTTGGGACATTTTGGGGACAGGATCCGCTCCCTCACGGTACTGTCGACTGCTCTCTCCGGCCTTTCCGCGTTCTGGGTGAAGGGCGTCGGAAGCACCCTGGACCACCTGGGGGCCATTTCGGGGTCCCCGTCCTGCGCGCGAAGGGGAGCCGGGCTCGAGACGATGACGAGGGTGAGGATGAGGATGAGGGCGGTGACGAGCAGGGCCGCGGCGTCAGGAGCGCCGGCGCGGAAGGAGTCGACGGGAGCTCTCATGGATTTTTCTCCTGGCAAGGATTGTCCCGGTTTCCGGGAAGCTTCGTGCCGCGCGGCGTCGCGGACTGCGGGCCGGCGGACTGGGGACCGGCGGACTGGGGACCGGC
The DNA here is from genome assembly GCA_031263525.1 of Deltaproteobacteria bacterium. Classification (GTDB taxonomy): domain Bacteria; phylum Desulfobacterota; class Desulfarculia; order Adiutricales; family Adiutricaceae; genus JAIRZX01. The sequence continues at coordinate 14,054 of JAISFP010000161.1, read as the reverse complement.
GGTCCGGCGTGACATGCCGTGTCACGGGCGGTAACCTCAGCGCCATATGGCCGGGTCGGCGCCCATCCCCAGGACTTCTTCCCTCGGGATGTCCAGGACCGCGCCCACGAAGCCGTACCCCTCGTAGCCGCCCAGGATCACGCTCAGTCCCCGCGAGGTGAGGAGGAGATGTCCGGCGTCGTCCAGGGACGCCTGCGGGTTTTTCAGGGGATCTGGCACGGGGGGCGCGGCGCCCCCGCAGGGCTGGTTTCCGTAGAAGGACGGGGCCGTCTCGTTGCCCCTGCAGAAGCCCCTGAAGATGGCGTTCCAGAGCCTGGGCAGCGAGGTCGGGGGGGAGGGGAACAGGCGGCCCAGCGTCAGGAGGGTCCCGCCGGACAGGAGGTTGACCGACTCGTAGCCGTAGTAGCCGTGCGCTCCTCCCGAGTAGCCTCCGAAAGAGAACAGCACGGAGAAGGTCGACGGGGAGACCTGGTACGGCGAGCTGGTGACCCAGGAATCGGAGTAGAGCTCGGAGTAGGGAAGGTCCGGGTCGCACTCGTCAGCCTTCATGTCCAAACTCTGCCTCTCCTCATTCAGCTGGGACAGGTATTTCTGGCCGACTGCGGCCGCGGCGGCGTCGGCCGGCCCGCCGGCGTCCAGGCCCCTGGGGTAGCTCACGATGAAGTCGTGGTGGATCTTGGGACATTTCGGCGAGAAGAGCCGGTCCTTGTAGGTGGCGTCGGTCGCGTTCTCGGGCCTGACGGCGGTTTTCGTGAACGGGGTGGGAAGATCCCGTGTCCACGTGGCTGTCCATTCCAGCTCCGACTGGGCGTGAAGTCCCGAGGACGCCAGGCAGACCGGGAAGACCGTGAAGGCAAGGAAAAAAAGGACGGCGGGCGCCGGCGGGAATGACCGGGCGGGGGTTGCGGGCATGCTTGTTCCTCCGGGTGGCCTGCTGGAGGCTCGGCCGCGGGAGAGGCGCTCTTTCTGCCAGGGCGTGGCGGATCGGGCCGGCGGGGCCGGACGGGAGGTCCGCCCCGGAGCCCGGGGCAGGAAGGTGCCGGGGACGGATGACTGTCGGGGGTCCGGAAGGCGCCCGCGCCCGGCGGGTCAGCGGCCCCCGGGGATGCGCCAGCGGCGCTGGCCGCCGGGACCGTCGCCCAGATCCCTCACCATGGTGTTGGGCGAGAGCTTGAAGCCCGTGTCCTGGACCTCGCGCCAGGATATGATGCCGGAGCCGCTGCCGCCGGTCTCGCGGTTCACGGTGAAGGAGTGGATGCTGGCGTCCGGGGCGGCGGCTGACACCGTGATGCCCGACGCCGTCACCGTGACGAAGGCCTCGGAGGGGTTGCCCTCGCCCACGTCCAGCGCCCCGACCACCTGGCCGGGGCTGACGTCGGGCGACGGGGCCGACGCGGACGCGTGGAAGGCGTCGTGGACGGTGGGCTCGGGCAGGCCGGTGAACGTGTCCACGAGGTACAGGTACCCGAAGCCGGAGGCGCCGCACTCCTTGGGCTTGGGCTCGAAGGAGGTGAACGCCGCCAGCGACTTGCCCGGGGCCGCGGTAACGAACTTGGGCTGGGTCAGGACCATCTCGAAGGCGTGCGGCTCGCCCGGGCGGAAGACCGAGCCCATGTCCAGCTGCCTCTTGTAGCCTATGGAGGCGGGGGAGGCTATGAGCGCCGCGAGCTGGCGGTAGCTCGTGATGGAGCCGGGGTCGGCGCCCGAGCTCTGGGTCGGGATGTCGGTCACCGCCCCCGTCCTGAAGACCTTCACGCCGGTCACGTTCACGATGAAGGGCGCGTCCAGGGTCCTGTCGCGGAACGTGAGGTTCCCGGACTGGTTCAGCTCCTCCTTGATGCCGTAGAGGAACTGGCTGTGGTTCTCCATGCAGTCCGCCGTGCCGTGCCCCGTGCAGGGCTGGACGTCGGACATGGACCAGAGCCTTCCGGTGCCGAAGACCACCCAGAGGTTGCCTTTCGTGTCGTAGGTGGAGTTCACCGCCCCCGTGACGGGCCGGTCTGTGGCGTAGAGCCTCTTGAGGCTCCACCCTTCGGGGGGCAGGGCCTCGCCGTTGTGGTCCACGGTCTGGAGGCGGTAGACCGCACCGGAGTCTCGGCCGGCGGCCCGGTCGCGGCTCACGGTGAGGCCGAAGTAGACGGCGTGGTTGGTCCATGGCGTCGCGCGCCTCGCTGCCATGGGCATGAACGGGTTGTTGAAGAAGCTCGCGGGCTCCTGCACCGTGAGGTAGCCGGGTGCCGAGCCGGCGGAAATCTCCCGCCCGGTGTCCATGTCGAGAACGATGAGCCTGGCGTTCTGGGTGCTCTCGCCGGCGTAGGGGGACGTCGCGCCCAGGTCGACCCGGGGCGGGGCGGCGCCGCTCCCCCCGACAGGCTGGTCGGTCACGGGCCCCGAGGGAAGCACGGCGTACCACCTGCCGCCGGAGCTCACGACGGTGGGCATCCCCACGGTGAGCCCGGCCTGGAGCGAGGAGTATCGCCACAGCAGGGCGGGCTCGCGCTCGGGGTCGGTCACGTCCAGCGCGAACACCTCGGAGAAGAAGTGCTCGGCCCCCAGGACGGAGGGATCCGGGGCCGGGACGGGCCTCCCGCCCAGCCTGAGCCCGGCTATGAGCACGGTCCTCCACTCGCCGTCTATCTTGGCGTCCACCACGAGCGGCTTCAGGTCGGCGTAGTAGGCGTGGCGGTAGTCGGGATCGGCCAGGAACTGCAGGTGCGGGAGAAGCGAGGTGGGCACGTAGGCCCAGATCTCCGCCCCGAGCTCGTGCGGCGTCTGGCTGCCCGTGCTGAGCCGGTACGACACCGCCCCCTCGACCAGGCCGCCGGCGAAGCCGACGTTCACCGCGTGGAGCATGCCGTCGTTCGCGCCGAAGTAGGCCATGAGCCTCCTCGTGCTCCGGTCGGAGCGGAAGTTGCGGTACGTCCGGTCGCCGTAGAGGAGATCGAAGCCGGACGCCGGCGGGCCCGAGAGGATGGGCTTGGAGTTCAGGACGTCGCCCATGCGCATCGTGACCGGAGTGGCGTCGTCGGTCCAGGGGTCGCCCATCTGGCGGCTCCGGAGCCCCTCGGAGTCCACGCCTATCAGCCATTCCGTGAGCTTCTTGGCGGCCGCCGCCCTGTCCTGGCCGAGGCCGGGGTTGATCTGCCGGAAGTTGGAATGGAGCATGAGCGAGGCCAGGAGCTTCATGCCGTTCAGGTCAGAAGGCTCGAAGATGTTGCGGCGCACCGTGTACCCGCCCGGCGCTCGGGGGTCCGGGGCCGGGTGCCCCCAGTAGATCCGCCTGCGGCCGTCCGCGGCGGTGGCGGGCGCCGACCAGGGGCGGGGGCCGGAGAGGAGCCTCGCGTCGCTCAGGCGGGAGAGCCACCTGCCGGAGTCGAAGAGGGCCTTCACCTTGAAGATCGACTCGGGCCTCCCCATGGACCCCTGCACCGGGGTCACCGTGTTCGTGCCCCAGGGGTCGAAGCAGAGGCTGATGAAGTGGCCCGACGCGTAGCAGGCCGGGGGGTTCATGGGCGGCGTCTTCACGGAGCTGAAGGTCACCACGTAGTCGCCCCTGGCGCCGTCCTTTTGGTTCTTGACCGTCAGCTGCCCGTCCCCGTCGGTGTCCTCGCGCAGGTTGCCCCACCTGTCCAGGAAGAGCCCGAAGACGCTCCCCGTCCACCGGACCCGCTGGGCCGGGTCGCGCAGGCAGGTCAGCTCCGGGTAGAAGTACGTCTGGACCGATATGCCGCCCCCCAGGACGGAGTCCAGGGACGCCGACGACGCCGTGCCCGTGGACATGGACTTGGCGATGTTCCTGAACGCGCTCTCCAGCATCCCGGGGAGCTGGGCGATGTTCACCGCCTGGAAGTAGTTCCTGGGGGTCTCGCCGTCCTCGCCCTCCCACTCGCCGGGGCCGGGAACGCCGTTCGAGTCCCCGTCCCCGAAGCCGCCGTATTTCGCGGCGAGGTAGAGCGGGTTCGGCAGGAACCGGTAGTCGGAGCTCGCCGCGAACTGGAATATTCTGGACTGGGACTTCAGATCCACGATCCGCGCGCCGCATCCTTCGGCCCCCGTCGCGGGGCCGTCCGCGTAAGGGCAGCCCTTGGGCGTGAGCTTGGACGACGCCGGCGGGCGGTTCATGGTAAGGTCGAGATAGGTGCCGTCGCGCACTGAGCCGCTTATGGAGTAGCCCATGGCCATGCCGTTGGCCGTGCCCCTCTCCTCCCACTCGGAACGTATGAGAAGGGCCTTGACCTGCTGCGGCTGGATGTCGATGAAGTCCCTCGCCGACGTGGCCGTGGCCGGGTTACGGAACTTGTAGAAGGTGCCGCCCCTGACCGGCGTGTCCCCGGAGTCGACCGGCACCTTTGCCGTGGTCCGCATGGAGGTGGGGGTGGAGGCGTCGGTCAGGAGATCGACCGTGAAGGTCACCTGCCCGTCGCCCTCCCAGTCGCCGCCCATCTGGCTGTCGGAGAAGTTCACCTTTATGGACGAGCTGAACACCGTGCCCTTGCGGTCCGTGTCCATGTCCAGGATGAAGTAGTTCAGGAATCCCATCTCTGGGTAGCCGGAGACGATGGACGAGATGTTCACCGGGAGCACGGCTATGCGCTTCTGCTCGCGTCCCGCGGAGTCCTTCACCGCGAAGACCAGCTCCGGGAACGGCGGGCTCATGGTGACCGCGTATATGTCGATGCCGGAGGCCGAGAGGCCGGTGACGTCGGCACGGTTGACGTCGTGCGTGTGGGCGTAATATGCCACAGCCGCCGCGCTGTAGGTGCCCATGGAGCTCTGGGCGTTGGGGCAGACGCCCTTGACCCCGGCAAGGCCCCGCGTGAGCGCCTTGGGAGAGCAGCTGTCGGACGTGCCGGTCGAGTGGTAGTATTTCACGGATCCCGAACGGTCGATGCCCTCCAGCCTGGTGATGGTGTCCAGGTATTTTCCCATGTCGAAGGAGGCCGGCATGTCGGAGGGCGTGAGGCCCCCTCCCAGAGAGCTCCACACCGGGCTGAGGTTCAGGTCGGTCCCCACGGCGTTCCCGTCCCAGTCGGTCGTGATGTCGCTTATGAGCAGTATCACCGGCCGCGGGCACGTGGCGCCCGCGGTCGTCGGGCGGCCCAGGGTCCAGCTCTGCGCGGCGTCGAAGGAGGTGAGCGAGAGTATCGGGCTTCCCGGAGTGTCCGAGTCCCTTTCGGAAGTGAACCCGGGTGTGGGCGACGGGGCGCCGGCCATGTAGCGGACCGCCTCGTAGACCATCTCCCCCATGGGGTTGCCCCAGCTGAACTCGTTGTAGTACCTGGCTCCTTCCCAGGTGCGCGGGTCTATGGAGTTGTCGCGGCCGGCGATGCGGAGGAGATCCAGGTTGCGCAGGAGCCCTCCGCCCAGGAACTGCCCCGTCCTGGCGTTCACCGCCGGGACGTAGGCTCCGGCGGGGAAGGGCGGGATTCCCGTGACGGGCCCCACGTGGTTGCGGAGCTTGGCCCCTTCCGTGCGTATGGAGGGGCCGAAGCCGCCGGTCATGAGCCCGAACTCCATGGCGCCGGGCCCCTCGCCGTACTTCTGCAGGAGCCCGGCCGGCTTCCAGACGTCGTCCGAAGGCGAGTCCGTGGCCCCGGGGTACCGGAGGCAACCCTCGCCGGCCCCGGTGTTGCCGGAGACGCATGCCCTGAGCCTTATCCGGTAGACGAGCACGGTGGAGCGGACCGCGGGCCTGAGCACCCTGTCGTCGGGAAGCGGGCGGTTCACCAGCACCCAGTCCCAGTACCTCCCGTAGGGCATCGTGGCCACCACCTTCTGCCCCACGCCGTCAGTGCCGCCGATGTCGATGGAGGAGCGGTCGGCGTCCAGGAGCACCCTCAGGGCCGGGAAGCGGGTCGCCTCGGCGAGATCCGAGCCCCTGCCGAAGAAGTGGGCCTTCTTGCTCTTGGGCTTGGCGTACGGCGTGTACTTGGTGACGTCGAAGTAGGCGGAGAGCGGGGTGACCTCGGCCCAGGTGTCGTCGGAGCGGATCTCTGCGCCCCAGACCGTGGAGTCCGGGGGCACGAAGGATCCCTCCAGGTAGGTGTCGTTCGTGTTGTCTATGTTTCTCGCGCCCCCGTACAGGATCCTCCTTATCGCGTCCATGCGGCTGGTGGCGACGTAGTTGAGCCAGTTGCCGCTGAAGGTGCCGGCGTTGCCGTACTTCACGTTCCGGCAGATGCCCGTGGCGGATCTGGGCGAGATCACGTATTCGGGGAGCCCCCTGGGCCTCCCGGCGTTCACCTGGGCCTGGGAGTCGTCCTCGGTCGCGGCCCCCGCCCTCAGGAAGTAGCCGTTCGGCTCGCCGGTCGCGTATTCCCCGTAGAGGCCCTTGTAAGTCGCCCCCAGGTACCTGTAGCATGACCTGCTGTCGAAGTAGCCCACGTACTCCACCCCGGGGTTGAAGCCCGTGTCGGCCCTCCCGTCCCCGTCCATGTCCAGTATCCCGGGGTATGCCTGCCCGAACATCTGGATGTGCTTGGAAAGAACTATGAGGACCTGGGGAATCACCTGCGCCGTCGCCTGGAAGGGGGAAGACTGGTACTCCAGCTTGTCCGGCCCGGCCGGGAGCGGCGTCTGGGCCGCGGCGGCCCCGGCGAGGGCCGCCGCGAGGAGGGCGGCGGCCAGGAGCGCGAGGACGGGGCGGAGGGCGGCCTGGGGTGCGGGGAGGCGGCGTCCGGCGCTCGCGGGGACTGGGCGGGAGGCGGCGGAAGCGGCCGCGGGGAGGGGGCGGGGGGCGGCTGTTGCAGGGACGGGGCTCGCGGCGGCGCCGGAAGCCGCGCGGGAATGAACGGCGGTAGCCCGGAGGCTCGGGGAGGAGGGCAGGGTGCCGGATGAAGCGTGACCCCTGAGGGGGGTGGAGGGCATGTGCGGCCTCTTTCGTGAGGGAGCGGCCCGGAGGCGCGGCCGGAGCGGGGGGCCGGATGCCCCCCCCGTGAGGGTCAGATTTCACAATCGATTTGATTGTAACTCACAGCTGCCCGAAAACTCAAACGGAGCGCCGTTTTTGGCACCCCGGCACTCCCAGCCGGCCGGCGAGGCAGGGCGGGGGGAAGTCTTGCGGGCCGTGCATTTCGCGCCGCCGCTTGGGAGGGCCCTGCCGGAGTCCGCGAGCGACCGCAAGGTCCTGGGGACGGGGAGATCGGCAGGGGACGCGAGTGCTCAGCGATTGTGACGCCGCGAGGGGCAGTATTAACTTTTTGGAACTTTGAATATCAAGACTGTTACGGATCATGAACTGAACTGTATAGAAATGTTTCAGAATTATTTTATAAATCAATTCCGATAAGACATAAAGAACAAATGAAAAGACAAACAGTTATATTGTTTATTTTTAAGATATTAAATAATTAATTTTGTATGAATATCTCGATACATTACAATATAGTCAAATTATGTTTAAATTATATATTTTTAAATTATTGAATTATAAAATTCAAAAGGCTGGCGGACACGTGAAAGAGGGAAGAGATTCTGGTGCCGCTGGATTAATGCGGCAGTCTGCAGGCTTTGACACTGGCGGAAAGGCAGGGATGGAGGACGACACGCGGATCAGGACGGGGTGAGGGAGGCTTGTGAGGCGAGGCCGTCGAGGAGTGTGGGGGCGTGAGAGGCGCTGGCAGGGCAGGGGGCGACGGAGGTGTGGGCGGGGCAAGCAGTGCGGGGGGGGTTATGCACGGTTCCTAGCGGGAGTGAGGCGGGAGAGGCGAGGAACCTGGCTGGAGAGCGAGGCGGGAGAGGCGAGGCGGCTGGCGGGAGAAGGAGGCGGAAGAGTCGAGGGGCCTGGCGGGAGAGCGAGGCGGAAGAGTCGAGGGGCCTGGCGGGAGAAGTACGCGGAAGAGTCGAGGGGCCTGGCGGGCGAAGGAGACGGAAGAGTCGAGGGGCTTGGAGGGATAGGAGAGGTGATAGGCTGGAGAGCGAGGCGGAAGAAGCGAGGCACCTGTCGGGAGAAAGAGGCGGAAGATTCGTGGGGTCTGTCGGGAGAAGGAGGCGGAGGAGTTGAGGGGCCTGGCGGGAGAGCGAGACGGAAGAGGCGAGGCGCCTGTCGGGAGAAGGAGGCGGAAGAGTCGAGGGGTCTGGCGGGAGGGGTGAGGCTGGAGAGGAAAGGAGATCGGCGGGAGAGCGAGGCATGATAGGCGAGGTGGTTAGAGGGAGAGGGAGGCGGAAGAGGCGAGGCACCTGGCGGGAGAGCAAGGCGGAAGAGGCGAGGGGCTAGGCGGGAGAGCGAGGCGTGAGAGGCGAGGGGCCTGGCGAGAGAGCGAGGCGGCAGTGACAAAGGCAGGGCGGGGTGAGTGAGGCGGGACAAGGCGCTGGGAGGGGTGGCGTTCGGGGCAGGCGGGAGAGGCTTAGAGGCGCGGGCGGGGGAGGAAGCGGGGAGAGGGGCCGGGGAAACCCCGCGCGGGCCTTTGTGTGCCCGCGCGGGTCCGTCCCGGAAGTCTCACATATAGCTTCGGTACATGACGGTAATGATGGAGTTGGGGTCGTCCGCGCCCCTGCTGGCGGCCTCGTAGGTCTTGGCGTTCACGGAGATGACGATGCCCACCTGCGTCTTCTGGCCGCCGGAGGAGTCGTTGGGGTCGCCGGTGCTGAGGCTCATGCCGGAGCTGATGATGTCGGTGGTGTCCAGGTTGACGACTGCGGTGGCTATCACGCGGGCGCCGGAGCCGCAGGGCCCGAGCTCGAAGGTGATGTGCGGATCGGCCGCGAGGGATCCCGCGCCCGTCTCCGTGTACCGCTTCACGTAGTCGTAGTTGGTGGCCTCGTGGGTGATGTCCTCGTAGTTGAACTTGGACTTCAGGCAGACGTAGAGGGGGTAGCGCGGCGGCGGCGACAGGGAGGCGGTACTTGAGGTTATGACGTCGTCGATGTTGTGGCCCACCTGGTTCAGCATGGCCAGCGTGAGGAAGGTGGCCACGCGGGCCATGGCGTCGGCGGAGTTGAAGGACTCGCGGCCCAGGCGGCTGTTGGCCGTGATGTTCATCTCGGTCCTGGTGTTGGAGAGGATCACGATGCCCATGAGGGCCATCAGGACAAGGACCCCGAGCGCGAATGCGAGGATCAGGCCGCTTTTCGCGCCGTGCTTGCGGACGGGGAAGTCCGGCATAGAGCTTTTGCTGGTCATGACCTTCGTTACCTCCGGGAACCTGCGCCTTCGTTTCCTCCGGCAGCGTGTCGTGCATCGGGACTGCGGCCTGGTGCCGTGTCCGAGAAAAGCTGTGCCGCGTCCGCGCGGGCGGTGTCGTCAGGGCTTAGTTGCGCCCGGGCGGGCGGCGGGCTCGGGGGATGTGATCCGCCCGCTCAGGGGATGCCGTGCCGGCTTCGGGGCTCCGGCTCAGGGGATGCCGTGCCGGCCTCGCGGGCCGGTCAGAAGGAGAGATCCGTCATGGCGGCGGCGTTGTGGACGGAATGTCTCCCGGTGTTGTCGCGCCAGGAGACCGTCACCTCGGTCGTGTTGCTGAACGTGGTCGGATACTGCGAATAGTAGCGGAGCTGAACTTCGAAGGGATAGTCCTTCGTGCAGGAGGCGGCGGAGGAGCCGGGGCAGATCCTGTACATGCGGTCCGTCCACCAGGTGGCCAGGGGGCCGCGCTCGGCTATCTCGGCGTTCAGCTCCTCGAAGGTGAGCGACTTCAGCCGCTCTATCTCCGACTCGGCGACGAACGTCGCGACCGTCATGTGGTCGGACATGGTGTTGCTCCTGAGGGCGCTCGACTGCATCAGGAGCGCCGCCAGGCAGCCGAAGGCGATGACGGCTATGGTCACCAGGACCTCCACCAGGGTGAAGCCGCCTGGCGCGCCGCCGCGGGCGGGGGGGGCGCCGGCGGAGCCAGCTCCGTGCCGCGTGTTCTTCGTCGGGGTCATTTTCCGTCCCTCCTGCGGTGCCGCTAGAACGTGAGGGTCTCGCGGCTGGTGTTCACGCGGCCGGAGTCGGTGCCCACGCTGAGGCGCCATCCGGGCTTCTGCGGTTCGGTCGAGCCCTGGTGGTAGAAGAACACGTCGAACGGCCTGGGGTCGGAGTAGACCCGGCTGTCCGGCATGAAGATGGCGTAGCTGACCCCCGAGGGCGCGCGCGAGGACCCGTCCCCGACGGTGGTCGCGCTCCAGTGCCTCACCGTCACGCCGTCGCTGAAGACGTGGCGGGAGCCGGGCTCCGTGGCCCAGGAGGTGACGGACGCCACCGTGTACACGGCGGCCTGGATCTCCACCCAGCAGGGCTGGGAGGAGCAGTTCAGGACCACGCGGATGGGCTTCTGGGCGGTGGCCGCCCTGAGCCTGGCCTTCTGCATGACGGCGTCCACCTGCTTGGCCTCGGAGGAAATCTTCTGGTTGGGGACCATCCTGGACACTGCCGGGTAGACTATGAGCGACAGTATCCCCACGATGGCAACCACGACCAGGAGCTCTATCAGCGTGAAGCCCGGGCGGGCCTTTCGTGTCAGTGCGCTCATATGTTGAAGTTCCTAAGGTAGATGGTTTCGATGAGCACGCTCCTCAGCCGGTTGTCGGCCGTGACTCCGGCGGAACGGTTGAACAGCGCCGGGCGGACCTTGTTATTGGGACCGTCACCGTAGGGGGAGCGGGCCGTGAGGCCCAGCGACACGGCCTTGATCTTCTTGGAGTTGAGGGAGGAGGAGGATATCTCCGGGTCGGTCAGGATGAGCGTGGAGATCTCCTTGTCGTCCTTCAGCTGGTCGTCCTCCCAGAAGTAGTAAACCTGGAAGTCCTCGATGTTGTTCGCGATGATGGAGGAGGTCCCGGCAGCGTCGTCGAAGTTGTTCCTGGCGATGTCGTGGAAGTCGGCCATGAGCGTGTTGGTGGCCATGTCCACGTAGTACGTGGTCAGCCCGACGTCCCTGAAGTTGTAGACGTACGCGTTCGATATGTCGAAGGGCGGGCTGAATGACGAGAAGGTGAAGCGGCCCCCCGTCTTGATCGGGAGATCGGTGACGGTGCCCGAGTCGCTGATGGTGCCCACCTGCATGAGGACGGCGTCGTCGCCCGTGCCCACGGCTATGATGTCGCCGCTCTTGATGGCCTCGACGGGGACGGCCTGGTCCAGGGTGATGGTGCTGCCGGACACGCTCTTGACCTTGGCCAGCTGGTTGCCGGACTCGACTTCGGAGCGGAAGACCGTGAGCGTGTCGGGATCGGCGGCCTTGCCGTCAACCCCGTAGATGGCCCTGGCGCCCAGGTTGTCGGGGCCGGGGATGTCGGAGTGCCTGAACCAGCCGCTCGAGGCCTCCATGACGGAGGGGGGGTGCCCCGACACGTTCTTCTCCCTGGAGGGAGTCCATACCTGCATGAGCTTCAGGTTGGGGCCCAGGAGGGAGAACCCGTTGCCCGCCATCCGCACGTCCCGGCCCACCGTGTAGAGGGCCACGCGGAGGTTCTGGTACTGCTGGAGGTAGGCGTCCTCCCGCAGGTAGTAGCTCGCGTTGAGGCGGTAGAGGGAGAAGGCCACGCCTGTGACAATCATGGATATGACCATGACCACCAGGAGTTCCACCAGGGTGATGCCGGGCCTCGCCCCGGGCCTTCGGGCCCTGAAGGCGCCGGTATGTGCTTCGCGATTTGTCGTCACGGCGCTTGTCCTTAATGGGGGACCGGGCCCCCGGTGTCGTGGGGTGCGGGGCGGCGCTTCCGGCCGCCTGCACGGCGCTGGACCCTAGCTGTCCCCGCCGCCTTCCTCGTCCTCTCCGGAGTCTCCGGAGTCATCTCCGCCGGAGGCCTCGTCGTCCGCCCCGGATTCCGCGTTCCCGGCGTCCGGGCCGCCGGCTTCGTCGTCCGGGGGCTGCTGGGCGGGCGCCTGGGGCTGGGGCAGCGGGAGCTCGACCGTCTGGTCGCGGCCCCTGACCTTGATCTTGGCCGTGTGGAGGTCCCACTGGACTTCCAGGGTGGCCGGGGTGTCCAGGGGGTTCATGCACTCGCCTTCCAGCATGAACCCGTCCGAGGTGCGGGGCGACCAGAGGGTGAGTGCCGTTATGTCCTGGCAGAGGTCAGGGGCCAGGAGGGGGGTGTAGTACTTGTAGAAGCGGGACTCGCGTCCCCTGTAGTCGATGTGCCGCTCGACGTGCCTGAGGCGCAGGAGATCCCTGCGCAGGGCCATGATGTCCGGCAGGAGCAGGTCCCTGCCGTAGTCGGGCGGGGGCGGCGCCTCGGCCGGCTGCTGAGGGGGCGGCGGCGCCCCGGAGGAGTGGAAGACCCATGCCAGGGCCCCCAGGAGGCCCGCCACCAGGAGCGCGGTGAGCCCCAGAAAAATCCATGTCTTCTTCGGGACCTCGGGGACCACCGGCAGGGCGTCGAGCACCAGCCCGAAGTCCGTCTCCCGGGTGCCGCCCATCTTGTCCAGGTCGAGGCGGCTCAGGATGTCCTCGACCTGCTTGCGGTGCCCGGGCTCGGGCCCCTTGGCCGAGGGGGAGAGGCCCAGCTCCCCGTCCAGATCAGGCCGCTGCGGGCGGAAGCGCTCCCCGCACTTGGGGCACTTGATCCAGACTTCCTTGCCCCTCTCGAGGTAGCTGTCCGGCATGCGGAGCTTGGCCATGCAGCCGGGGCAGTGGAGAATCATTGCTGCTCGCTTGCGGCGGCTTCCGTCCCTGGCGGCCGGCCCGCCTGGCGGGCGTCCTCGGCCGGGGGCCTCGAGGCGGGAAGGGTAGGAGGTCTTTCGGATGCCCGCGCGGCTCGGGCCGCGCGTGTCGGGGTTGGCCCCGGACGGGACGCTCTGGCGCCTGGCGGCGCTGAAGCGCCAACCCTAATCTTAAGACCATCGGCCGCAGGCCGTCAAGGCGCCGGGCCGACTGGTGCCTGGCGTCCGTCCCAAGGCGCCGGGCCGTCTGGAGCCTGGCGTCCGTCCGGACGTCCCTTCCAGGGGCGGGACCGGACTTTTGAAGTTTTGGTGAACCGAATCTTACCTTTCGATGTACTGGCAGGGCCTGCAGGACCTGGGAGCGCAGTCCCGCCGGTCGCGCGGGAGGCAGGGAAAACGGGGAGGATTAGGGGTTTCAGGGGGGTGCGCCGTGCCGGGCGCCGACGGCCGCGCGAATGGGGAGGGAACCCCGGTCGCGCGGGAGAGACCGGTCGAGTGACTAGCCAAGCAAGTTCCGTGCCTTTTGCCCAAAATCAGTCAAAATCAGGTCGCGGGGCAGTTCAGACCCCTCCCGGGCGCGTCCCTGGACTGGCGCCGCGCAGCTTCCGGGGGCAGGGCCGTTTTTCATGCCGGGGAACATCTTCCTCCGTATTATTTCCAGAAATGGCGATTGGGACTGAATTTTGATAATAAAATTATGTTGTTAATATTTTAAATGGTTTTGAGTGTTGGCGTTCCGGAGCCCTGGATAGCGACGGCCCGCTCCATGAAGGGTAGCCGCTGGGGGCCGGCATGATACCGGGCGGTTCTGGCCAGGGTCCGGGGCCGGCTCGGCAAAGACGGGCGACAGTCGCTGCCCCGCCGCAGTTCCATATTCCGGAAACAGGTTGTCATGTTTGCCCGGGGCGGGTCACGGCTTCCGAACTGACTTTCCGGGCGCGAGCCGGCTCGGCCCGGCCTTGCCCTGAGTTCCGGCCCCCTGACCCTGAACTGGCCAGCCTCGGGCTCCTGCCGGACCATGCCCCCCTTCACCCGCCCAGGCATCGGGCGGCTCCTGGCCCGGAACTGGACTCCTTCATCCGGCACGGCCCATGACCCGGAGCTGACCCCCTGTACCGGCACGGCAAAGAACGGACTCTGGCCTGAGCCGACCACCTGCACCTGGTCCGGCCCCGATAGGACTCAGCCACGGCCTGTATCTGACCGGACCCTTCTCTGGCCTGATCCTCCGGGCCCGACCTTTGATTCAAGTCAGGTAACCATTCAGGTGCCACAACCTGACAAACATCTCTATCCCTCCCATGACCCCGGCCTCTTCCTCCGATCGGTTCCCTGTTGCCGTTGCAGGGGAAACTTCCTCCAAACTGTCAAGCAGGCCTTCCTCGTGTCCCGTGGCAAGCCTTGCTCGGAGACCCTGCAGAACCTCACCGCGGACTCAGCCAAGGTTTTCACCATGAGCAGCCTGAACCCT
>JAISFP010000157.1 GCA_031263525.1 Deltaproteobacteria bacterium | reverse complement strand
GGCCGGGCTTGAGCCTGACGGGATGCTTCCTTGTCCCGTGGCGTCCGGCTGCCAGGGCGTCCGGCCGAGCGGGGGCCAGGCTCATTTCGCCGGGGCGGTCGCCGGCGGTTCCGGTGACGCCGGCAGTTCTGACTAGAGGTGCCCAGTTGCTTCTGACTGTCACATACGAGGGCGAGAACGCCGCTGACCTGGGCTATCTCCTTCACAAGAACCCGTACCGTCCCCAGGAGTTCCAGACGAACCACGGCAGGGCCTACGTCTTCTACCCGGAGCTCTCCGAGCGGCGGGCCACCGCGGCGCTACTCCTGGACATCGACCCGATAGGCCTCGTCCGGGGCAGGACCCCGTCCACGGGCGGGCTCTTCGACTACGTAAACGACCGCCCCTACGTGTCCTCGTCCTTCATGAGCGTGGCCATCTCAAAGGTGTTCGGCACGGCCCTGTCAGGGCGTTCGGAGGAACGCCAGGAGCTTGCGGACTCGCCCCTGGACCTTTCGGCCTCGGTAACGACGCTCCCCTGCCGGGGCGAGCGCGAGAGGCTCCGCGACGTGTTCGCCCCGCTGGGCTACGAGGTCGCCTGGGAGTCCTTCCCGACGGACGAGGCCTTCCCCGGCTGGGGCCTGAGCGACTACGTGACCCTCTCCCTCCGCGGCAGGGTCAGGCTCCGCGATCTCCTGAACCACCTCTACGTGCTCATGCCCGTCTTCGACAGCAGGAAGCACTACTGGGTGGGCGAGGACGAGGTGGACAAGCTCCTGAGGCACGGCGGGGAGTGGCTCTCGGAACACCCGATGAAGGGCTTCATTGCCGAGAGGTACCTGAAACGCCGCAGGCCACTCGTGAACCTTGCCCTGGAGAGGCTCTCCGAGGCGAACGCCGCGGACGGGGAGATCCTGCCCCTGGACCGCGACGAGGCGCCTGAGTTCTGCGAATATCTGGCCAGGAGAGATTCTGCGGACAGCGGCGAGCCCCAGGTTCCAGGCGATACCCCTGACGGCGCGAACCCTCCGGAGCCGCACGCCCATCCTGACGGAGCTGCATCTCCTGTCAGGCACGGTTCTGATTACAGCGCAAAGTCTCCGGAGCTGCAAGATTCGGCGGACGGCGTGACGCCTCCGGAGCTGCAAGATCCGGCGGACGGCGTGACGCTTCCGGAGCTGCAAGATCCGGCGGACGGCGTGACGCCTCCGGATCGGCACGATCCTGCGGACGGCACCGGTTCCCGGACGAGCCTCAAGTCTCCGGACCGCGGCAAGCCAGCCGCTGCCGGCGGGCTTCCGGGCGTTCTCGTGACGGAGCTGAGCCTGAACGACCAGAGGCTGTGGGCGGTGGCGGCCGAGCTGAAGTCCCTGGGTGCCAGGAAGGTCATAGATCTCGGGTGCGGGACGGGCGGGCTCCTGGCGGTTCTCTTAAGGGATCCGCAGTTCGCGTCCCTCGCGGGCATGGACGTGTCCCACGCTGCCCTGGACCGCGCCGAGGCGAGGCTGCACCTGAAGGATGCGGGCGACGCGCTCCGCGGGCGTGTGAGGCTCTTCCAGGGCTCGCTCACGTACCGCGACGCTCGGCTGGAGGGATACGACGCGGCGGCGGCAGTCGAGGTGATGGAGCACCTGGACATTCCCCGCCTGGAGGCCTTCTCCAGGGTGCTCTTCGGGCACGCCAGGCCAGGCGCGGCCGTGCTGACCACGCCGAACAGGGAGTACAACATCAATTACCCTGGTCTCGGCGAGGGCGACCTGCGTCACCCGGACCACCGCTTCGAGTGGAGCCGGGAGGAGTTCCGCGCCTGGGCGCGGAAGACGGCAGACCGTTTCGGCTACCGGGCCCGGTTCGCGGACGTCGGGGATTACGACCCGGACCGCGGGTCCCCGACCCAGATGGCGGTGTTCACGCTATGCGCATAGAGATACCCAGGCTCGCGGTGGTGGCGCTAGTCGGCGCGTCCGGGAGCGGCAAGTCCACCTTCGCCAAAAGGCACTTCCTTCCCACCGAGGTCCTGTCGTCCGACGGGTTCCGGGGGCTCATATCTGACGACGAGAGCGACCAGAGCGTCACGCAGGAGGCCTTCGAGACCCTGTACTACGTGGCGGGGAAGCGCCTGGACCTGGGAAGGCTCACGGTCATAGACGCGACCAACGTCCAGAGGCACGCGAGGGAGCAGGTGCTCAAGCTCGCGAAGGAGCAGGACTGCTTCGCCGTGGCCATAGTGCTGGACATCCCCGAGAAGGTCTGCCAGGCCCGCAACCGCGAGCGCTCCGACCGCACCGTGCCCTACCAGGTAGTCTCGCGCCACTGCAAGAGCCTGCGCGACTCGCTCAGGAACCTGCGCAGGGAGGGGTTCCGCTTCGTCTTCGTCCTGAAGGGCCAGGAGGAGGCGGACGCCTGCGAGATTGTCCGCGTCCCGCTCTGGAACGACAAGAGGGAACTCACCGGCCCGTTCGACATCGTGGGGGACGTCCACGGGTGCTATGACGAGCTGTGCGATCTCCTGTCCCGGCTCGGCTACTCCGTCGACCCCGGCGCCTTCCGCGCCGTGCCGCCCGAGGGGCGCACCGCGGTGTTCCTGGGCGATCTCTGCGACAGGGGCCCGAAGAACGTCCCGGTCCTGCGCCTGGTCCAGAACATGGTCCGCGAGGGGCGGGCCCTGTGCGTGGCGGGCAACCACGACGTGAAGCTGGCGAGGAAGCTCGGCGGCGAGGACGTCAAGCTCACCCACGGGCTGGACAGGACTGTGGCGGAGCTCGCGGGCGAGGACAGGGCTTTCGTGGACGGAGTGAGGGCGTTCGCCCGCGATCTCTTGAGCCACTACGTCCTGGACGGCGGAAAGCTCGTGGTGGCACACGCCGGCCTGAAGGAGAAGTACCAGGGACGAGGGAGCATCCGCGTCAGGAACTTCTGCCTGTACGGGGACACGACCGGCGAGACCGACGAGTTCGGGCTCCCCGTGCTTCTCCCGTGGGCGGCAGACTACAGGGGCAAGGCGCTCGTCGTCTACGGCCACACCCCCGTGGCCGAGCTCAAGCGCGAGAACAACACCATCTGCATAGACACTGGCTGCGTGTTCGGCGGCAGGCTGACAGCGTTCCGCTACCCCGAGCGCGAAATCGTGCAGGTCGACGCCCTCGCCGAGTACTGCCCGCCCGTGAGGCCGCTCAGGCCCGTCCTGCAGGTGGGTTCCGCGGCGGCAGATTCCTCGCCAGCCGTTTCCGCGCCGGACGATCTCCTGCGAGTCGAGGACGTCCTGGGCAGGAGGCACGTGGCGACCCGCTTCAGGAGGGGCGTCACGATAAGCGCCGAGAGTTCCGCCGCGGCGCTCGAGGTCATGAGCCGCTTCGCGGCCGACCCCCACTGGCTCGTCTACCTGCCTCCCACCATGTCTCCCTGCGAGACGAGCCAGCTCGACGGCTGGCTTGAGCACCCTCGGGAGGCGCTGGGCTACTATTCGTCGAGGGGGGTGAAGCTTGCCGTCTGCGAGGAGAAGCACATGGGCTCCCGGGCGGTGATAGCCGCCTGCCGGGACTCCGCCGCCGCGGCCAGGCGTTTCGGCGTGGGGGACGGCAGTTCCGGGACAGTTCTCACCCGTGCCGGGAGGAGTTTCTTCGACGACGTCAAGGACCAGGACGCGGTGCTGTCGCGCCTCGGGTCGGTCCTGGACGCCACCGGCTTCTGGGAGAAGTTCTCCACCGACTGGGTCCTCCTGGACTGCGAGCTCATGCCATGGTCTGCAAAGGCGCAGAATCTCATCAAGGAGCAGTACGCGGCGACGGGCTGTGCCGGACGCGCCGGGCTCGCCGCGGCCATTGACGCCCTGGCCCGCTCGCAGGAAGTCCTGGACGGCCATGGCGCTGAAGGGGCGGCGGCCGGCCCGGCGCTGGACCTCGCGGCCCTCGGTGAACGATACTCGCGGCGGGCCGAGGCGCTCGAAGCTTACGGCAGGGCGTACCGCCGCTACTGCTGGGAGGTGAAGAGCCCCGACGACTACCGCATAGCCCCCTTCCACGTTCTCGCCACCGAGGGCAGGACCTGGACGTCTGAGAGTCACGCCTGGCACATGTTGACCGTCTCGGAATTCGTCGCGGGCCGCGACCCGGTCTTCGTCGCGACCGACCACAGGCTGGTGGACCTGGACGATCCAGCCTCCGTGGCCGGTGCCGTCGCGTGGTGGGAGGAGCTCACCGCCTCCGGGGGCGAGGGCATGGTGGTGAAGCCCCTGGACTTCGTGTCGCTGAAGGGCCGCGAGATGATCCAGCCCGCCGTGAAGTGCCGCGGACGCGAGTACCTCCGGATAATCTACGGGCCCGAGTATCTCCTGGGCGACAGCCTCAAGCGCCTGAAGAAGCGGAGCCTCGAGAGGAAGCGCAACCTAGCCTTAAACGAGTTCGCCCTGGGCCTGGAGGCCCTGGAACGCTTCGTCGCGAACGAGCCCCTCTACCGGGTCCACGAGTGCGTCTTCGGCGTCCTCGCGCTGGAGAGCGAGCCGGTGGACCCCAGGCTGTAGGCGGCATTGGCATTGCGCGGTCCGGTCCCCTTGGAGGACCCGGACCGGCGGGCGGGCTACGGCTCTTCCCTCCGTCTCCCCCTCTTCCCTCCGTCTCCCCCTCTTCCTAACCGTCTCTCCGCCAACCGCCCTGACGTCTCACTACCTACCTCTCAGCAACCAGCTTTATAAGCATTCCCCCCGCCGAGGGGGGCGGGGCACTCCATCTCTCATTCTGCCCCGCACGGCTGTCCTGGCCGTGAACTCCCGCGTATTTCGTCCTTGCCGGGGCTCACCTGGCGTTGCCCATAACCCCCGCTCCGGGATTACGCTCTTAGGGCTCCTCCGCTGCCCCTCTCGGCTTGGTCAGGGCCGCATGGCCCATGCGGAGTTCCGGAAACTGGTGCCAGGCTGTCTGCGGCAAATGCGGGGGGATAGTTCCTGCAGGGTTGGCATCACTCGATATGTGCTAATATGCGATAGGTTTCCATCATTATGTTGTGGGTGAGGGGACGAAGCTGAAATTTTCCTTGAAACCGTCAGGGAGATCCCTTAAAGTCAACTAATTCACTCCCCCTCCAATTCAGCTCACTCCAGCCTCCGTCACTCCTCCGACCGCATCCGGCTGACGCAGTCGCTCTACGAGCACGTCAGGGCCCGCGCCTTGCATGCTCGTGAAATTTTTGCCACAGCACCTGCCTCCAGTCCGTCCGACACCTCATCGCCATGCCTCAGTCTCCGGAACGCCCGCGCTTCCGCGCCCGTGACCCCGGGGCTCCATGCGCCGAAGGCCCTCCTCGCGGGGAAGTCTGCGCGTGAAGCCCTTGGTGCCACCGGAGTACGGCGGTAGCTCCGTACTTCCTGCCGGGGACAGCCACTGCGGGCATGCCGGCGGACAGGGAGACGCCTGTCAGTCCTGTTTTTTGCAGTTCCGGTCCGTCCGGATGGCTGCCCGCATCACCATGGGGGGCTTCCCGGAGGCTTCCTGTCGGACAGGTTACAGCTGGCAGGCTTAGCCAGGAACGTCAAGAAGCGGCGAACGCCTTCGGCAGGCTGCCGGGAAGGGCATCCGAGACTGCCCCGTCACTTGCACAGAGCTAACGAGGGCCGGGGGGACGCGAGGGGTTGCCCCGGCACAAGGGAGAGACTTACGATGGACGACTTCTCTGACATTTCTCGGGGGGCGTTCCTCCTGGCCGCCTGCGCGAACGACAGGTCCGGAGGCGCGCCGGCAGGGAGGCGCGAGCCGGAGGGCGAGAGGAAGTGGACGTTCGGGTTCGCCGGCTTCCCCTCCGGCCAGGACGATTTCTCGTACGCGGTCGACATGGGGACGGTGATGAGGGCCCTGGCGGGCTCCGCGGAAGCCAGTGGGGCCGGGCAGGACGGGGTCGGGGGCACTTCGGCCGTCGCCGGCTTCTTTGACACCGCCACCTTCCTGGCGCCTTCGGGCCCGGAGCCAGCGAAGGCACCGCCAGGGCCGGAGCCCGCGAAGTCGCGGGGCCGTCGGCGGGGCCCCGACGACGGCTCCGGGCAGCGGGCGACCGCTGACAGGGAGCGTCAGGATGGTCAGGAGGGACAGGAGGTTCCGGACCGCGTCAAGGTCGCCGGGTCCGTCATGGACATTTCTGACGCGAGGCTTTTCGGCGGATACCCGGCGGTTGCTGGGAAAGGCTACCTGATGGCGCGCACCGCGCTGGAGCTGGCGCCGGGTTTCTCGGCCCACCCGACTTTCGCCTCGGCCGAGGCGGCGGCCAGGGCGGCCTTCGGGATGGGGGAGTCCTGCATGGAGATGGGGGATCCCTGGGACGCCGAGGCATATTTCCGGGAGGCGCTGGAGACCAGGAGGGCTATCCTGGGCAGCTCCCACGCCCTCACCCTGAGGGCCAGGTGCGCCCTCGCCTCGGCCCTGGCCGAGCTGGGGGACCTGACGGCCGCGCGGGCGGGGTTCTCGGAGACTCTCTCCGCCTGCGAGGCGGCAGGCGATCCGGGACGCGGGGAGACGCGGGATGCCCTCACTGGGCTCATGACGTCGCTCGTCGCCCTGGGCCGGAGGCGGGAGGCCGTGGCAGTCATGAAGGCCAGGCTCCCGGACAGGGTCGGCAGGCTGGGAGGCTCGCATCTCTCCTCGATTGCCTGCAAACGGGATCTGGGCGTCGCCCTGAAGTCCCTCGGGGACGTCACGGGCGCCGTCGCCCTTCTCGGCGAGACGCTCCGGGAGGCCGAGGAGGGCCTGGGCGAGTCCGACCCGATGACGCTCTCCGTCGCGGGCGAGCTGGGCCAGGCCCACGTGGACGCCGGCGACCCGGTGGAGGGCGTGAGGCATCTCGCCCGTGCAGCCGTCGTCATCTCGACACTGAGACCGGGGAGCAGGGAGGCAGTCCTCTCGCGCGCGCGGCTGGAGCGCGTCGCAAAGCTCCTGGGCAACGGCCCCGCCTGGCGGCTCGGCGACTCCAGGGTCCTGGACGCCCCCGCAGAGGGCTGGGCCGGTCGCGCCCTGAAGCCCCTCGAGCTGCCCAGCTCCCCTGAGGGCACGCTGGAGAGGTTCGCGGAGGACTACTGGCGGCACGAGGCGGCGTACCGCGTGAGAATGCGCCTTCTCGGCGAGAGCCACGCCGACACGCTCATGGCCAGGGAGGCGTTCGGGCT
>JAISFP010000127.1 GCA_031263525.1 Deltaproteobacteria bacterium | reverse complement strand
TGTCACGTTTAGTAGCATTTGTAAAGTTATTAATAATAGGGGCATCATATTCATCAATTAAAATATTAATTTTTTGAGTTTTTGCTATTATATTTTCATCAACAGATATATGATCCGTTGTTATTGGAATATTTTTATAATTTTTAAAAAGGTTTTTAAAAGTATGAATAAGACTATCTGCGCAGTTATTGCCGATAGGTTCAATTCCTCTGTCTTTTGCAAAAGAATGCATAAAAAGAGTTAAACTCTCATCAAGAGTTGAAGGATTATCAGTAAAAGAATTTAGGCTGATTCGAAAGACATGGGATTGAGGCCACTCGCTATCTTTCCATAAATTATGGATCGTCAAACCGGAAAAGAGTTCTTTCCTGCCAGTCAAAACCTCTTCCAGGGTATCTATCAGAAGAGTTTTGCCAAAACGTCTGGGTCGCGAGAGAAACAGATGTCGGCGGTGATCGGTCAGCAATTCATAAATCGATTTAGTTTTATCGACATAAATATAGTTATTATTTATAAAACTTGAAAATTCAGCTGTATTATTTCCGATTTGGGGAATCATATCATTAGCCGTTTCCTTGACATCTTCCCATGTCTGAAGGGTGAGTATTTTCGAACGGTCCTGGATGTCCGTGCCATGTCCATTCGCTGGGAGACAGGATTGCGGTAGGACCTTGCGGTAACCCCGTGCTTCACGGGCGGTGATGCGTCCAGTTCGACCGCAACAGACATGATACTTCCCCTTAGCGTGGATTTCAAGTGCTAGCCGGTTATCTTTTTGAATCTCTTGCTGAAGGCTGGTCATCTTCGCGTTTGCAGAGAAGATCGGGAAAACCACCGGAGATATTCTCGTCATTAAGGGCAGATAGATATAGTTATATAAAAAACGCATGTTTCAAGACTGTAATCGATACAAATTGAAAGAGCGATACGACTTTCCAGTGGTGCTTGCGGATAAGTCAGAAAACGCCTGTTGAGATTGATGATCGTCGGGTCGAGGGTTTCTTCAAGCTTCTTTGAGCAAAAGTTCTTGGATTTTATATTGATAGAGTCTAATGTCTCGAGAATATTTTAGAGCTGTCATCGCTGTATAATTACTACTGATATTGGCAAAAGAGAGGATGTAATCAATGATGTCGATAGAGTGAGTATTTGATAAATTATTAGTAACTGTTCAGGTGCCACCCCAAGTGGAGCTCAACAGGAGGCATTTCCAACCCAAATGCCATATTCAGAATATCTTTCACCCCATATGAAGTATCCGTTGTTGACTCTTCAACTTCGAAGGTTCCGCATCTGGGCTCTCTTCCTCCGTGAATTCCTTCAATAGCGGGGCACCTGAACAGTTACAATTATTAGTTAATTCACCCGGGTAGCCGTTGGATAGAGGAGATTAACGAGGCATATGAGAATGAATGTCATAAACAAGGGATGATGGCGTTGCGAATAAGCAGTGTGAAGGAGCCCCTGGTCAAGGAGAAAGGACAACCTGCACGGAAAAGCACACATGCCCCAGAAACAAGGCGCTAATATGAGTCCAGATGTAGTTAACCTGCTATCGAGCGTGAACAGTTGCACCATGAACTCTGTCGATTGATCTCTATCCACCTCCTAGATTAGTTACGATATCTCATCTAGTTGCAATGCCTCACTTATATAAATTGAGAAAAAAGCCCTATTAAGTTATTACGCCGGAAATTAAATCTGGCCCTAGGAGCCTGTCACAGAATTCTAACATTTTTGATGTGATAATTGCTACATATTTATGGTGTTGTTTTACAAAGCATAAATACTAAATGTTAAATCTTGCATATACCTATATAGTTACTGCTAAAAAAACTAAGCATGCTAAATCACTAGTCTTTTTCTGAATGCTTGCTCCGCGCATGGAGGGTCAAAGCGGACTAAATTGAATTTTTATTATTAATAATTATTTAATTCATAAAATCATAATCGCGGTAACATAAGGGGTGATAATTGATTATCAGAAAATATATGACTAATTATTATCGACATAATCTTGAAAGAAGGCTCTTTTCATCATTTGCATTTTCATTTCAGTTCATTTATCACAGTTTTTAGTCCCAACTTACCTTCCATGTTCCACATTTCTTCAACATCTCTAACTCTGTATAGCTAAACACCATATAAACCTATGGTTTTCTACAAAATATTTCCATTCACTGAGAACTGCCGCTTTTCTCCACCTCCTGCAGGCAACCAGAGCATCCGTTCACTGGCAGGTGGCCCTTACCACGGAGGGAGCCTGTCCCGGACCCGGCGGAAGGTCGCCATTGCCATGGAAGGAACCTGTCCTGGACACGGAGGAAGGCCTCCCTGCACCAGGAACGAGGATGATCCGGGTCCAGCCGTGTTTATCCTGCTTTAGCCTGTGAACGGACACTGGCCAGATATCAGTCTAGTGATGTTGGAGCGTACCCATTCAATGTTTATTCGTAAACAGCGCAAGATGCAGGAAACCCGATGCTCACATGTGGATGGCAGACCTGAAACCTTGATTAGCTTTCTCACCTGTAGGTATGCCTGCTTTGATAGAAACAACTGGTTCAAGATTTCGTGATAATGTTGTAACTGGAATTTCTCTCGATGGACCAATGCGCTACATGACATATTCCAGTACGATGAATTGCAATGTATTAAAGAAGTTTTTACAAAATTTAATCGCTACTAGTGGGGGACAAAAAAATATTTTTAATTATCGATAATTTAAAAGTCCATCATGGAATAATTTGTCAAGAATTTGTTTATAACAACGAAGATAAAATCGAACTATTTTTACTTCCTGCCTATTCTCCCAGAATGAATCCTGTAGAGGCTTTTAATAATCTTTTCAAATCACTTTTGAAAAAATTTCCTATTGCTAAAACTCAAGCTGAATTCACGCATAATGTAAAATGTGTATTGATGGAATTGCAAAATAAACCTGACTTGATTGAATCATTATTTGGAAAACTGAAACTCAACATATTCTTGAAGCAAAAACAACCGTTCGTCTTGAAAGAGAGAAAGGCGAAATTTCATTCATCAATAACTTAGACAATGGTCATAGCAGGACTGACCTAAATTCACTATTTAATCGGAGAAAGGCCGATGCAGACGCTGCCGCTAAACGCCGTAAGACCGAAGCTGCCGCCAAAGCCAGGGCCGCCCTGCACGGCTCCAAGCCCTCCGCCCCCGCCAGTTCCAGGGCCGCCCGGCACGGCTCCAAGCCCTCCGCCCCCGCCAGCTGCGGGGCCGCCAGGCCCGGCTCCAAGCCCTCCGCCCCCGCCAGCTCCGGGGCCGCCAGGCCCGGCTCCAAGCCATCCGCCCCCGCCAGCTCCGGGGCCGCACGGCCCGGCTCCAAGCCCACCGCAACAGCCATCTCCGGGGCCGCCCGGCCCGGCTCCAAGCTCTCCGCAACCGGCATCTCCGGGGCCGCCCGGCCCGGCTCCAAGCCCTCCGCCCCCACCAGAGCCAAAGCCGTGTAGCCAGCGGCCTGCTCTCCGGCCCCGTCAGGGCTAAAGCCTTATGAAGCCAAAGGCATCTGTGCCAACGGGGTCGTAGCTGGCAAATTGCATTTCAATCTCGGATTACTCCCGAAGTAGTGGTTAGACCAAGGATAACTCACTTGAGTTCTATCGATTTAATTCGTAACATCTCTGACGGCGTTGCAACTAATCGAAGAGGAGAGCTAATGATCAATCTTCTTAGTTCGTTATATAGCTGTTCACAAACGATAATAACAGGGGATTTCTCAGGGCTCAGATTATTACCCCGGAAATTTAATCTGGCCCGAGGGTACCTCTTCACTGTGAGCTAGGCCGTGTGAAACTGGCACAGTTCTCCTCACCCTCCGCCCTAACCTTTCCCCAAAACTCTCACCCATTCAGTACTAACCCCTGCCCAAAGCCCTCTCGCCTCTCGCCCCTGCCTGACTCAACCCAGCCACCCCAAGGCCCTCTCACCCCTCGCCCCTGCCTGCCTCAACCCTGCCCCCAAGCTCTACCCGCTCCTGTCCTTACCCTTTCACAATCTCGCCGTGAAGAGGATACCTGAGGGCCAGATTTAATTTCCGGGGTAATAGCCTTGTTTCGGAGCCAAGGGAGCTCCTCCGTGCAGGGTCTCCTTCTCCCTTGCCCAGCGTCTCCTTCGCACCGATTATGAGTCCAACAAATATCCACCGGAGTAATATCATAGTCGCACCCTCCCCCTGCTACGACAGGGACAACTGGAGGTACACGGGCCAGCTGTACCAGTGGCATGGGAAGGCGTAGACCGGAAGGGTTCCCTGGACCCGCGCCGCGCTTCCGGGCTATCCGGAGTCGGATGTCCTGGGCGTTTCGGGATTGAGGAAAAATCCTGGAAAGCCTGGCGGGCAGCTCGCCCCCCGTTCTGCCCGCAGGTCGCCGGCAGGCTTGCCCGGCAAGCCGTCCACCATGAAAGCGTCGGGCTCGCACGTTCCGGCGGAGGGCCCTGGAAGGAGACCGATGACGCCCTGTACATGGACTTGTTAGGCGTTGACCCGTACGCACCTTGGACGTTCGACGACAGGGGGGCAACGAAGCGGGGTCGCAACGACACGGCCATCAGGATCGCCGGTCGCGAGCTCTCAATGGGGATTCCAATACGCGACATCCGGACCAGGGGGCGGGATTGGGCATTTAGATGCGAGCCGCCGTTAGTCCTGCCTGAATACAACATCGACGAGGTGATCGACAACGCGATCAAGATGGGTCTGAAGAACGGGGACGAGGACGTGTTCCGGGCTCTGGAGGAGGATCCGGACGAGATGCGGAGGTTCGTCCGTCTGTTCCATGAGGCGAAGAAGCCACAGCCCGATATCGGATCCGCAAACTCCGCTGGACATTGCAATACATATCCGGACGCATCCGGAACGGCTGGACAGGACGTTGCACGTGGCACGTCAGGGGACGGCGACGGCCCCGTGAAGAAATACGCGATCTGGGGGGACGACATCGGCATCGCGGCGGAGACGGATCGGATCCATGAATTCCACAGCCTCGAGAACGCCCCCCGGGCACTGTTCAAGGCTACCAACTGCATAGTTTTTGACAGGCTCCTCGGGACCGACAAGTTTAAGGAGTACGGCATAAGGGGATACCTGGAGGGGGAATGCACGATCCCCAAGAAGATCCGGGCCGGCTCCCCTATCCTCGCGGCCCCGGACGGGCGGCTGTACGAGGGCGAGGAAGTTGCGGCGTAACGGTCGCTTGCAGGGAGCCACGTGCTTCAGGAGGCCACTGAATGGATCTCCCTGCATTTCTCCGCGCTGTTCTACGACCATGAGCATCAGTTCCTCATGACGGCCAACGCCAAGGCGTCGCTTGTGGAATTCGGGGAGAGCTACATTCCCCGCGAACGGAGGATATGGCGGGAGCCGTTCCCCGTCGGGCTGAGCGTCAGGGACACGCTGTACCGGATGGCGCGGCAGATATTCGAGTGGGGCGGCTGGTATTTCGAGGCGTTCTTCTGGACGCTCATGTTCGCCGAGGCCAACAGGGGGCACTGCGGCAGTCCTGACTTCGGTACCGTTTTCTGCACGTCAGTCCAGGAAGCCTACCGGGACGACCGGAAGAGGAACCCCGTGTCACACGCGAAAGGCGAGGCCGGGAGGCCGGGGCTGAGAGGCGTCAGGGCCAGCTCGCGATCCGGCTACGCGAGGACTCCGATAGAGTACAGGACGTCCGCCACCGCCGGGGCGCTCCTGGACAGCCCGGAGAGGCAGCGCCTGTGGCTGTTCGACAGCTTCCTGCCCGCCGGCAAGCTCGGGGCGATCGCCGCTCCGGCGGCACGGGCAAGGGATTCTTCGTCCAGCAGATGCTGGCCCACCTGGCCGCCGGCAAAGACTTCTTCGGGCACGCGTGCCCCGGCGGGCCCCAAAAGCCCCTTTACGTGTCCTGCGAGGACGAGCCGGACGACATCCGGGAGACACTGGCCGAGCTGTCGCTACGCTGGAGCGAGGCCGAGCGCGTTGACATGCGCATGAACTTCCAGTTCCTCTGCGTCGACGACAACCCGGCCATGATGGAAGGCGACAAGCGGGCCGGATGGGTAAAAAACCCCACCTGGGACGAGTTCGAGAAGTCGGTCAGACGCGAGAGGTTTGCGGCCGTCGCTCTCGACACCTATTCCAGGATATTCCCATTCGACGCCAACGATAACTCCGAGGCCGCCAAGGCGGCGACACTGCTGGCCTGCCTTTCGAGGGACACGGGGGCGACCGTTATCACAATCGATCACTATAACAAAAGCGAAGGCGGCCAGCTGGACCTGCAGGGCAGCCCGAAGTCCAACACGCCGGAAGCTCTCATGGAGCGAATGGCCATTGCCCTGAAGGGCACCAACGTTCTGGGGGCCTCGCAGAAGGTTAACAACGCCCGTTTCGTGATAAACCTGTTCCCTTTTTCCGAGGGGGCCGCGCAGGTTCTTTTCAAGCCGCAAGCCGAGGACGAGGACGATCTCGGGAGCATCGCGGACGGGACCTACCTGGCCGCCGGCGTGGCGAAGATGAACCGCCTCGCCCCGCAATACCGCCGTCCGATCTGGCTCAAGCACGGCCCCGGTGGGGTCCTGCTTGACGCCTTTCCCGACAGGAACAATATGTTGCGCGGGACGGCTCTCCAAGACTCCGAGGAAAGAGAGGCCAGGGCCGAGGCCAAAAAGCAGGAGAAGGCAGAAACGGCGAAGGCGGACATCGGGGCCTTGACTGAGCACGTCCGCTGCCAGTACCAGGCTGCCGGCTCGGTGAAGCCAGAGTACGCCGGTTCCTTCGTCCCCGTGACATTCAACCTGAAGGACGCCACCAT
Organism: Deltaproteobacteria bacterium; assembly: GCA_031263525.1. Taxonomy (GTDB): domain Bacteria; phylum Desulfobacterota; class Desulfarculia; order Adiutricales; family Adiutricaceae; genus JAIRZX01. The sequence goes on along the minus strand of JAISFP010000127.1, from coordinate 17,741 downwards.
AGACCTGGGAATCCCGCAGCACCGGCTGGTGGCGGCCCGCGATGCGGCACTCGGGGGTGGCCTTATAAAACAGCGTAGATACCCAGTCCAGCCAAACGCCTGGTTCCTGGTCCCTCCCGAGGCCGCTTCCCTGGAGACTTCTGAGCCCAAGTCCGGGAACGCCGGAGGCTGACCGGCTCGCACGCCCACGGGGGGCCTGACCCCCCGAGCCGGGGCTTCCGGCAGGTTGCCTCGCCATCCCCTCCCCCGCCGGCTATCCGTGCCTCCTGTTCACTCCCGAGGCGGATCCGGAAGCAGGTTTTTTCACTTTCTCAAAAATCACTTTCTCAGCACCTGAGAAAGTGAGAAAGTAGCCTGGATGCAGGACTTTCTCACTTTCTCAAAAATGAAATCATACCGCCCGAAAAGACTGAGAAAGTGTCCTGGAATTGCCGTATATAGCAAACTGAAAAAATTGTCCCAAAAAGCCTTTTTTGAGAAAGTGAGAAAGTGGCGTGTTTATGCACTTTCCACTTTCTCAAAAACTCCACCCCCCCTAAAGGGGGGGGGCGGGCCCTGAGAAAGTGGGCCCGCCCCTCATGCCGGAGATGGATGAGGCGGCCCGGAAGAAGGGAGAAGATCTCCCTCCCCCCCCGGATAGCGACAGGGAGGCTCCCTCCCCCCCTGTCTATTCGGGGGGGTAGCCCCTCAGCTCGCGACAGGTGCCTCCCGTCGCCACCCCTCTCTCTCTCCTTTCGGCCTTGTCCCCGATCGTCCTGCCACGGAGCTCACGGCGCGTCTGAGGGCCTGCTGGCGAACAGGCCGCCCCCCCGCCGATTGACCCCACCTGACCTTCGCCCCCGGTCCGCCTTCCCCCCCTGGCACGAGGAGCCGGCAGCCAGGCGGCGGACTCCTGCCCCAGGGTACCCCCCGCGCCTGCACGGGTGGCGGCTCGGTCGCCCTTTCCCAGGATTAGCGTCCATGCAGTGGACGCAGCCACATCCTGCGGCTGCCGCAGCTGGCTTTCGACTGCGCGAGGGGGCAGACTGCCAGGTGACCCGCCATAACCCAGGATTCCACCCCGTGCCCACCGCCTTTGCCCCCGCTCGAGGCGGGGGCTTCCAGGTGCCTCCCCGTGGCCATGCCGGGAGACGCACGAGGGGACCGCCGCTCATGCCGAGAGGCCGCCGACTCTCCCCTTAGTCCGATGAAGTCCGTTTGACCCCGGCCAGGGACTATGGTATTCGGTTAAGTCCTCGATCGTCCCCTTGACCCCGATTCCTGGAGAATCCGGATGCCCCCGCTGACCAAACTCGACCGAAACAGGCTGGAAGCCGCCGTGACCTCTGCCCGCGAGACGGCCGAGGCGGGTGCCAGGTCCGCCCTGGACTACCTGGGCGTGGCCAGCGCGTACCCCCCCGGCATACCTGGACGAGGGGAGCCGGGGCCTCAGGGAGCGGCTTATACTCCACGGGCGGCAACTGGGAGACCATCTGGAAGACGACGCCCCCTGGACGATGGACCGCCTGGTAGAGGAGACGGCCTATGAGCATTGGCACAGGATGTTCTTCGCCAGGTTCCTCGAGGCGAAGGACTTGCTGATCTACCGGAGTTCCGGCGGGCCCGTACCTGTGACCCTGGAGGACTGCGAATCCCTCGCCCTCATGGAGAAGGCTGAGGACGGATGGGAGTTCACGGCGAGGTGCGTAGCGCGGATGTTGCCAGGCATCTTCCGGGCCGGCTCGCCCGCGTTCGAGCTCCTCCTGCCTCCCGAGAGTCGCCAGGATCTTTCGAAGATCATCGCGGAGCTCCCGCCGGAGGTCTTCGTGGCCGATGATTCCATGGGTTGGTGCTACCAGCAGTGGCAGTCAAGGCGAAAGAACGAGGTCAACGACTCCGAGGTAAAGATTGGCGAGCGGGAACTCCCGTCCGTGACGCAGCTCTTCAGCGAGCCGTATATGGTAAGTTTTCTGCTGGACAACACCCTGGGGGCCTGGCGGGCTGCCAGGAAGCTTCCGGAGTCCGTCCTGGCTACTGCCCAGGACGAGGGCGAACTAAGACGCCTGGCCGGCCTTCCGGGAGTCCCCCTGGCATGGCTCCGCTTCGTCCGAGATGGGGAGGGCCCCTGGGGCCCAGCCGCCGGAACATTCGCCAGGTGGCCTGACAGCCTCGCGGACTTCAGGCTCCTCGACCCCTGCTGCGGGTCCGGGCACTTCCTGGTCGCGGCCTTCAACATGCTGGTCCCGATGAGGATGGCAGATGATGGGCTGAGTGCCAGCGAGGCGGTCGACGCCGTTCTGAGGGACAACATCCACGGCCTCGAGATCGACCGCCGTTGCGCCGAGATAGCCGCCTTCTCGCTGGCTCTGGCCGCCTGGACATATCCGGACGCGGGCGGATACCGCGAACTGCCGCCTCTCAACATCGCATGTTCCGGCATCGCGGTCGGGGCGAAAAAGGAGAACTGGACAGCTCTGGCCAGGGGCGACGCGAAGCTATATAACACCCTCGGCTGGCTGTACGACGCGTTCAGGCTGGCCCCTGTCCTCGGAAGCCTCATAGACCCCGAGGAAACCGGACGCGGCTCGGGCATGATAAAGGCTGAATGGTCCGATGCCAGACCGCTCCTGGACATGGCGCTCGCCGCCGAATCTTACACGGAGCTGACGGAATCCGCCGTGGCCGCGAAGGGCATCGCCGAGGCCGCGTTGCTCCTGTCGAGGCAGTACACCCTGATCGCGACGAACGTGCCATACCTGTCCGCCGGGAAGCATCATCCAACCCTTAAAAAGTTTTGCCAGGACAACTATCGCGAAGCCAAGGGCGATCTCGCGACCGTCTTCCTCGACCGTTGCCTGAAGCTCTGCCCTGACGGCGGGACAGTTGCCGCAGTCACGCCGCAGAACTGGCTCTCGCTTACGAGTTATACGAAGTTCAGGGAGAGACTGCTGAAAGACTGCCGCTGGCATCTGGACGCTCTTCTGGGTTCCGACGCTTTCGTCACTCCGATGTGGACCTTCAACATCCAACTGATCATCATGAGCAAGGGAGCACCTGAATCATTCGTGGACGGAACTGATGCTGAGGGAGCCTTCATACGCTTTGTCAACGCCTCGGCGCTGAAAGGCCCTGCAAGCAAGTCTTTATTGCTGGCCGACTCCGAAGTCGCGAGCGTCAGTCAGGCGATGCAACTCTCCAACCCGGACAAAAGGGTGTCGGCGGAAGAGATAGGATCAGGGGAGTTGCTTGAACTCTCTGCCATAGCTAACCAGGGGATAAAAACTGGAGACGATCCTCTCTATAAGAGGTGCTTTTGGGAGAGAGTTTCAGTTGATTCGGGCTGGCAACTTTACCAGAGCACAGTGGGCTCCTTAATTCATTACGGGGGACGAACATCTATCATCGATTGGAGCCAACACGGCACAGGGATGGCATGTCCCAGACCAAACAACAAAAATGTGGGTACTCGCGGAGTTGCTGTATCTCAAATGGGGGACTTGGCCCCGACCATTTACACGGGCGAGCTGTTCGACAGCAACGTCGGGCCCATCTCGCCTCTGAACCAGGACCATCTTGCAGCGTTATGGTGCTACTGCTCCTCTCCGGAATACAACGAGGCTGTCAGGAAGATCGATCAAAAGCTGAATGTCACCAACGCCACGCTTGTCAAGGTGCCCTTCGACTTGGACCTCTGGACCCAAGTCGCCAATGAACGATATCCGCATGGCCTGCCCGCCCCGTATTCGGATAATCCGGCTCAGTGGATATTCCACGGACACCCGTGCGGCTCCGTGATTTGGAACGACGCGTCCAAACGGTTAGCGAACGGGCCGCTCCGGACTGACGGCACCGTGCTCCAGGTGGCCGTCGCCCGCCTGCTCGGCTACCGCTGGCCCGCAGAGCTTGCTCCGGACATGGAGCTCGCTGGCGAGCAGCGGCAATGGGTCAGACGTTGCGAAGAGCTGGCGGGGCTGGTCGACAGAGACGGCATTGTCGCCATCCCGGCGGTTACAGGCGATGCCAATGCTGCTGACCGGCTTCTAAATATACTGATCGCCTCATACGGGGATGGCTGGTCCAACGGGGTGCTGTCTCGACTTCTCGCCGCCTCAGATCATCCGAACGGAACATTGGAGTCCTGGCTGAGGGACAAGTTCTTCGCACAGCACTGCAAGCTGTTCAAGGACAGACCTTTCATATGGCATATCTGGGACGGCCTCAGGGACGGATTTTCCGCGCTGGTGAACTATCACAAGCTGAATTACAACCTTCTGTATTCTCTGACTTTCAACTACCTCCGCGACTGGATCGCGCGCCAGAGATACGATCTGAAGAACAATGTCGAGGGCGCGGAAAGACGGATGATTGCCGCCGAGAACCTTCGGCACCGACTCAAGGCCATTCTCGGGGGCGAGGCACCTCACGATATCTTCGTGCGCTGGAAGCCCCTGGAAGAACAGCCGATCGGATGGAACCCCGACATCAACGACGGAGTACGCCTCAACATCCGCCCCTTCATGACGGAACATTTCAACGATGACAAAGGTGACAACGACAAGAAAGGCGTCTGCATCCTGAGACACAGGCCGAACGTGTCTTATGGCAAAGACCGTGGAAAGGACGCCGAATCCGCCCCGTGGTACCATTTGGACAAGGGTGACAGGATCAACGACCGCCACCTCACGATCGCGGAAAAGGAGAAGGCGCGGTCCTGACTGCCCGGCAGGAGACGAGGCCGCGCCAGGAGCAGCTTCAGCCTCCCGGCCATGGCCACGTGAAAAGCCGCTCGGCCCGGCACTCCCCCCCCGACCGTAGCACGGCATGTTGTTACCCTTGAATCGAATATGGCAAGATTGACTGGCGGGCGGCTACAGCCCCGGAAGAGGAGGACGGCATCATGGCATGGCAGGACCCCCCGCCCGGGCCGCTCCCCTGGAAGCCCTGACCTCCTGGCGACCTCGAGGACGGCGTATACCGCGTCAGGCACAGGTTCGGGTTCTTCATTCAGCTGCTGCGGGAGACCGGGGACCTCGAGGGCGCCATGGCCGAGGCCGGGCTGGACAAGGACGACCTGGCCGCCTGCCGCAGGGCGAATCTCGAGTTCGAGGCGGCTCTCGCGGAGGCCATGAGGATCGTGCCGTACGCCGCCGAGGCGGAACTCATGGCCCGCGTCGCCAGGATGTCCCGCCGGGCTCCCACGCCCGCCAGGGGGCGGAAGGCCGACCCGGCATGGATCCGCAAGCTCCCGACTGTCGCCCTCATATGGATCCTGGAGCACTTGCATCCCGATTACGGCGGGCCGTCCCCCGCCCCGGAGCCGGTGCCGAAGACCCACGTCCCGCTGAAGGACCTCACGAGGGACGAGCTGAAGAAGCTCGCGGAGACCTACGGCTGGCTGAAGGAGCTCGGAATCCGCCAGGCCGCCAGGGAGGAGGCCAGGAAGGCCCTTGACCCCGCTGCCGGGGGGAGGCGGCCCGACCTCCCCGCCGTCAGGATCGGGGGCCGCCCCCAGGAGGTGCGGAGGCCGGGGCCGGGACGGCCCAGGAAGGGGCCATGGACCCTCGCGGCCTGGAGCCCGGAGGAGGGATGAGGCGGAGGCCGCCCATAGCCCCGCGAGTTTGAACAGGCCATGTTCGCAAACCCGTGTCCGGCGAGATCGTGCCACTGCGGGCCTCCTGGCGAGCCTGGCGAGAAGTCCGTAGCCCGCCAAGCGGCCCGTGGCGGAAGGGGGGACCGCCAGGGGTCCCACCCAGTGTTGGACCCTTCCTGGCAGTCCCGAGTCGCCGCCGCCCCGGAGATGATGGCAGCCGGCGGAAAGGTTCCGTGCCGTTCGCGGGGATGCCTCGCCGGGGAGATCATGGCTACCAGCGGAGAGGTTATCCGGCACTCGCGCGGATGCCTCGACAGGGAGATGATCTCTGCCGGCGGACATCATCTCGCCGAGTTCGGCTGCCCGGTCGACACTGGCGCCTGTTGCCTCATTGCGGCTGCCGGAAGGCTTAAACGCCGTGCCCTGCCTCGACATCATCGCATCTGACTGATGCCCGGACCGGGCGGAAATATGCCCCAAAACGGGCTTTTCGCGGTCTTGCCGGACGCATCCGTTTCCGGGCGGAGCGGGATGCGGGGAGGCTCCCCGGCTGGCCCCGGACTCGGGCGGGTCTCGGGAGAGATAAGGCGACGGTTGCAATTAAGTGGCTAGCTGATTTTGCGCTGGCCGCTGGCAAGGCTCGCGGAGGAATGTGCATACGATTGCAATTAACTGCTCCAGCTGCCCCCCCAGACATCTATACATCTCGGGAAGAGAGCAGAAGAGAGTTGCAACAAATGTGCTGGATGACTTCGGGCGCGGCCCCTTCCCCGAAGGCCGCCTGGCGGTTGCCCCTCCGCCGAGTGTCGGCTGACATGCCGCACCTGGAGCTCGCCACGGGTGCCCCGCCGGAGGCCGGAGAGCGGGAGCGTCGCCAGGCTCCGGCTACCTGGACGAGGACGAGAGGGGGGTCGACATTACCGCCACCCTTTGGAGCCACGTGGGAAGGCCCTGTTCTGCGGGATGGACGTCTGCAGGGGCCTGGAGATAGCCAACCCGAGCCAGGCAATGTCTACGCTGGACGAAGATGAAAGAGTCACTATATACAGAGGTATATGCCAGCCGGATAGCATAAGCGGCATAGATATTAATGACAGAGCTCAAAGCATGGTCTTCGTCTTCGAGCGGATGACTCCGGGGGCCGGACCTCGGAGGCGTGGCCGAGGAGAGGATGTCGACGGCCTCCCGAGGAGTGACATCATTGCTGCGGATGTCGCCGCCAGCGGGGCCGAGGCGGCCTTCGTCTCGGGAGCCCCGAGGGCAGCCGGGACGGACCTGGCAGCTTCCGTGCCGGACGGAGGAGAGAAAGCGCCACTGGTGGCCATATTGTAAATAAGGGTGACTATGGAACCTGCCCATTGCTTCCGCCGTCCAGCCATGGCGGTCCTGGCCGGATATATCAGGACCCGCCAGAATCAAGAATCATGCCAAAAACCCATAATACGAATCGCAAGCAAGATGCCAAACCGGGTATAATCTCGGGTATTTTTTTAAGCTCGATTCAAAACACGGCCTGCCAGGCGGGGTAGCGTGGGGCCTTGCGAGAACACAAACAGGGAAACCTCAAGCAGGTCCCAGATCATCCTCATTACTGGTGAAAGCGGCCCTCCTCAGATGCCAGGCCGGCTTTCTTCCGGTGCCAGGACGGCCTTCTTCCGGGTCCAGAGCGGACTTCTTCCAGGGCGGAGTGGCCTTCTTTCAGCTCCGGGACAGGCTACCTCCGTGGTCAAGGCGGCCTACCCGTGAACGGATACATTATGAAAACGAATTATGGACTCGCCAATTATTCTCTAGCTCTCCACGCATATGTTAACATTTTAAGATCACAAAGCATCTAATATTAATCATTTTCAATCCTTAAATACTACACATAAATGATTTATCCTGAACTTTTAAAATAGAGTGTATCAAAACTAAAGTGAATTATATCATATATAACCAAACAAGATGTCGTATTCATAAAGAATTAATTCTAACATAATTAATTTTTAAACTCAATAATTAATAACAATAAACAATAAAGCAACAAATAAAAACCGTCATTCAGCAATAGAACCTGAAAAACTGGAATAAGCAATAAATTAAATTTAAAATATCAAGATATAAAAGCGTTTATCAAAACATTAAGCAATATAAATTATCAGTTTTGCATAATAATTGTTCTAATTTTTTATATGAATTTTATCCCATTATCCGAATAAGCTTGAGCATCTGCCTGGATTCATTGACCGGCAAAGACCTTCCTGGATTCGCCAGGCTTAATCGCGCCAGAGTCTGCCCGTCCGGGACCCCGTGCCACTTGAGTCCTGCTGGAGCTGGTCAGCGCTAAGTCATCCAGGTCAGCGCATGAGGACTTCACGAAACAGGCATTCGCTCCCGTCACGGCCGCTCGCGCCAATCAGTACCCCGCCGGCGGGAACATCGTCACCTCGCCGAACTTCGGGCGGACCGTCCACCCCCTCCTGCCGTCTATGATGCCCCACGCCCCCTCCCGATCCATGGCGGCGGTGAGCGGGCTCCCGAAAAACGGGTAGACGGCCGGGAAAACCGGCTCCAGCGCCCACCTGCCCTCCGTGTCGATGAAGCCCCACAGGCCGTCACGCGAGGCTGCCGGGGCCAGGCCTCCCCCCTCGAACGGCCCCGAGAACGCCCCGCCGACGTTGGAGAACTTCGGGAGAACGGCCCAGCGCCCGTCCAGGCCGATCACGCCCCAGGGACCCGTGGGGTCGCCTGCTCCGGCGAGCCCCGACGCGGAGAACGGCCTCAGGCCCGCGAAGGCCGGCTTCACGGCCCAGGCACCGGCCGGGCCTATGGCGCCCCAGAGGCCGCTCTCGGCACGGGCGGGGACGACCCCGGCCTCGGAGAACTGCCCCAGGTCGGCGAACTCAGGGGGGACGGTCCAGTCGCCCCGCTCGGTCACGAGCCCGGCCAGGCCGCTCTCTGTGTCCCTCGCCAGGGCAAGGCCGCGGGAGTCGTAATGAAATGAAAGGTCCAGAAATTGCGGCTTCACAGCCCAGGCCCCCGTGACGTCTATCACGCCCCACGGTGGCGTCATGGAGTCGGCAGTCTCCCTGGCAGGGGCAAGGCCCCTCGGGGAGAAGGGCCTGGCCTCCAGGTAACGGGGCTCCACCGCCCAGGCCCCGGAGGAGTCCACGAAGCCCGCCCCGTCCGGAGTCTCGGCCACGGCAAGGCCGTTTTCGGAAAAGCTGCCCGCGTTGCGGAACTGCGGCTCCACGGCCCATGCCCCGGCCCTGTCCACGAACCCGAAGAGCCCGTCCAGGCTCCTCGCCACCGCGAGCCCGTTTGATGCGAAGCGGCACAGGAACCTGAACGCGGGCTCAACAATCCACTCCCCGTCCCATCCAGCCTGGCCCCACAGCTGGCCGCCCGGCTCCCTGGCTGCCAGGAAAACTTCCCCCGCGTCAGCTGTCCTGCCGTCGTCCGCGCTCATGATGCCGCCTCCCGCCTGATTCTGTTCCGCGGCCGGCCCATGCCGGCTCCCGGCACGGCCACAGCCGGGCCTTCCCGGCTCCCAGCACGGCCACAGCCGATCCTTCCTGGTTCCATGCCCGGCCACAGCCGATCCTTCCTGGCTCCCTGCCCGGCCACAGCCGATCCTTCCTGGCTCCCTGTCCGGCCACAGCCGGCCCTTCCAGGCTCCCTGCCCGGCTCATCCTGCCCTTGACGGATCCCGGCCCTGTCCCTGCCTGTCCTCAAGGATCCCGGCCCTGTCTTCGCCGGCCCTGGCCGGCTCCCGGCCAGGTCCCAGCCGTCCATGGCCGGAGTCAGGCATGGCCTGGCCCCTGGCGGAGCTGGCCGCCCACGGTATCCCGTGGCCGAAGCGGCTGTTTTCACACGATCATGCCGATTTTTCGGGATCCCGCTACATAAAACGGTTGGAACGGGTCTATAAAAAAGGCCCCGCCGGGGGCGGCCTGACGGGCCTGTCCCTTGCGGGGCCTGAAGTCCGGGAACCCCGGCGCCCCCGCAGGGGCGGGACGCCGGGGGCTAGGTCCAGGGGCGGGATGGGGCCGCCCCTCACTTGATCCTCAAGGTCTCCCCCGGACGAATGTTGTCGCTGGTGCGGCTGTTCAGGCGCTTGATGTCGTCCACGGACACCCCGTGCTTCCTGGCGATGCCGTACAGGGAGTCGCCGTCCTGGACCTTGTAGGTCCCCGCGCCAGAGGCGGTCCCAGACCCGGAACCCGAGCCAGAACCGGCTCCCGAGGCCGACTGGGATGAGGTCCGGCGGGCGGGGCCGCTCACCTTGAGCTTCTGGCCGGGCCGGATGCTGTCGCCGGAAAGCCCGTTCAGATCCCTGAGCTCGGCGGATCTCATGCCGTGGCGCTCGGCTATCTGGGAGACGGTGTCCCCGCTCTGGACCTCGTAGGTGCCCGAGGCGGTGGCTGCCGAGCCGGCCGTTCCGGCGGATCCTCCCGAGCCGCCGGAATCCGGGGGAGCTGTAAGCGGCCCCGAGGCCGTGCGGCTCGAGGTCCGCGCCGGGGACGGGGAGGAGAGCGGGATTGACCCGGGCTGGAGGATGGGATCCTGGGCTCCCGGGGACGGAGCGGAGGACGAGGAGGAGCCTCCGCCGGAGACCCTGAGCCTCTGGCCCGGACGGATGCTGTCGCCGGTGAGGCCGTTCAGTTCCCTCAGGTCGGCCGTCCTCATGCCGTGGCGCTCGGCTATCTGGGAGACGGTGTCGCCGCTCTGGACCTCGTAGGTGCCCGCGGACGAGCTCGAGGAGGAGGCGGAGGAAGAGGACGATGCCGCCGGACGGCTTGCCTGGGCGGCCGGCTGGGAGACCGGGACGGATGCGCCGGATACCCTGAGCCTCTGTCCCGGACGGATGTTGTCGCCCGTGAGGTTGTTGAGCTCCCGGAGCTCCGCGGACCTCATGCCGTGGCGCTCGGCTATCTGGGAGACCGTGTCGCCTATCTGCACCTCGTAGGAGCCCGACGCGGAGACCGGGCTGGCGGACGGGGTCTGGGGCCTGGAGGGGGAGGCGGTCTCGGACGCGGCCGGGGGCGCCGGGGCGGGGACGGAGGAGCCGCCCGCGACCCTGAGCCTCTGGCCGGGACGGATCGAGTCCCCGGTGAGGTTGTTCATCTCCCTCAGATCGGCCGACTTCATGCCGTGTCGCTCGGCAATCTGGGAGACCGTGTCGCCGGCCTTCACCTCGTAGGTGCCGGAGGGGGAGGCCGAGGCCGAGGAAGATGTGGTGGCGGAGGCCGACGCCGGGGTCCTGGAGGACACCTGGGTGTCGGCGGCGGGTGCCGAGGCGCTCACCTTGAGCTTCTGGCCAATCTGGAGGCTGTCGCCGGACAGGCCGTTCAGGCTCCGGAGCTGGGCCGTGGAGATGCTGTGGCGCTCGGCTATCTGGGAGACCGTGTCGCCGGCCTTCACCTCGTAGATGCCTGGGCCGGCGGAGGCCGAGGCCGTTGACGCGGACGAGGCAGTGCCCCTGCTCCTGACCTTGATGGTCTGGCCGGCGCGGATCACGTCCCCGGAGAGGCTGTTCGCGGCCTTCAGGTCGGCCGTCTTCATGCCGAAGCGCTCGGCCACGGTGGAGACGGTGTCGCCGGGCTGGACCTTGTAGTCGACCAGGCCCTGCCTGGAGGCGGTCGCCGCGGGGGCCGGGCCGGTGCCGACCCTGAGGCGCTGGCCGGCGCGGATCGTGTTGCCCGAGAGGTTGTTGAGCTCCCTCAGCTGGGCCTGGGTGACCCTGTAGCGCTCGGCGATGGCCCCCACGGTCTCCCCGCGCTGGACCGTGTGGTACAGGGTCTCGCCGGGGGTGACCTGGACCCAGGTGGACCGCGGGGTGGACCTGGTCTGGGCCTGGAGGGGTATGTTGGAGCTTACGGTCAGTATCTGGCCGACATAGAGGGTGTTGCCGGCAATGCGGTTGTCCGAGCGGAGGCGGTCGATGTCCACCCCGTAGAGCCCGGCCACGCCCGACAGGGTGTCGCCCTGGCGGACCACGTGGCTTATGGAGTGGATCATCTGGCCGGAGCCCGCGCTCGTGGTCCTGGGCCTGGCGGGGGCGGAGGCCGGCAGGCGGCTGGAGGCGGTGGTCACCGCGGCGGGCTCGGGGGCCGGCTGGCGCCGGGAGGCGGACGCCGGGGCCGGCCCGGGCGGCTCGGCCAGGGTCACCATGGGCGCGGGCGAGGAGGACGGAGCCGGGGTCCGCGAGGGGGCCGGGGCCGGGGTCCTGACGGAGGCGGTGCGGACCGGCTCCGTGGCCGCGGCCTGGCGGACCTGGACGGTCCTGGAGGCGGACGCCTGGGGCGGGACGCTCTCCACCCGGACGCCGGCCAGAGCGTGCTCCGGGCTCCTCACGCCCACGGGGATGACCAGCTCCTGGCCGGCCGCGAGCCTGGGGTTGCCCGTCATGCCGTTGAACTCGCGGACGAGATCAGGGTCGGCGCTGTAGCGGCGGGCGGCGGCCTCGAGGGTCTCGTTCCTGGAAGCCGTGTGGATCCGTATCGCGCCGTCGCGCTGGGTCCCGGGGAGCTTCGCGTAGTTGCGGTAGAAGGAGGCCCTGGTGCCGGGGGGTATGCGCAGGACGAACTCGGGAAGGTTGGGGGGGGTGGTGAGCTTCCGCAGGTGGGGGTTCAGGTCCTGGATCTTCTCAAGGGTCGTGTCGGCCATCTGGGCGGCCGTCATGAGCTGGATGGGCTCGGTCACCACCACCTCGTCCCAGGTGTCGGGGGGGGACCACTCTATCTCGAGGCCGTAGGCCCCGGGGTCGCGGGCTATGATGGCCGCGGCCAGGTAGCTGGGCACGTAGCGCTTGGTCTCGTTCGCCAGGAACCCGCTCTGGCTGGACATGTCCCAGTAGCTTTCCACGTCGGGACGCTGGAGCCCGCGCTGGATCTTGCCCTCGCCCGAGTTGTAGGCGGCGATGGCCAGCGGCCAGGAATTGAACATGTCGTGCAGGGTTATGAGATAGTCGGCGGCGGCGTAGGTGGCCTTCACCGGGTCGCGGCGCTCGTCCACCCACTCGTCTATGGTGAGGCCGTAGTTGCGGCCGGTGGAGGCTATGAACTGCCAGGGGCCCACGGCGTTGGCCACCGAGATGGCGTCGTTCCGGTAGCCGCTCTCGATGAGCGCCAGGTAGACCAGGTTCTCGGGGAGGCCCTTCTGGCGCAGGATGGCCTTCATGAGGGGTATGTAGCGCTGCCCGCGGGAGAGAGAGCGGGTCATGAAGCCGCGACGGTCGTTCAGGAAGCTGTTTATGTTTATCAGGACCTCCTGGTTCAGCTCCATCGGGATGTCCTCCTTCTTTGCGGAGAGGGAGGAGAACTCGGTGTCAACCATGCTGCCCAGCTGGCTCTCGAACTTGGGGTCCAGCCGGTAGTACTTGAGGTTGCTGTCCAGGGAGTCGCGGGCCACGGAGGCGGCGGCCCGCCGCATGGCCGAGTCGTCCATGCGGCCGCCGCAGGACGAGAGTCCCGCGAGCGCCAGCGCCGCCAGGATCGTGGTGATTGCCTTCTTCAAACTCGTGCCTTTCGGCGGCCCATTGCCTGGGGGGGCCCGGAGCCCTCGGGCGGCCGTCTGCCTTCGGTGGTTAATGAGCTCGTATCGGCGCATTATAGACAAAAATCCACATAATTTGCAAGCCGGCCCCGCAGGCGCTGCGGGTGGGGTAAGGCCCTCTCCCGCGAGCCCGGGACGGCCTTACGGAAGGTTCCCCAAGCGCCCCGGGGAGGCGGCCCGGCCCCCCGTCCGGGAGGCCGGGGCCGGATGGGACCGCCCGGCCTTCCGGACGGCTCCGGGCACGTCACGGGCATCTCGGCTCCCGGCAAGGCTGCCGGCGACCGTGCCGCCGCAGACCAGGAGGCCTTCCCGCCATCTCTGAGGGCTCCGGCCGTGCAGTCGGGCGAGGTTACAGCACGGGGGGAAATGGCCGGGCTGCGGGTCCGCCGTCAGCGGGAAGGGCAACCGGCCCGGAGACCGCGCGCAGGACCGACTGGGAGGGGCGGAACGGAGAGGATCGGCTCCAGGCATGGACAGTCCCGCGGAGTCGGGGACAGCCGTCGGGCGGGGAACGGGCGGAGTATGCCCCGTGGCCGGCGGAAGCGTCCCAACCGGGCTGGCGGAGATGCGGAAGGAAGCTCCCAAGTCCGGGCAGACGGCCGCGAGAGGGGCGTAGACCCTGTGACCAGGTATCGGGGGGACGTGGGCCGGCCCTCCGCGTATAAGCCAGGAAGCTGCGGGGCCTTTAACGGGACTGCATAGAAACAATTTAGTTATATTATGTTGCGCTTACACCAATTTATAAACACAGATGTTGGCTGTATCAGACAAAGGGCTTAAGATGTTGGCTGTATCAGACAAGGGGCATAAGATGTTGGCCGTATCAGACAAAGGGCTTAAGAAGATGAGACAGGAAGGGCTTAAGATGTTGGGACAGGAAGAAGAAATGGAAAAATTGTGGAGAGGCGGCCTCGGCGCCGAAATGCAAGCAGGAAGCAGGAATATGCCAGGCAGCCGGCAGGAAGCCGTCAAGGAGAGAGACGGAGGCTCGGGCGTACGGGTGCCGATGAGCGATATGCCGAACATGTGGGAGATTCTGGACATTCTACAGGACAGAATCACGCAAATGAGTGCTGATTATAAAATTGAGATACATATTTATTACTCTCGCAAACGCCTTGTATCTCATGGAATTTATGAGATTATCGTAACAAATCACAAAGATTCACGTCCGTCAGAAATATTTTGAGGAAGCGAAAATCCTGAAAAGGCAGTGATATCGGAGGAAATGAAGACTTCAGGACGTTGGGATAAGGAAAGAGTCGGGGAGTAAGGAAGAAGAAATGAAGAGGAGGCAATGGTGCAGGAAAGTGGAGGAAGGAGAAAGCGGGAATGAAGAGCAGGAAGGATGCAGCTGGAATGAAGAGGAGGAGGGAGGGCGGAAGAGAGATGAGAAAAGAAAATATAGAGAAAATGAAAAGGTAGTGAAGAAATATAAGGGAAATGAAAAGAATGCTAAGGGAAATGAAAAGAAAGCTAAGGCAATAAAGACAGAAAAGATAAAGAAAGGGATCAAACGATAGAAAATGTGGGAAATCGCAGTGCAGACGCTACATCCGGAGTGTCGATGTCCCGCCAAATACTGGGCCAGGCCCGTCCGGGGAGAGCCTGCGTTACATGAAAAGAGGATTCCGGACAGTTCCGTTTCCGACACGGAGGCAGATCTGGGGTTCCGGAAAACGCATGGCCGCAAGGCAGGGAGGGAAATCGAAAAAATTCCGTAAAGATGCCGGAAAGGCGCGGGAAAGGCTCCCCGTCTAATCTTTAGTGTTGCGCGGGCCCGGCCGAATGGTCTAGAATAACTTTTCTTGGAATGCCTGGTCCGGATCCTTAACCACCAACTGTGGAGGCTTCGCCAATGAGACGCAACCCCTGCCGCTTCCCGATAATAATTACCGCCTTTTCCGCCGCGGTCCTGGCTCTCCTCATGGCGGCCGCCCCCGCAGCTGCCTCCGAGGCGGACGTGATCCTTCCCGACTTCACCCCGACCCAGAGGACCACCCTCGTCGTGGGCATCTTCCTGTGCGTTCTGGGATTCCTGTTCGGGCTATTCCAGTACCTGAGCATAAAGAAGCTCAAGGCGCACCCGTCCATGCTGGACGTCGCGGCCACCATTTACGAGACCTGCAAGGCCTACATGTTCCAGCAGGCCAAGCTTCTGGTGCTGCTCTTCGTGTTCGTAGGCATCTGCATCACCTACTATTTCGGGTACCTGAACGCTGTCGGGGCCGGCAAGGTGCTCCTGATCCTCCTGTGGACGGTCATAGGCATCCTTGGATCGTACTCGGTCGCCTTCTTCGGGATGCGCGTGAACACCCTGGCCAACAGCCGCATGGCCTACGCCTCGCTCGTCAAGAAGCCGCTCAAGTTCTGCAACATACCCATGAACTCCGGAATGAGCATAGGCGTTCTCCTCATCTCTCTCGAGCTCTTCCTGATGCTCATAATCCTCGTCTGCATGCCCAGGGACGTCGCCGGGCCCTGCTTCATAGGCTTCGCCATAGGCGAGTCGCTCGGGGCGAGCGCTCTTAGGATCGCCGGCGGCATCTTCACGAAGATTGCCGACATCGGGGCCGACCTCATGAAGATCGTCTTCAAGATCAAGGAGGACGACCCCCGCAACCCCGGAGTCATAGCGGACTGCACCGGCGACAACGCCGGCGACTCGGTGGGCCCCACAGCGGACGGCTTCGAGACCTACGGGGTGACGGGCGTGGCGCTCGTTACCTTCATCGCCCTCTCTGTCCCCAGCACCGCCGTCCAGTCGACCCTGCTCGCCTGGGTCTTCACCATGGGCATCCTCATGGTGGTGACCTCGCTCGTGGCCTTCTACGTGAACAAGGCCGTCTGCAACGCCCGCTTCGGGAAGTCCGTGAAGTTCGACTTCGAAGCCCCGCTCACCACCCTGGTGTGGATCGGGTCGATCCTCTTCATCGTCTTCAACTTCATCGGCTCCTACTGCATCATCGGCCCGGGCTCCGGCTCCGAGTTCAGCGCGTCCTTCCCCAGGGCCTGGTGGGTCCTTTCCGGGATCCTCTCCTGCGGCACCCTGGGCGCGGCCCTCATCCCCGAGTTCACCAAGATCTTCACCAGCGGCAAGTCCGGGCACGTCCTGGAGACGGTCGAGGCCTCGAAGGAGGGGGGAGCGTCCCTCAACATCCTGGCGGGCTTCATCGCCGGGAACTACTCGGCGTTCTGGATGGGCCTGGTCTTCGCGTTCCTCATGTACCTGGCCTACCTCTTCAGCGGCCAGGGCCTAGGCGATCTCATGGGCTACCCCACGGTCTTCGCCTTCGGGCTCGTGGCCTTCGGATTCCTGAGCATGGGCCCGGTCACCATAGCGGTAGACTCCTACGGCCCCGTCACCGACAACGCCCAGTCCATCTACGAGCTCTCGCTCTTCGAGGAGATCCCCGGCATAGCCGACGAGCTCGAGAAGGAGAACGGCGAGAAGACCGACTTCGAGCTGGCCCACTACTACCTCGAGGCTAACGACGGGGCGGGGAACACCTTCAAGGCCACGGCCAAGCCCGTCCTCATAGGCACCGCGGTGGTGGGCTCCACCATCATGCTCTTCTCCATCGTGCTGGTCATCCAGAAGACCTTCGGCATAGATCCCAGAAGCATCCTCCACGTTCTGAACCCCTACACGCTCCTGGGCTTCCTCTGCGGCGGGGCCGTGGTCTACTGGTTCACCGGCGCCGCCACCCAGGCTGTCTCCACCGGCGCCTACAGGGCTGTCGCCTTCATCAAGAACCACATCAACCTGGACGAGAACGCCGACAAGTCCGCCGCCCTGGAGAACTCCAAGGAGGTCGTGCGCATCTGCACGCTTTACGCGCAGAAGGGCATGTTCAACGTCTTCGTGGCCATCTTCGCCTTCGCGCTCTCCTTCGCCTTCCTGGCGAGCCCGGCCGTGGGCGCGACGTCCTACGACTCCCTGTCGTTCTTCGTGGCCTACCTCATCTCCATAGCCTTCTTCGGGCTCTTCCAGGCGATCTTCATGGCTAACGCCGGCGGGTGCTGGGACAACGCGAAGAAGGTGGTCGAGGTCGATCTCCAGCAGAAGGGCACGCCGCTCCACGACGCCTCCGTCGTCGGCGACACCGTGGGCGACCCCTTCAAGGACACCTCTTCCGTGGCCCTGAACCCCATCATAAAGTTCACGACCCTGTTCGGGATGCTCACACTGGAGATAGCCATCACCGACAAGTTCCGCCCCTTCTGCACCTGGTTCGGAATCGCGTTCCTCCTGGTCGCGCTCTACTTCGTGTACCGCTCCTTCTACGGCATGAGGATCTCGAGCCTGACCGCCGCCGAGGCCGCGGCAAACGCGGCGGAAGCCGCCTCCTCCGGGACGGCGGCGGACGGCCCCGCCCCGGACAAGCCGACCGAGTAGCGGCCAGTCTTGCCAGCCAAATCCATCCGCAGGGTCCGCCCTGCGGGCGGGCTATGGCGACGCGCTCGCTTCTGACAGCACGGAAAAGCCCCGGACGACCGGGGCTTTTCCGTAATTATTACCCGTTTAATTAAATGTCGGAATCTTCTTCCATGTTTTAGAGCGAACCATGACGAGGAGATAGCAGGGCTGGGCTGTTTCCCAGTCTTTCCACCCATAGGCTGACAGCCAAAA
>JAISFP010000488.1 GCA_031263525.1 Deltaproteobacteria bacterium | reverse complement strand
CACGGTCCGCGCATCTCCGCACCCAGCGGCCACCAGCGCTGCACCACGCTCCGGCCTGCGCCGCACCAAGCACCGGCCAGCGCAGCTCCAAGCACCTTCCAGCGCAGCTCCAAGCACCTTCCAGCGCAGCTCCAAGCACCTTCCAGCGCCGCTCCAAGCACCTTCCAGCGCAGCTCCAAGCACCGGCCAGCGCAGCTCCAAGCACCTTCCAGCGCAGCTCCAAGCACCTTCCAGCGCAGCTCCAAGCACCCGGCCAGCGCAGCTCCAAGCACCTTCCAGCGCAGCTCCAAGCACCCGGCCAGCGCAGCTCCAAGCACCCGGCCAGCGCCGCTCCAAGCACCCGGCCAGCGCCGCTCCAAGCACCCGGCCAGCAACTGGAAACTCTACTCTCAAATATCGCCAAGCCGCGTTTCCATCTCATAACCGCTTTCCTCGGGGAGCTTATTCCATAAGGCCCAACAATTTCAGGCTTGCCCGAGCCAGGTCCATTCTTTTAGGCCCGTCTGTATCGAGATCGTTTATGTCAAGATTGATGGCGAAAGGATAAATTTTGTCTCCATTTTCCAGCCAGCCTACCCACCATCCTGTGCCGGGTCTCTTCCGCATGGACGTGCCGGTTTTGGCGTAAAGAGACCAGTCCGGTCCGCTTTCAATCCGGAGAATGTCGCGAACCGCCGCCTGGGCTTCCTTGGGCTGAGGCAGCTCACCTTTGGCCAGACTGTCCAAAAACAAAACCTGCTCCGCCGCGCTTATGCTCAGAGGCCCGTCAAGCCAAAACGAATCTACCTGTGAGCCGACATCGCCATTGCCATAGTTCATGCGCTGAACTTCGGAGCGCATTCTTTCCAGCCCGATGCGCCGGGCAAGTTCCCTATAGATCGGAACATTGGAAATCTTGATGGCCTCCCTCAGCCCCATGTCCTTTTCCCAGGCTTTTATCAACTGCGGCTTCCCGCCATACGGGAGCGTCTCGTCAACATCGGCCACCGCGCCGACGGACAGGCCGATGACGGAATTGGGTATCTTGAAAGTGGAAGCCGGCAGGAATCTTGTCTCAGCCATGGCCTGATTGTGACCAGTCAGCCTGCCGGCTTCATGATCGTAAACGACAAATGTTCCGGTAACCCCGGCCTTTTCGAACAAGCCGCTTATTTCTGGCTGGTCCTTCCAGTGCTGACCCCAGGCCGAAGCGGGCGAAGCAAGAAAGACAATAACCATTATCATCGTGACTTTTCCGAACATAAATGCTCCTGATTGTCCGAAGATTATGCCACTAAGCTGGCATGGACAGAAAAGGAAAGACGGAAGGAAAAGGAGGAGAAAAGGCTGAATTCAACTAGACTTGAGTCTAGAAAAGCCTTAAGACGGTGACTTGTAGCATAAGTCCAGGAGATCAGTCAAATTGAGGCATGTCCTGGGAGTGATGCCTTCATGACAGTAATTGATTTATCCAGACTTCGGGATAACGAGATGTCGAGAATTGGGTGAAAGAAGCGTGAGTTGGATGAAGCGGGGTGGCGGGAGACGCTGGGTGCCAGGTGAAAGAATTCGGCCTCGCTATATACGACTTGGCATGTAGTATTTGACCCGAGCGTTGAGGTCATGCGTTAGATCATGCAGCAGTGAGCTTAGAAAAGGTGGGCTAGATGGCTGGGCAACAGGTCGTCAGTATGTCTGCCATCCTTAAGTTGTTCTCATTGGGATTGACATTGATACACATTAATCATAATTAATTGTAACTGTTCATGTGCCCCTTTACTGAGGAGATTTTCGGAGAAAGAGAGCCCTAATGAGAAACCCTAAAAGTTGAAGAGTCAACAACGGATACTTCATGTGGAGGAGAAGAGTCTCTGAAGAGGGCGTTTTGGTTGGGAAGCTTCTCCAGGTGAACTCCTCTTGGGGGGGGCATCTGAACAGATATGATTAATTTTTCTATTGATATTCCCTGTTCCTGCGAGATGCGACAACAGTCTGCTTGGACTGCCTACATCTTTCGCTTTCTTCTGTAAAAAAAAATGATAAAATTTTCAGAAAATAATATACCCCCTAATCCCGATGTCTTGAGGCCGGGACCGGCACTTCCGGTAGCCTGAAGATGTCCGAGGCCACGAAAGGTTTTGACATGTCCGCCACCAGCCCGGTCGCGCCCCTCCTCCCGTCAGCGTCCTCCGCATCCCCGTCCACTGCCTCCAAGCCGGGTGCCATCGCCCCGGTACTCCTGGCCGCGATCTCCATAGCCGCAACGTTCCTTGCCGCCGGCTGCGATTCCCTGCCTGAACCGGCGACCGGATCCGTTGAGGAAATCTTTCGCGACCAGCCTCCCTTGACGGCGGCCGAGATCCCGGCGGCGCTCGAGTTCATCGCGCTCCTGAGCGGGCCTTCAGAGACCTCAGAACCGGATATGGTACGCGTAGCCACCAGCCATGGCGTAGACTGTCACCCGACTCGTCTGCGTGCAGTTAAAATGCACTACAGCCGCCGCCACTTACACGGTCGGAAGGGCCCTCACCGCAGACGAGCTGCAGACCATAGGCGGCCCGCTGACCATGCCAACCCCGGAAGAGGAGGCGGTCATCCGTCCCCACATGGACGCGCTGGTGGCGGTATTGGACCTTTAAACACGGCCAGTCCCTCCCTTCCTGAAGGCCTTGCGCAGTTATCCGCTCACGGGGCAGGGGGCGAAGGGACTTGTTCGGCACCCAGGTGACCCTTCACGACGGGGATTGGCAGGTCAATTGGAAGGGGCAGGGCAGGTTACGGGGGAGAACCTGGGCCTGCCAGAGGACTGGACTGCGCAGAGATTGCGGAGGCTTACTAGCCAAGAATGAACGGATGCTGATATTGTAAAATTTAAAAATTTTTGTTTTCTTATGATAATTTTTCTGGTAATGCTCTTGCTTTTGATGATGTCATGAGCCAGGTAGTTTTCCGGAAGCAAGGGAACTGAACCTGCGTAAATCCTTTCAGTACAGTTACCCGAGAGTTTCCAGAGAGTTTTTCGATAATTCCCCGACATTTCCCAGAGAGTTACCAGAGAGTTCCCCACGAATTCCATGGTTACGGTCATGGGGTTCCAATCCCGTGCTTCGTCTGACATTCACATGACGGCTGTCCTTGTTCCGGTTCAATTACTGCTGGATTACCTGCGGATAGCATCAGGGAAGACAAACCGGCATGCCGGCCTGCGGGGCTGCCTCGTCAGAGCTTTTCCCGGGGCGGCCTCCATGCTCGTCAGTCAGGTCATGGATTCCCGTTCTGACGGCAAGCTGTCCACCACAGGGATTAGTCCAGAATTGCCGCAGGTTAACTTTCCGAGACGGTCGAATCTGCGGTCCCGAGCTATGTACCGTGTGTCGCCGTGCATACTACATCGGCAGCTTCCCCGTTCCCGGGACTTTGGGATGCGTGACGGAGTCTCCGGTGCTTCTCCCAGTATCCCTGGCTGCCTAGCGGCCGCGCCGACCAGACTTGCCCTTCCCGCGCGAGGTCGTGCCGGCTCTGCCGGACGCCCCCCCCTTTCCGCCGCAGCCAGAAACCTTGCCGGTGCCCGGGCTTTCCGGCCGGCCCCGGCCCATCTCCATGCCCGGTCCTCCGGAGTCGCCGGGTCCGGGCGCAAACCCGCCTTCCTGGCCGGCCCCGCCGCCTTCGGGCGGGCCCAGGAGCCGGCGACTGGCCTCGCCCTCACCCATGCCCTCCACCAGCACGATCTTGGAGCGCGAGGAGAGCCCCGCGACTACCGTCACGTCCCGGGCCTTCACGCCCAGGGCGCCGGCCAGGAACCGGACCAGGGACGCGTTGGCCTTCCCGTCCACGGGAGGGGCCTGGAGGCTCAGGGCAATCTCCTCCCCCTTCATGCCGCGGACCTGATCCTTGGACGACCCGGGCGACACCCGCACCCTGAGGCGGCAGGACTCAGCCAACGGGCGATATCCCGAACGAGTGCATCCAGACTACGGACATCTCCAGGAACCTTTGCAGAAGCACGGCGTAGAAGATGAGCAGGAAGGCCACGAACAGCACGGCCCTCAGATCCAGCCCCCAGGGCCCCTTGGGGAAGAGGTTGCGCAGGGGGGCCAGGAGCGGCTCGGTGGCGCCGAAGACAATCAAGGCCAGCGGGTTGTAGGGGTTGGGCTTCACGAGCGAGAGCACGGCCCTGCACACCATGAAGATCAGTATGAGCATGACCACGTTCTGGACGAGGTACAGGAGGCAGATGACGAAGACCGGCAGGAGCACTCCTATGGCGGCCCCGGCGTCCAGGGCCAGCGAGCCCAGCCGCACGAAGCTCGCCAGGAAGTACAGCGCTATCAGCAGTATGACGGGCGAGAAGTCCAGCCCGCCCAGCGACAGGGGGCAGAGCCGCCGCGCGTACGCCAGGGGCGGGTCCGTGATCTGCCTCAGACGAACCATGAAGGGCGAGTGCGGGTTCGGGGTGAACCAGCTCACCAGGAGCCGGAGGAGAAGGATCCATCCGTAGATCGTGATGAGAAGCCACAGAACGGTGCCAATCGTCTTTATCATTAGAAAAACTTCCTCGCTCCCCGGCCCGCTTCCGCTCCGCGGGCGGCCGCCGGGCCGTGTCCGGCCCCTTGATGTGCGGTAAAAGTTCCCCGAGCCTCAAGGCACGGGGCGGTCAGGCCCATGCGGGCCACGTTGAGTTTACCTCAAAATCGGCCTGAAGCCGCAACTGAAAACTAACCTGGCACTTTGGACCAGCCTGGCCTCTCGTCCTTCCTGCCCTTCACGGGCTTCCTGGCCTTCCCAGCCTTCCCGGCCAGTATGGCCGACAATGCCTTCCCCGTCTTCCCGGCCTGTATGGACGACAAAGCCCTTCCCGCCTCCGGCTCCTCAGGGATGGTCCGGACCAGTCCGGGCCGTCCCGGTCGACCTGGCCCGGCTCCTCCCAGCCCGGCAGTCGCCGTCCTCCCGGACTTCGGCTCGTTCGGACAGTGCAGGCGTCATGCCACCCCGGCCCCCAGCAGATCGTGGATGTGGATGACCCCTTCCGGGGCCCCGTCGGAGGACACCACGAAGGCGTTGGTGATGCCCCTTGCCTCCATGACGGCCAGGGCCTTGGCGGCCAGGGTCTCGGGTGGGAATGATACGGGATTGCGGGTCATGACGTCACGGGCAGAGCGATTCAGGAGATCCGGCCCCATGTGGCGCCTCAGGTCCCCGTCGGTTACGATGCCGGCCAGCACCCCCCCCTCCGTGATGCCCACGCAGCCGAGCCTTTTGGCGGTCATGGTCATCAGCGCGGCGCTCATGGGAGTGTCCGGGGAGGCCAGGGGCACCTCTTCGCCTGTGTGCATGAGCTCCGCTACGGACAGTAGCCGTGTCCCCAGCTTGCCGCCTGGGTGGTACTGCCGGAAGTCCTCCGCCGTGAAGCCCCGGGCGGAGAGCAGGGTGAGCGCCAGGGCGTCCCCCCACGCCAGCATCATGGCGGTGGAGGTGGTGGGGGCGCAGCCCAGGGGGCAGGCCTCCGGAACCTCAGGAAGCGCGGCCACCACCTCTGAATGCCTGCCCAGCATGCTGCCGGGCCTGGCGGTGACGCCTATGACGGGGATGCTGTAGCGGGCGCAGAAGTTCAGTATGATCGCAAGCTCCTGCGTCTCCCCGGAGTTGGAGTACGCGACAAGCACGTCCTTGGACGGGGCCAGCATCCCCAGGTCCCCGTGTCCCGCCTCCGACGGGTGTATGAAGAAGGCGGGCGTCCCGGTGGAAGCGAGCGTAGCCGCAGTCTTCCTGGCCACGTGGCCGCTCTTGCCCATGCCGGTCACGGCCACCCTGCCTGTGGTGTGGAGCACCAGCTCCACAGCCCTGGAGAAGCCCGTGTCAAGGGACCCGGCCAGGAGTTCCAGGGCCCTGGCCTCGGCCAGGATGACGGACGCGCCGCCCGTGACGTGATCGGTCTCGCTCATCTTTTTCCTTTCTTAGTCTTCACATGTGAATATTAGGTTTCGGCCAGCAGGCTGTCAAGGATGTCCCGGCCCGGAGCGTCCCAGGCCGCGGGCGATGCGGTCGGTGTGAGTGGTTCGGTTCCGGTCTGCGGCCAGGCTCAGGGCGGAAGGAACACGGCGGCCGGTGCGGATCCAAGAGGAGGTGGCTTTAAAGGTCCACCGGGGCCCAGCGGCCGGAGTGCTGTCATGTGGGAGGTGTCATTCTGAGCAGATCGGGTCAGGGGCAGGGGCAGTGCCAGGGTGGAGGCCGCTTTCCAGGCTGACCGTGGAACGGGGCAGGGGCGATGTCTCTGTGGAGGCGGTTTTCCAGGCCGCCCGTGGGCCGGGGCAGGGTCGGCACCCAGGTGGAGGCGGCTTTCCAGGCCGACCGTGGACCGGGCCATGGTCGGTGCTCAGGTGGAGGCGGCTTTCCAGGCCAAGCGTTGACTGGCGGAAGGGGCGGCACTCTCGGGCGGCCTCCTTATCATGGGCGACCGTGGACCGGGGCTGGGGCGTTACCCAAATGGAGCCGGCTTTCCAGGCCGACCGTGCTCCGGCGGACTGGGTGGCACTCCTGGGCGACCTCCTTATCCGGGGTGACCGAGGACCTGGGCTGTATCCCAGTGAAGCCGCCTTTCCAGGCCGAACGCGGACCGTGGCAGGGTCAGTTCTCAGGTGGCGGGGCTTTTCAGGCCGAACGTGGACCGGGGCATGGGCGTTGCCCCGGTGGAGGGGGCTTTCCAGGCCGACCGTGGACCGGGGCATGGGCGTTGCCCCGGAGGAGGGGGCTTTCCAGGCCGACCGTGGACCGGGGCATGGGCGTTGCCC
>JAISFP010000456.1 GCA_031263525.1 Deltaproteobacteria bacterium | reverse complement strand
TTGACCGCCACCAGCGCCGTGGCCAGGGCCTTCACCTCCACCTCGGGCCTCTTCAGGAGGTACAGGGAGAGACGGGTGGCGCTCTTGCGCCCGAGGCCGGGGAGGCTGGAGAGCCGGTCTATGAGCTCGGCTATCTGGGGGGGATGCTTCAAGGCGGGCCCTCGGAGCCCTACTTGGGGCTCGCGGAAAAGCTCAAATTTAGCAGAGAAGTGAGGCAGATTCAAGGGCTTGGGGGGCCCGGAGGGACACCGGACGCGCCCCTGGCGGGCTCCGGAGCTTGGAAACAGGGGTGGCGGAGCAGTGCTGGATAATTAGGATCATTTTGGGAAGCTGTTAGAAATTTAAAAAATAAAATATGTTAAAAGAGAATGTAAATGCAATATAAAAGACTAATAAGAATATATTATGATTGTTAGGTTGATATGTATGGATATTAGATAAAGATGGATACTTGAAAATGTATTGTATTATGAAGAACATTAAACATATGGGTATCAGCTCACGGTATCCGTTTACGGGTAGGTCGCCCTGGCCACGGAGGTAGCCTGTCCTGGAGCTGGAGGAAGACTGCTCTAGCCTGGAGGAAGACCGTTCTGGACCTGAAGGAAGGCCGGTCTGACTCTGGAGGAAAACCGTCCGGGCCCCGGAGGAAGGCCGTCCGGGCCCCGGAGGAAGGCCGCCCGGACCCCGGAGGAAGGCCGCCCGGGCCCCGGAGGAAAGCCGTCCTGGGCCGGAGGAAAGCCGTCCAGCACCAGGAATGTGGAAGAGCTGGGTCCTGCTGTAGGTTCCCCAGCTTTCGTCCGTGAACAGATACCAATCGAGGGTGTTTAGGTTGTTTAAGATCCCTCTGTTGGGTCCCCGTTGTGACGGTACCTGAATGGTTACTAAAATTCCGAGATTTAACTGGACGGCTTATATCCTAAATTATGTGGAAATGCCTAAGAAATATTGACCAGCTCGTGACTCCGGTGACCAGCAGTAGTATGTACATGATTAATTCTAAGGTCGCGTTGGAAATCAGATACTCCTTCTCAGCATTTGCCTTAAGGGTCTTGTAGTCCACCTGGTGGACCCTGGAGCTATCCTTGAATATCTTGATCTCAATTTTGAGATCCGCGTAGTCTTCCTTGAGGCCCCTGTAGTTTTCCCTGAGCTCAGCCATGAAGCTGTTGAAGTTGCCGTTCAGTGTGGTCATGGCCTCGTTTGCGGTAGTTGCCGTGTCGTCCCTGGTCAGGAATCTCGTCTGGTCAGATTTGAGCAGAGCTATTTCTTTCTCGACCTCCGTGAGCCTAAGGGACAGTTCTGTTTCGGTGGCCGTATGTAATCTTTCTGGCGGAGTTGTCGGCCCTTCTGGGGTCTGACGGCCATCTTGGGTTTCCTGGTTTTGTTTGGATATGGGAATGCCCTCCTTTGGAAGGAGAAATAATGATATCCTTCTGGAAAGTCTAGAAGGAAAGAGAGTGGTCGCCTGCACCTGGCTTACGGCCAGGATGCATGGTCTTTCAGGTGGGAGCAGTGTGTGCGGCTGCAATTGAACGTGTTCACGATACCGCACGGGAAGGAATGGGATCAGCGATTATGTGGCATTGTGGAAGGCAGCTCGTGATTCAAGATTATCTTTTGAAGAAGCAGTCTTCTCAGTAGCGGACTACTTATGCGGATATCTGACGGCATAATGGAGAACACTATTGATAGCTCCCTATAGGCGTATCCTTCTCAGCTTGTGGACGTGTTAGAAGCGGGGCGGGGAAATGCGTAAGGGCGGAAGGAGACAGCATAAGTCTGGCGCAGAGGCTTTAGGTCACCCAGGAACGTTCTGACCGGCCTGTAGTTGTGAGACATGGCCAGCCAGGCGATTCGAGACGGCTTCTGGCCTGGCATCCAAAGAAGTTGCGGCTGGGACTGCCGGTCGGTCCGGACTCTGGACATGTGCATGGAACCACTATCTGGAAGCCTTCTCGGCTGGTGGAATCGGATGGCCTCAAAGAGGTGCTTTCTGAAGTTCGTAGGAACAGCGTTGGGAAGGTCTGCACGACCCTTTCCGGCATTCTGACCTGCACCTGTGGTGCAGTTCAGGCAGGAACGGTAGCGGCGGATGACCAGAAAACAGAGAAGGTATGGACGGTGCCAGGCCAGGTTCTGGTGTCCGACCGTGGAAATGTGACGTGAACCTGGCTGCAACGGCTTCAGCCGGTTACTGGGCTGGCTCAGACAGCTCATGCTTGGAACTTGTCAGCCAGATGCGGATTCTGCTGGCAGCGCGGACGCTGGTCCAACAAAAACTGTTCCAGGCATCAAGGGTTTGCGAATGCCGGAATTGGGAGGGCTGGGCAAGTTGCAGAAGGGTTTGGTAGTTAAATCTTAAAACTGGCGTTCTTATGAATTTGCACGGGCGCTGATGACTTGCAGGTAGCCGCCTGGTTGGAACTACCAGCCGCCAGCCGGCCATCCAGCCTGAAGGCGCTGTGGAGGCATGAGGCATTCTTCCGCCAGCCCCCTGCTTGCCATTTTGATTGAGTTCCTTCAGGCGATTATTTGGGTTCGAGAGTGCTGGAATTGAGGCGGCAGGTCTCCTTTCAGGCGGGGCAGGTAGTTAAAATTTACAGGTAGGCGATTTTGTAACCTTAACCGGGCCTCGGTGACGAGCAGACATCCTCCTGGCAGGAACTCCCAGAAGGCAGAAGGCCATCCTGCCAGATGCCGAAGATGCTAAGGATGCTACATGAGGTTAGCCATCAGCCCTGACCAGCCAGTTCGCTCGAGTGGCACCAGGCGTTTCATGTCAGCAGGCGGGTTGTAGTGTTGCGGCGTCACCTTCCCGGCAGACCTTGGAGCGGGCATGTCGACGGGCAGATCGCATGCCCCGCACCGAGGTAGCGGTCTGCCTCACCCTTCCGTGTTCTCTGTTAAGGTCGGGCCGCTCTCTGGATCGGACGGGACGGGCGTCGTCTCCGCAGGAATGGAGGGGGGCTGCCGGGCAGGAGCATCCGTCACGCCAGGTGTTGCCTGGGGTGGCAAGGCATCCGGAGCCTCCAGCGCCCTGTCAATCAGAACGGCTGGAGTAGCGGCAGGTGCGACTGGTGCTACGATGCGCGATCCCAAGAGCCAGCTGAGCCCCAAGGTCACGAACGGAATGATATTACGAGTTCGGTTAAATGTTATAATTTTGGCTATCGTTTCAGGGGTGAGAAATCAGTGCAAGACCCCAAATCTGGCATCTCTTTGTCATGACTCGCTCGCATAATGTGGGATAAGATTTCAACATTTTCTAATATTTATCCGGAAGGGTAATAAGAGTAGCTACTCCAATGGTTACAAGCGTGCTGTGGCGACTGCGAATGGTTATATCGTCTAATAACTTAGCCGACGAATCCGCGATCTCCTTCCTGACAGCCTTGAACTCCTCCGACATCTCCTTCCTGACAGCAGTGAACTCCTTCTAGGACTTCTTCGAGAGCTCGTCCCTGACCTCCGAGATCTTCTTCGAGAACTCGTCCCTGACCTCCGAGATCTTCGTCGAGAGCTCGTCCCTGACCCCCGAAATCTTCGTCGAGAGCTCGTCCTTTACCCCCGCGATATTCTTCGAGCGCTCGTCCCTGACCTCCGTAATCTTCGTCGAGAGCTCGACCCTGACCCCCGCAATCTGCGTCGAGAGCTCGTCCCTGACCCCCGTAATCTTCGTCGAGAGCTCGTCCTTAACATTCGAGTGCTTCTCATTGATGTAGTTCTGCGTCGCAAAGGTCGCCTCCACGGCTTTGGACCGGACTGACTCCTTTTCGAGCTCACTAATCCTTCTGGACAGCTCCCACTCGTTGGACTTGCGGAATTCCCCGAAATCCGGTGGCGGCACTTCTGGGGTCTGAGGGTCTTCCTGAGTTTCCTGGTTCGGATCGGGCATGGGTACCTTCCTCCCTGTTACAACAGATAATAGTTGGTGCTCTTTGGATATGTCAAGAGGACGAGGGAGCCGTGTTCTGTCACAGGCGGAGGCCGGGCAAAATTACTCCCCGCGGGCGGGGCTCAGGGCCGTCGGATTTGAAAAGGGGGCCGGGGCGGCCAAAATGCCGGGAGAGCGGCGGTCGGGACTGGAACGGTTCTTGCGTGGCTCCCGGCCTTGAAGGGCATTTCCTGAATTGGCCGTGCCCATGAAAAGTTAATCGCGCCCCAGGTTGAAGTGGCGAGAAAGCCGCCCTCCCCGGCGAGGACGGTCGGTGTGGAAACCGGACCGCATGATGCCGGACGCCGGGGACATGTTACCCTGCCCAGCCCCGCACAGCAAGATTGCGTCGGGAGGGGGGGGCGGGAGCAGGTCCAGAAAGGTTCGGCGTCAGAACGTCAGCCGTGTGAGGAACGCCTGACGGAGAAAGGTGCCTTGCCGACCGGTACGGAGCGGAAGGTGAAGGGCGGGGCGAAGTGCTTCGCCACCGGCCTGGAATCCGGAGGTGGGGGGACCGGCATGGACGGGCAACATCGGAGCTGGGCGGCGAGGATCGCGACGCGTGAGGGCGCGAAGGGCTCGGGCAGGACAGGGACCTCAGTTCTGGGCAGGGGGGATCCTCGGCCAGGACGGGGCCGTGTCGGTCGGGGCGGTCGCCTGTCAGTCGCTGGCGAAACGGGCAGAGCTTAACGCCCAGAGCTTAACGGTCCGGATAGAGACTTTTCGGCCATGCCGGTCGTTCGGCTGGGCCGGGGATACGCCAGGCAGTCTCCCGATCGGCATAAATCGACGGGCCTGGGGAAGCCCCTTTGGGGGGGGCAGGGTCGCGTCGGACATGGCTCCGCCCTCACTGGCGAGGAAGACTCCTGCGAGATTGTGACATGTCCTCCTGCCAGGACTCGTCCCGCCGGGACAGCGACGAGAGAGCTTTCTTGAGGGGGAGAGCTCGTGCCAGGCCCCGAGCCGTCGGGCACGAATCCGAACGTCACCGAAACTGCATCGAGGCGGGGGGGGGGCGTAGCGAACCCCGCGATTCCTCTCCCTTGAGGTTCGGGAAATGACAGGGACAGAGGGGGGGAGAGGTGGAGAGGAGACATCTCAGGCTCTCCGTGTCGAACCCTGGGTGTTTCCTCTCGGCGGGAGGAGGCAGGCGCGTTCCGGTCAGGTGGCCAGAGCCGCGAGAGGCAGGAGCTGGACGGAGCCGGGCCTCTCGCGCTCGGCGGGCCGGTCCTGCGGGGGGGTGATGGTCCTGGTGACGAAAAGCCTGCCTCTGTCGTCCAGGAAGAGCGAGGCCGTTGCGAGCGAGCTCTCCGGGCCCGGGGTGAAGACGAAGGCGTGGACCCCGTCGGGGAAGCACTCCCGGCCCTTTTCTGAGAGGAAGCGCTCGGACCCTGCCGGCCCCAGGACGCTCATGACCACGGCCGCCGCCGAGGCGTCGGCGGCCGAGCTCGGGTGGTAGACGGCCGCCGCGAGTCCGGAAGGCAGGGGCCTCCCGGAGACGGGGTCTATCAGCCTGAAGCGCCTGCCGCAGCTTCCGCAGCAGCGGCACCGCTTGGGCTCTCCGGCCCCTCCGTGAATGTCGTCAACGCCAGTGGCATGGTGATGGTGGTGGTCATGCCCCCGGGCGTGATGCGCATGCCCGTTTCCCTGCTCCTGCCCGAGAGAGTGATGTGCATGCCCGTTTCCCTGCCCCTGCCCGTGAGCGTGTCGGGCATGCCCGTTACCCCGGTCCTGCCCGTGCGAGTGCCCGTGACCGTTCCCGCCGGCTGCCCTGCGGCCCCTTTCGGACTCGGACCGGTACCCGCAGAAGGCCGCCGCCCTCCATCCGTTGTCGCCGTCAGGGGAACCTGGAATGCCCGCGGGCAGGAGGGTTTTGCCCAGCGGGTCCAGGATGCCCATGTCCCAGGGCACGGGGGGAAAGGTCTTCGTGTTCATTCCGAGGCACGCGACGGTCCCGCCGAGGCGGACGGAGGCGTGTTCCACGCCCCTCGAGGCCAGGATCTCCAGGGCGATATCCACAGCCACCCCCTCGGCTATTCCGCCCAGCTCCAGCCGGCAGCCCTCCCGCTTCCAGGAGAGCCGGGATCCTGCGGCGTCGATCCCGAGCCAAGAGGACCGGGAGAGTTCCAGGGCCCCGGCCAACTCCAGGTCGTCCGGAGGGGTTCCGGGGTCTGCGGCAACCCCGTCCCACAGCGCCTTCACGGGCCCGATGGCGGGCTCGAAGATCCCTCCCGAGGCGCGGTGCCAGGCGAGGGCCCTCTTCACGGCTATCATGGTCACGGGGTCGGCGTCCGTCCAGTTCCCGGCCCCGGCGCTGTTCAGGCGCTCCACGTCGCTCCCCTCCCCCTCGGGGGAGAGCAGGCGGTCGGCCTTCACCGCCGCCGCGGCCACGAGGTTCGCGGAGAAGCGGGGCCCGTCCGCGGACCCCGAGAGCCTGGGAATCCTTATCTCGACCTTGGTGTCTTTTCGTCCGAACATGTCCTCTCCTGGCTGGGTCTCCCCCTGCCGCGGGCCCGCCCGCAGGGGGGCGGAGCGGAGGGTCAGTGGCACGTGCATGGGATTATTGCAACTGAGAATCAGTTGCTATTACATGGTAGCCACGCCGGCCGGGGAATGCAAGGGCCGGGGCGCCGCCGGGACGTGGGGAGTGTAAAGGGGCGTCCGTCATGCCTGGAAGGCCTCCCTGCCGGAAGGATGGCGCTAGCGGACGCCGGCGAGGATGGCCGTGGCGGCGTGGCGTGGGGCCGGGATAAATTGACAGGTCGCTCGCGGGAGAACCCGGGCCCGCCCCGGGCCGGGGGTTCGAGGGTGGGGGGAAAGCCCTGAAAGTGCGATTTATTGACAGAGTCTGCCAACGTATTTTTTTGCCGGTGCCCTTTCCGGTCGTCTGCCTTCCGTCTGGTGTCCAAGGCGTCCATGGCGTCGGGTCAGGCGCAAGGTAGATTTTTTAGAGCTTAAAGGGCAGGGCGAGGAGGGACGTTCCAGGAAGCGAAGTGAAGGGAGAGGGAAGGAGGCAGGCCGTTGAAGGGGGGGATGGTCTGTAAAGTGAGGCAGGATAGGACGGGGGTGTTAGACGGATCGAGGATGGGGAGCATGGCAGAGAAACCGAGATGGCAGGTCAGGGAGACTGGGAGACGGGACGAGGGCGGTGGTGGTGGCCGGTAAGTGATGGACCGGGGCAGGGGGTGGGATACGTGGCGAGGAAGGGGAGGACTGCTGAAGAGCGAGGTGTCAAGGCAGGGGACTGGGATACGGGGCGGGGAAGGGGGTGACGGCGTCGATGAAGAGGGTGACGGCGTCGATGAAGAGGGTTGTGTCGTCGAGGAAGGGGGTGATGGCTGGGAGAAACAGTGTGGAGCAGGGCGTGGCTAGTCGAGTAAGGGGGACCGGCGGGCAAATTGATAGGGCAGGCCTGGGAGGGAAGGCGAGGGAAGATGACGAGAGATGTTTCCCGCCGGGAGGTAAGAAATTAGTTCTGAAAATTTGCGTAATCTCTTGATTTTGAGTGTTTTTTGCGTAGCCCTCTTCCGGCTGGATGGCTGTCGCCCCACTGTGGAGGCATGCCAGGATGCCCAGCGCTTGGATCTCAGTGGACCGCTGAGGATGGGTACGGTGTCCAGAGTCGGGAAGCTCCTGGTACTGCGGAGGATGGCAGGGTGGCCAGAGCTGGGAAGCTCCAGGTCCTGCGGAGGATGGGCAGGGTGGCCAGAGCTGGGAATCCCCAAACCCGGGGGAGGACGGCCAGGATGGCAAGCTCCTGGAAGTTCCAGCCCGCTTCAGGACGGTGCGAGTCTTATGCCTGAAAATTCTCGTAATTCTTTGATTATATGTATTTTTGGTCAACAATCGCAGGTTGCGGGCGGGTGGAGGCAACATGGTCCCCAAGGGGAGAGAGCCCGGGTTGCCCGGCGGAGTGGTTTCCGGAGGGCCAAAGGTTTGCAGTGGGATCGGGAGGGATTCCGACGATCTTCCGGAAGTGTCCGGGGCGGGGTCCGGAAGGTGGGCGGACAAGCCCGGAAATCAAGCAGTGGCAAGGGTTTCAGTTGACAGCGAGGGGCTGAAAGTTCTATATTGTTGACGGATCAGTCACTCACTCCACTCTTCCACACACAGCCTAGGGGCCTTCGCCCTGGGTGCGCTGTCGGTGCGCCCGTCCCCGCCTCCTCTCGGAGGCGAGGATTCCGCGCTCCGTTCAGCAGTTTCGGCATTCGAAGCCAGCTTGCCGAACAGCAGGGAGATGGGAGTGGAACCTCCTCTCGTCCTGCGACTGGAGGGGTCTTCCCATGAGCCTGATTCTCCGGCTGAGTGTCTTAACCTCCGTAATGGCTGTCGGCCTTCTCTTCGTTCGGCTGGCATCGGCCGACGAGACGCATCTCTCGTCTGTGCCGGTGCCTGGCATTGCCGTTGCCGGGTTCGGTGGCGGGGGGGCTGTCGCGGAACTCTCGGGACCTGCGGAACCCGCAGGGCAAGGCGAGGTGCCCGGAACTGCGGGGCCGGTCGCTTCCCCTGATTTGGCCTCTTCAGCCACTCCTGCCTTTTCCACTGCTTCGGGCTCCCCAGCCTCTCCCGCTTCTTCGGGCTATCCTGCCACTCTTGACATCCCAGGATCACTCGCCTTCCAGAGCTCCCCCGACCCTTCCGCCTCTTTAGACTTCTCTTCCTCTCCAGCTCCCCCAGTTATAGCGTCTTCTTCTCCCCTCTCTACATTATCATCCGCGTCACCACCACTATCATCATTATCATCATCTGAATCACCATCTTTATCTATATCTTCATCGTCATCTGAATCATCATCATCATCACCTCCATCATCTTCTGAATCATCACCTCCATCGTCGTTATCGTCATCGTTATCTTCCCCGCCATCTTCATCTCAGTTATCTGCAACGTTAAGCTTCTTATCCGCTTCGACTTCTTCTCCCTCCTCCACGGCTTCAACTTTTTTCTCCGTTACCTCCTCTTCCTCCTCCTCCTCCTCATCATCATCATCATCATCCGCTCCAACTTCTTCTTCTCCCTCCTCCTCCTCCTCCTCCTCTTCCCCTTCGACTTTATCGTCTCCCTCCTATACGCAATCGCCACCGCCATCGTCACCGTCAACGTCATCTTCACTGCTGTTGCCGTCCCTGCCGTCTTCACAGCAGGCAGGGGATAGCTCCGGGCCGCCTCCCTACATCCGCTGGGAGTTCCGGCACCCGTCTCGCCACAAGGACGGCCCGGCGGTTGCCGAGCTCCACCTGGTCGCCTCGGACGGGTCCGAGCTCGCCGACGCCTCCTGGTTCTACATGGTGCATCCGCTGGCGGGGTACAGGGAGCTTATGGAGTCCAGCGAGCCCCCGGTCATGCGGGGAGGGTCCTTCGAGGCGGGCGTGAGCGAGGCGGGGGGCTTCGAGAAGGCCGAGTACGACACCTCCTCGGTCTTCAGGCTGGGGGACGGTCCGGACAGGGAGCCTCCCGGCGGCCTGAAGCTCGTGGTCTCGTCAGGGAGCTTCGTGATGCTGGAGGTGATGGGGACTGCCCTGATGCACGGGAAGAGGTGCTACGCCCAGACGGGCCTGCTCCTCTTCGGGGACTCCTCGGGGGGATCGCCCCGCGTGTCCAACGTGGCGGACCCCCGCTGGCCCTCCTTCCGGTTCAGGGGGTCCGGGGACATGTACTGGCCGCAGACGGGGCAGTCCTACACCTTCTCGTACCGGGAGGGGACCGTGGCTGGGCCGGTCACGGCCTGGAGGGACGGGGGGAAGGTCCCGGGGGAGTACGCCCACGGGGAGGACGGAGTGAGCTTCACCCCGGCCCATGATCCGGAGCTCGCCGCCCAGCCCAGCATGGCGACGAGGCCGGTCTTCTTGGTGGCGGCGACCCCGGAGGGTGGGACGCTCAGCTACACCTTCTACGTCCACCGCTCCCGCTACGCGGGGGCGGATCTGCCCCTGGGGATCGCCCTGTGCTCCGCGGCGTTCCTCCTGACGGGGCTGGGTCTCATGGCGGGCTACGCGGCAAGGAGGGCGCACAGGCATGCTGCTCAGGCGGTATAGGCTTCTCATCCAGCACGTCATGTTCATCGTCATGATGTACGGGGGCCGCTTCGGGGTGAACCTGGGCCCCGCCGTGCCCTGCTTCGCCTGCCCCTACGTCTACGGCTGCGGGGGCTACTGCTACCTGATGGGGCTCCAGGGCTACATAGGCTTCGGGATAAGCGCGGCGCACTTCTGGGGCTTCGAGGGCCTGAGGGCGCTGGGCTACTTCCTCCTCTTCGTGGGGCTCGTGATGCTCCTGGG
This sequence comes from Deltaproteobacteria bacterium, assembly GCA_031263525.1. GTDB lineage: Bacteria > Desulfobacterota > Desulfarculia > Adiutricales > Adiutricaceae > JAIRZX01. The sequence goes on along the minus strand of JAISFP010000456.1, from coordinate 2,980 downwards.
TAAGGCATGGTGCGGGTTCGTGTGCCCCTTCGGGCTCATCTCGGACTGGCTCACCCTCCTGAGGAGGAAGCTCGGGATCCCCGCGGCGAGGTTCGCCCCGGACACCCTCAGGAGGCTCGGGTCGGTGAAGTACATACTCCTGGCCTTCTGCGCAGTGGGGCCCGTGCTCATAAACCTGGGGATCCTCCACCGGGACTTCTACGTGCCCTTCTGCCAGATGTTCTGTCCAGGCAAGCCCCTGCTGCCCCTCTTCGCAGGGGAGACCAGGTTCCTGGCGCTGGACCTCACCAACTGGGCGACCATGGTCGCCACCGGGAGCTCGCTCATAGTGACAGGCGGGTGCCTGGCGGCCATGTTCGTCCGGCCCAGGTTCTTCTGCACCTTCTGCCCGATGCTGGCCCTCATGCATCTCCTGAAGCCGCTGACGCCCCTGGCCCTCCGCAAGAACCCCGCCCTCTGCCACGGCTGCGGGGCATGCCAGAGGGCCTGCGGCATGGACGTGGAGAAGGTCTGCACCGAGAGGGAGTCCACCGACGTCCAGACCGCCGACTGCGTCAACTGCGGGGACTGCGTGGCGGGATGCTCCGCGGACGGGGCCCTGTCGCTCAGGTACTTCGGCAGGTCCCTGGTGAGCTCGTCCGCAGGGCTGGCCCTGGGGGTGCGGACGAAGGCCGGCCTTAAGTCCAAGGCGACCGCGGCAGGGAAGGCCGGGAAGTGAGTTCCGGCGGAGCGCTGGCCTCCACCCGTGCTCCGGAGAGGGCCGGGGCTGCCTCAGGGGCAGGAGGCCGGGAGGCCGAAAGTCCGTGGCGGCCTTGAGGCAGGGTGGCTTGCCAGTGGGGACAGGGGCCGGAGGCAGGGAGCCCGAAAGATCGTGGCGGCCTTGAGGCAAGGGTGGCTTGCCGGGGACACCTGGGACCGGTAAGCCGAAAGTCCGTGGTGGCCTTGAGGCCGGGATGGCTTGCCCGGGGATGCCGGGGGCCGGCCGGGAGGCCCAATGACCAAGGTGTGCGAGACCGGGGCGGCTTGCCTGGGGGCCAGGGGTCGGAGGCCGCGAGGTCGAAAGTCCATGGCGGCCTTGAGGCAGGGCGGCTCGCGGGCAGGTGATGCCTGAAGCGCCGTGCCCTCACGGGAAAGTCGGGATTGGAAGGGGCTCGGAAGCAGCGTGTCCGGGAGGACGAAACGGGACGGGCGAGGTCGTTCCTGTCCTGAACCTGAGGAGTGAAGACCATGACGAAGCCAGGTTACAGAGGGTTGTCTGATTGCGGGATGCTTGACAGCGGCATGCTTGACCCCGGAGCAGGGACGTGCCACCCATGAGCGGCGCCTCGGGGGCGGCAGCCCGGGCCGGAAACGGGCCGGGAGCGGGGGGCGGAGGGACCGGGCCCTCGCAAGCGCCCTTGACCAGGGAGCAGAGGGTGCTCGCCCGCGCATCCGACAGGAGGCTTGCGGAGAGGAAGGCCGAGCTGGACAGGCTCACGTCACGGGACGACTTCATGCCCGAGCTGGAGTACTTCGTCCGGCTGCACGAGGGCGGCCAGGGCCTGGAGGCCGTGGGGGAGAGGACCGGTAACCGCCCCTGCGCGGTCCTGTGCCTACAGGCCCCGGTGGAGCTCTTCTGGGCCCACGGCTTTTCCCCGGTGAAGATCTACTCAGGGTCCTACGCCTCGGCGAACCTGACTTCCCCGGGCCTCCCCGCCCTCATGTGTCCCCTGGTGAAGGCCGTCCTGGGTGAGATGGAGTTGGACCCCGGTCTGGCCTCGGTGCCCTGGGTGGTGCCCCTCACCTGCGACTGGGTGGTGAAGTTCAGGGAGGCGAGGGGTCTTTTCGGTGACATGACGGGCCCGGTCCACATGCTGGAGGTCCCCAGGGTCAAGGAGGGCCCCCGCGCCAGGGCCAGGTGGCTCTCCGAGATCCGGGAGCTCTCGGCCTTCCTGAAGGCCAGCGGCGGGAAGCCGCTCAGGCGCGGGGAGCTCGCGGCAGCAATCCGGCGGATGGAGGGCGCGAGGAGGGCCGTGGCGGGGCTCGTGGCGCTCCGCCGCAGGGGGCTCGTTCCGGCCGTCTGGCACTCCTTCATAGCCGGGACCTTCTTCCTGGACGCCCCGGAGCGCTGGACCCAGGCCGCGGAGAAGGCTGCCGAGGCCTTCGGGCGGCGGGACGCGAGGTCCGGGCCGGGACAGGGGCCTGGCCGGGAAGTTGGCCGGGAGCCGCGGCGTGGCCGGGATCAGGACCGGGAGCCGGAGCCTGGCCGGGGCCAGGAGCCGCAGGCGGGCCGGGAGCTGGAGCCGGGCCTGGGCCGGGGGGCGGGACCGGATGTCCTCGTGTCTAGGGGCCGCGAGTCCTCCGCAGGACCCGGACCGGAGCCCACGGGCGGCACCGGGCGGGCAGTGACCGTGGACGGGAGCGGGGAAGCATCCGTGGACGGGGGCCTTGGAGGCAGGATGCCGGGCCCGACGGATTTCCACGTGGCTCCCGCAGGCGGGGGCCAGGAGGGTGCCGGGCAGGAGGCTGGAAAGGGTGCCGGGCAGGAGGCCGGAAAGGGTGCCGGGCAGGAGGCCGGAAAGGGTGCCGGGAAGGAGGCCGGAAAGGGTGCCGGGAAGGAGGCCGGAAAGGGTGCCGGTCAGGAGGCCGGAAAGGGAGCCGGGCAGGAGGCCGGAAAGGGTGCCGGGAAGGAGGCAGGGGGACGGCCTGACGGGGTGTTCCTGACCGGGGCGCCCGTGTTCTTCCCGAATTTCAAGGTCCTGCACCTGATGGAGGAGGCGGGGCTCCGCTGCCTCGGGGACGACATGTGCTCATCGGAACGCCTCTTCCCCAGGCACGTGGAGATCTCCGACACGTCCGCGGACGGCATGCTCGAGGCCCTGGCCGAGGCCTACCACAGGGGCTGCCTGTGCCCGGTCTTCGCCGAGAGCGAGCGCAGGGCGGCCCTGATACGCGAGGCCGCCGACGGTGGGGAGGTGAGGGGGGTGGTCTTCCACCTTCT
>JAISFP010000421.1 GCA_031263525.1 Deltaproteobacteria bacterium | reverse complement strand
CGGGGGGGGCGTGACCGGCGGGTTGCCCGGGCTTCCGGGCGGCCCGGGCAACCGGGGGGGCGTGACCGGCGGGTTGCCCGGGCTTCCGGGCGGCCCGGGCTTCCGGGGGGGGCGTGACCGGCGGGTTGCCCGGGCTTCCGGGCGGCCCGGGCATCCGGGGGGTTGTGACCGGCGGGTTGCCTGGGCTTCCGGGGGTTTGTGGCCGGCGGGTTGCCGGGGCTTCAGGGCGGCCCGGGCCCGTGGCAGTCCCGGCCTCCGGACGGCTCCGGCTTACGGGAATCCGGGACTACCGTCGGCTCGGGCCCGGAGGAAACCCCGGTTTCCGGGGAGAGGTCCGCCCCCGGGCCGTCAGCCCCTGGACCTGCCGCTAGCCGGGCCCGGCCCGAGCTCGGCTATCCGGCCGGAGAACTCCCTCGCGATCTCCGCGAACCTCGGACCCTGGGACGCGGAGAGGTTGTACATCTCGACCCGCCTCGGGTCGAGGCCGGCGGCCTCCAGCTCCTTCTTGAGGTAGGCGACCCTCTTCCTGGCCCGGATGTTCCCGTCCAGGAAGTGGCAGCTTCCCTCCAGGCAGCCGGCGGCGTAGACCCCGTCCGCGCCCCCCTCCAGGGCCTTCAGGGCCAGGATGACGTCGAAGCGGCCCGTGCACGGCACGAGGACGATCTCGACGTTGGGCGGGTACTGGAGCCGCATGGAGCCGGCCATGTCGGCCGCGCTGTAGGCGCAGTACTGGCAGCAGAAGGCTATGATGCGCGGCTCGAAGCCCGGGATCGCGGCCGGGGCGGGAGCCGCCGGAGGCGGCACCTCGCGGATCTGGGCCCTGGGGGGCGGCGGTTCGGCGTTCTTGAGGGGTTCTGGCATGGTCGGTCACCGTCATGGGGGTTCTGGCGTCACGGGACGCGTTGCCGGGAGGCGCGGCGGCTCCCGCCGCGCCCCCGCGGGTTCTGGCGGCCTACGCCCCGGCGGCCAGGGCCGAGACCTTGGCCAGGAGCTGCTCGTCGGTGAAGAACCTGAGCCTGATGGCCTTGCCCGGGCACTCGGAGACGCAGACCCCGCATCCCTGGCAGATGGCTGGCTCCATGTAGGCGTGCCCCTTCAGGGCCGGGTCCTCCTCGTTGGGGACGATCCTCGGCACCTTGACCGGGCAGGAGCGCACGCAGGTGAGGCACACCGCGCACTTTTCGGGATCGCACTCGGCGACCGCCCCCCCGGTCATGATGAAGGGCTTCGCGAGCACGGAGGCGGCCCTGGCCGCCGCCGCCCTGGCCTGGGAGATGGACTCGTCGATGGGCTTGGGGTAGTGGGCCAGCCCGGCCAGGAACTGGCCGTCGGAGGCCAGGTCCACGGGCCGGAGCTTCATGTGGGCCTCCAGGAGGAAGCCCTCGGCGTTCAGCTGGGCCTTGAAGACCTCGGCTATTTCGGCCTTCATGGGGTTCGGGTCGATGCCCGTGGCGAGGGTCAGCCAGTCGGCCGTGATGGCCAGGGGCCGGTGGAGCACGTGGTCCTCCACGGTTATGACGAGCCTCCCGTCGCCGGCGGGCTCGACCGCGGGGGGCGCGTCCTCCTCGTAGCGGACGAAGCGGACTCCGCGGCCCCTTGCCTCCTTGTACAGCTTCTCCCTGAAGCCGTAGGTCCTGACGTCGCGGTAGAGGACGTAGACGACCGCCGACGGGTTCCGGTCGAGTATCGAGAGGGCGGACTCCATGGTGTGCGAGCAGCAGGTCCTGGAGCAGTAGGGCCGCTCCTCGCACCGGGACTCCACGCACTGGATGAAGCAGAAGACCGACCCCGGGGCGTCGAGCGCCGGGTCGCCGTCCCGGAGCATCCTGTCCACGTCGAGCGACAGCTGGACCCGCGGGTGGTTCCCGTAATGGTGGGAGCTCGGCACGTGTGGCCGGCCGCCGCAGGCGAGCACCGTCGCCCCGTGCTTCACGGCGAAGGTCCCCCCGGGGCCCTGGATCCTGGTCTCGAAGTTGCCCAGGAACCCTTCCGAGCTCACGGGGAAGGACTCCATGTGGACGTCTATGAGCGGGTGTGCCCGGGCCTTCCTGGCAAGGCCCTCCACGTAGGCCGGGGCGTCCCGGTCCCTCAGGCGGAGCTCCCTGGCCCTCCCGCCCAGCTCGGCGGACCTCTCGACCAGGTGCGTCCTGAACCCCTGCTCGGCCAGGGAGAGCGCCGCGTTCAGGCCGGCCGCGCCGCCGCCGACCACCAGGGCCTCGCGGGTCACGTCCATGCGCGTGAGGTGCATGGGCTCCAGCAGGGCCGCCTTGGCCACGGCCGCGCGGACCAGGTCCATCGCCTTGCGGGTGGCACGTTCCGGCTCCCCGCGGTGGACCCAGGAGTCCTGGTCGCGGATGTTGGCCATCTCGAAGAGGTAGCGGTTCAGGCCCGCCTGGGCCAGGGTCTCCCGGAACATCGCCTCGTGGGTCCTGGGCGAGCAGGAGGCCACGACCACGCGGTTCAGGCCGTGCTCGGCTATGGCGTCCCGTATCCTCGACTGGGAGTCCGCGGAGCAGGTGAAGAGGGAGTCGCTCGCGAGCTCGACGAAGGGGAGCCCGGCGGCATAGTCCTTCACGGCGTCCACGTCAACGACCGAGGCGATGTTGATGCCGCAGTGGCAGACGAAGACCCCGATGCGCGGTATCTCGGACGCGGTGTCCCGCTCGCCGGGGTACTGCCTCTCCCGGGTGCGCGTGCCCCTGGCGGCGGCCAGCGACTCCGCGGCCGCCCCCGCGGCGGCCGAGCCGTCGCAGACGGACTGGGGTATGTCCTTGGGCTCGGACGCCGCCCCGCAGGCGAAGACGCCCGGCCTGGACGTCCCGAAGGGCACGAAGGGCCTGGTGTCAAGGAACCCCTCGGCGTTGAGCCCGACACCGGCGGCGGAGGCGAGGCCGGCCAGGCCCTTCGGCGGGGCGACGCCCACGGAGAGCACCGCCATGTCGAAGGTCTCGGACACGGCAGCCCCCTCGGCGTCGATGTAGTTCAGGGAGACGTCCCCGGAGGGGAGGGGCGTCAGGGTGTGAATGCGCGACCTCACGAACCTCACCCCGGCGTCCCTGGCACGGCTGTAGTACTTCTCGAAGTCCTTGCCGTGGGCCCTCACGTCCATGTAGAAGACCGTGGCCGAGAGCCTGCCCGGCCCGCCGGCATGCTCCATGGCGACCCGGGCCTCCTTCATGGCGAACATGCAGCACACGGACGAGCACCAGGAGTGCCCGCACAGGTTCTCGTCGCGGGAGCCCACGCACTGGATCCAGGCGATTCTCGACGGCTCCCGGCCGTCGCCCGGCCTGCGCATCTCGCCCTTGAAGGGCCCGGAGGCGGAGAGGATCCTCTCGAACTCCAGCGAGGTCACGACGTTGGGGGAGTCCCGGTACCTGAGGGTCAGGGCGTCCGAAGGGTCGTAGGGGTCGAAGCCGGGCGCCAGGACCACCGCGCCCACCTCGATCTCCCTCGTCTCCCGGCACTGCGCGTGGGTCTCGGCGGTGAGGGCCTTGGGAAGGCAGGCCTTGACGCAGCGCATGCACTGGGAGCACAGCCCGCAGGAGAGGCAGCGCGATGCCTCCCGGAGCGCCTCCTCCTCGGAGAGGCCGGGCCCCAGCTCGGCGAAGTCGCGGATCCGCTCCCGGGCGGGCCTCAGATGGTGGGCGGCCCGCAGGATCCTTTCCGGGTTCCGGGGGATCTCCCTGTACCCGGAGTCGTCGGCGGCCTCGAGCGGCGTCCTGCCAGCCCGGAGATCCAGCCCGCGGAGGAGCCGCGCGATGGACATCGCGGCCTCCTTGCCGGCGGCCACGGCGTCGATGGCCTGGGCCGGGCCCAGCTGCAGGTCGCCTCCGGCGAAGACTCCGGGCCGGCCCGTCTCGAGGGTGAGAGGGTCGGCCTCGACCGCCCCGTTCCCCCGGAAACCGAGTTTCGCGTCGCCCCGCAGGGCCTCGCTCGACGGGCTCTGGCCGGCGGCGGAGATGACCATGTCGCACCTGAACTTCAGGACGTCGTGGCGGTCGATGTCCAGGGACGCCCTCCGGTCGGAGGCGTCCCCGCGCGGCACGGCCCTGGCCAGCCTGGCCAGGAGCCCGCCCCGTCCGCCGTCCCTCTCGAATGCCAGGGGCGCGCGGAACTCCAGGAGCTTCACGCCCTCCTCCAGGGCCTCGTCCACCTCCCAGCTCCAGGCGGGCATGGCGGACCTCCCGCGGCGGTAGGCCAGGGTCACGTCCGCGCCGAGCCTCACGGCGGTGCGGGCGGCGTCCAGGGCGGTGTTCCCGCCCCCCAGCACCAGGGCGGACTTGCCCCGGAGATCGGGCCGGCCGCCCAGGTTCACGTCCTTCAGGAAATCCAGGCCCGCGACGACGCCGGGCAGACTCTCGCCCGGCACTTTCAGGGGAACGGGGTTCCACGCGCCCGTCGCCAGGAACACCGCCCCGAACCCGTCCGCGAAGAGGGAGTCCACTGTGAAGTCGCGGCCCAGGGCCTTGCCGTGCCGGATCTCGCAGCCCGAGAACGACTGGATGAAGTCGATTTCGCCCTGGAGGACAGCGGGCGGGAGCCGGTAGTCAGGGATGCCGAGGCGAAGCGCCCCCCCGGAGACGTCCTTCATCTCGAAGACGACCGACCCTATCCCGGCCCTGGCCAGGTGATAGGCGCAGGAGAGCCCGGCGGGCCCGGCGCCCACTATCGCCGCGCGGGGGCCTGACGCCGGCTCGCGGGACACGGACCGGGCCGCCTCGGCGAGATCCGCCCGGTCCGCCACCAGCCGCTTCACGTCCCTTATGGCCAGCGGGGCCTCCAGCCGGGCCCGCCTGCAGCCGCCCTCGCAGGGATGGGCGCAGATCCGGCCCAGGGTCCCCGGCAGGGGGAGCGAGTCCAGGATGACCTCCAGCGCCTCCCCGTATCTTCCCTCCCCTGCCAGCGCCACGTAGGCGTGGGCGTTCACGTGGGCGGGACAGTTCACCACGCAGGGGCTCACCGGCCCCTTCGTGAGCGAGAAGGCGTTGGGGACCGCCTGGGGGTAGGACTTGAAGACGGCCTTCCTGGTCCCGAGGCCCTGGTTGAACTCGGAGGGCAGGGACACCGGGCAGGCCGCGGCGCAGTCGCCGCAGGCCGTGCAGGCGGCCCCGTCCAGGTAGCGGGGGGCCGTCATGAGCTTCGCCCTGAAGTTGCCCGGCTCGCCCGTGAGCTCCACCAGCTCCGCCAGGTTCAGCGACTCGACGTTCACGTGGCTCCCGGAGTCGTTCAGCTTCGGCGAGACGATGCACATGGCGCAGTCGTCGGTCGGGAAGACCTTGTCGAGCTGCGCCATCCTTCCCCCTACCGCCGGGTTGCGGTCGGCCAGATAGACGTAGAAGCCCGCCTCGGCGAGATCCAGTGCCGCCTGGACCCCGGAGATGCCGCCGCCCACGACCAGGACGGCCCCGGTTTTGACTGTATGAGTGTCCATAGTTGGTGTTACTCTCCCGTGAGCGGGGCGGGCGCCCCGGTCGGGTCGGTTGGCGGGCGGAAGTGCCCGGGGGCGCCGCTGGCCCGCAGCAAAATCCGAAATGGAGGCGAGCTTAACATAATATTATCAGAACGCCTGGCACGATGCAACTTATTAATTGACGGGCCTTCCGGCCTGCCGGGCCGCGCCCTCGGCCAGTCTTTGCTGCCTGCAGAATATGACTATATTTTCAATAATATGGTCGCATTTATAGTTTTGGGTGTCGCTCCCCGTCATATTCACAGAGTAACTGAAATCTTCCTGCCGGGTCGTCCGGGGCGGGCCTCACCTCACGGGCAGGCGGCTTCCGAACGCTCGCGACGTCTCCGAAACCCTGCCGAATCCTCTGAAAATATGGCGAACTCTTGAAAACCTGCCGAATCCTTTGGAACTCTGCGGAAGCTTTTGAAACCTCATGGAAGTCTTTGAGGGTCCTTTTAGGCACCTTGTGACATCCATGACCTTATGACGGTCAATGACGCCGCAGAAGCTCCAGTGAGGACTGGCCAAAGGACAAATGTCAGAAAGGCCGAATTATGTTCAGACCAATTTGTGATTGTTTCCTTACGTGTCAGGTCATGGCAGGTATTCGCCACAGAAGGCCGGATACACTATACGCAATAAACGTTGCCGGACGTGAGACGGGGGTTGCAGGGACTGTAATGCCGGAC
>JAISFP010000316.1 GCA_031263525.1 Deltaproteobacteria bacterium | reverse complement strand
AATTAAATGTCGGAATTTTAGCTATCAGCCTATGGGGGGGAAAGATCGGGAAACCACCCAGTCCTGGTATCTCCTCGCCATGATTCGCTCTCAAAACATGGGAGAAGATTCCGACATTTAATTAAACGGGTAATAATAGTGCTATCTGCCCCCAGCATGTCAAGGATTTTTGGGCATATCCAGTAAAATCCTCCGCTATGTATTACCCCGGAAATTAAATCTGGCCTATGGGACCTCTTCACTGTGAGCTAGGCAGTGAAACTGGCCCTGCCCTCCCCCTCCGCCCCTAACCCTTCCCCCTAAGCTCGCACCCATTCAGTACTCGCCCCTGCCCAAAGGCCTCTCGCCTCTTGCCCCTGCCAGAGGGCCAGATTTAATTTCCGGGGTAATACTTCTTGGCCATCATGTCCGGGACTATGCCCCAGCGCCTCAGGGCCGCGGCTGTCCCCGGCCCTATTGCCGCGACGCGGACGCCCCCATGGCCCTGGCGTCCAGCCCGCGCCCGTAGAGGACCTTGAAAGAGATCTCCGCCCCGTTGGGAAGCTGAAGACCGCCCAGGCGTACCCCCCCCAAGACCTGTCAGGGCCCTTTCCAGCTCCTGGCAGGGGTCGACGGGGCGTATCTCGATGACGGCCTCTCCTCGACCTGCGCTCCGAGCTCCCTCAGCGCCGCGGAAAGCTTCCCGGCCTGGGAGCGGGTGCGGGTGACAGCGATGCGCCTGCCCCACAGGGGCCTTTTCTCGAACCAGGAGAGCTCCGGCCTCAGCGAGACCACCCTGCCGCACACGAACAGGGCCGGGGGACGGATGTTCATCTCGTCCGCCAGCCGGGGGAGATCCCCAGCGTGCCGGCGGCGGTCCTCTGGCGGGCGGTGGTGCCCCACTCCACAAGCGCGGCGGGGGTGCCAGGGTCCTTCCCGGCCTCAACAAAAGATCGGCAGATCTCCCCGAGCCTCTCCCGTCCCATCACGGCCACCGAGGTGCCTATGGCGGCCAGCGCCTTCCATCTGTGAGCCAACCCTCCCGGTCGGCCGCTCGTGGCCGGTTATGAGCACCGCCTGGCTGGAGAGGTCCCGGAGCGTGAGGGGGATGCCCGCGTAGGCGGCCGCCGCGCAGGCGGAGCTCACCCCCGGCACCACCTCGAAGGCCACCCCGGCCTCAGCCAGGCGCAGGGCCACCTCGCCTCCCCGCCCGAAGATGCAGGGAGCGCCCACCTTGAGCCTGACCACGCTGTGGCCCGCCTGGCCCGCCTTCACCAGGTGATCGTCTATGGCCTCCTGGGCGAGCGTGTGGTCGGCCCCCTCCTTGACCACGCAGATGACCCTCGCGTCGGGCCTCACCGTATTCCAGGAGCCCGGGGAAGACCTGGGGGTCGCAGACCACCACGTCGGCCCGTCTCATGAGCTCCGCCCCACGGAGCGTCATGAGCCACGGGGCCCCGTGTCCGAATAGACCACCGTGCCAGTCCCGCTCGAGGCCCTCCCCCCCGGACCCCGGCTGGCTGTCGGGCTCCGGCGCCCAGGGCCCTTCCCGGTCCGTCTGCAGCCGGAGTACATGGTGGCCACGGGCCGCGACGACCCGGAGGCGATGCAGAAAGCCTTCACATTCCGGGCCGGATACATCCTGCGCGAGTCCCGCCCCGCCATGGAGAGCCTGCCGGAAGAGAAGGCGCGGGAGGAGTCCGCCGCCAGACATGTCGAGGACCTGCTCCCGAACCTCAACGCCGCCATCTCCGAGTTGAAGGTCATCGTTAACCGCGTCCGCCTGTTCGACGAGCGGGTCCGGGCACCCTTCTTCCAAAACTTCGGAGACAAGACAAAAAAAGGTTTTGCCCCGGAAACGTTTTGTGCTAGCTTTGTCTTAAAGGAGGACCAGTTGCCATGTCCGACCATGATGCCGAAACCTTTGACGGACGCCCTGGCGTGACTGACGCGGCACGAGAGCAGGCTTTTATGTCGCGTTTAGTGAAAGTTCTCACTGGTCAGGCTTCAGAGGACGAGGCCGCAGATGTCGGCAAGGCTTTTTCCATGTATCTTCCGAAAGCGTTTCCCGGAACTTTGGACCGGCAACCTCCGGTGACGGCCCTGACCGTTGGCCTTGCCGCAGGAGGCGGAGATACGCCTGTGAAGGCCGTTACCGGGGAGCGGGAGTCCGGTCGGGACGAGGTGTTGTCCGTTCGGATCAAGGAACTATCCACTCGAATCGGCTATTTTTTGACTTTCGTGGGTATAATTGTCACAATTTTCATAGTTGCCTTTCTCTATTCCTTCGGTGGCGTAAACCAGAGGATAGACGATGTCAAGAACGATGTAAACCAGAGGATAGACAATCTCAAGAACGATGTAAACCAGAGGATAGATAAGGTAGAAGCCAAGCTGGAGACGTTGGACGGTAGAGTCTCGCAAATGCGAGAGGACATTGTCAGGCTGCAATCGTCCATGGACCTGCTGTTGAGAGCTTCCGGTCTACACCTCGAGCCGGCCAAGCCTTCGAACGAACCCGCCGGCAGGGCGAGCCCCGGTGAGAGCGCTCCGCCGACCGCCGAACCAACGGTTCCATAGTCCGACTGACCGCCGATCCCCGGAGGGCATCTTCACCAGCAGCTCCGGTCGCCGTCCTTTCAAAGCCTCCGCCACGGACCCGCCATTCGCAGGATGGGTCGTTTTCGCGTCCTTCCCAGTCGCGACGGGCGGCTGCAGCCGTCCTTCGCGTGGCCTGCGGGTCCGCCGGCAGGACGATATCCTTGAGGGCGAGAGGATTCGGAACGTTCACCTCGACATGCTGGCGTTCCTTCCGACATTCCTTCTTCACTCAGCGCCGTCCGTCCCCGGCGCTTTTTTTGTGCCACGTCCCGGGGCGCCCTCATGCTCGTCATGATCATCTTGAACATCATGACAATCATTATGACCATCATGTTCAGGGAAGAGGGCTGGGCTTGACCAGGCCTTCGGATCCGGCGCCGGCGCCGGACGGCGTCGGATGCTCGGGGCAGCGTATGCGCAGACAGAAATGCCGGCAGCCTGACAAGTTGCGCCAGCCCGACTAGTCAAAGCGAAGGCTACTCTCGTTTACCCACGTGAATGGTTACACTGTCCGGAAGCCAGAGCGGCCAGGAGAATGTCCGGTCCGGCAAGTGGACTGTCCGGGCCGGAGCCGTCTCCGCATCACGGCCATTGCGGCCGGGGGCCTCTCAGGCCCCGTGGACAGCCCTGAAATAGCCTGAAATGGCCTCGACCAGCGCGGGGATGGTGGAGACCTGGCTCTCCACGGCGACCGTGAGCCCCAGGTTCCGGGCGGCGGCGGAGGTGATGGGGCCTATGGAGGCGGTCCTGACGGACGGGCGGCGCTCCTCGGGCACGGCCCTGGCCAGGCCCTCGGCGCAGCTGGCGCTGGTCACGGTCACCAGATCCGCCCCGGAAGGATCCCAACCGGCATCCTGGGCGGGGTTCACGGTGTCGTAGAGGGGGACCAGGTCCACCTTGAAACCCATGGCGGCGAGCCCCTCGGGGAGCACGTCCCTGGCCTTGGAGGCGCGGGCCAGGAGAAGGGGCCCGGGCTCGACCTCGCGGAAGGAGTCAAGGAGTCCCTCCGCTATGTACTTCTTGGCCATCATGTCCGGGACTATGCCCCAGGGCCTCAGGGCCGCGGCAGTCCCCGGCCCTATTGCCGCGACGCGGACGCCCCCCATGGCCCTGGCGTCAAGCCCGCGCCCGTAGAGGGCCCTGAAAAAGATCTCCGCCCCGTTGGGGGAGGTGAAGACCGCCCAGGCGTACCCCCCAAGACCTGTCAGGGCCCTTTCCAGCTCCGGGCAGGGGTCGACGGGGCGTATCTCGATGACCGGCCTCTCCTCGACCTGCGCTCCGAGCTCCCTCAGCGCCGCGGAAAGCTTCCCGGCCTGGGAGCGGGTGCGGGTGACAGCGATCCGCCTGCCCCACAGGGGCCTCTTCTCGAACCAGGAGAGCTCCGGCCTCAGCGAGACCACCCTGCCGCACACGAACAGGGCCGGGGGACGGATGTTCATCTCGTCCGCCAGCCGGGGGAGATCCCCCAGCGTGCCGGCGGCGGTCCGCTGGCGGGCGGTGGTGCCCCACTCCACAAGCGCGGCGGGGGTGTCAGGGTCCTTCCCGGCCTCAACAAGAGATCGGCAGATCTCCCCGAGCCTCTCCCGGCCCATCACGGCAACCAGGGTGCCTATGGCGGCCAGCGCCTTCCAGCTGTGGGCCGAGCCCTCCCTGTCGGGCCGCTCGTGGCCTGTTATGAGCACCGCCTGGCTGGAGAGGTCCCTGTGGGTGAGGGGGATGCCCGCGTAGGCGGCCGCCGCGCAGGTGGAGCTCACCCCCGGCACCACCTCGAAGGCCACCCCGGCCTCCGCCAGGCGCAGGGCCTCCTCGCCTCCCCGCCCGAAGATGTATGGGTCGCCCCCCTTGAGCCTGACCACGCTGTGGCCCGCCTGGCCCTCCTTCACCAGGAGCTCGTTTATGGCCTCCTGGGTGAGCGTGTGATCGGCCCCCTCCTTGCCCACGTAGATGACCCTCGCGTCGGGCCTCACCGTCTCCAGGAGCCCGGGGAAGGCCAGGTGGTCGTAGACCACCACGTCGGCCCGTCTCAGGAGCTCCGCCCCCCGGAGCGTCAGGAGCCCCGGGTCCCCGGGCCCGGCCCCGACAAGATACACCGTGCCAGTCCCGCTCATGGCCAGACTCTCCCTTCCGCTCGGGCGATCATGCTGTCGCCCCCCTGCTCCAGAAGCCTCGTGGCGAGACACAGCCCCAGGGCCCTGGCCTTGTCCGCAGCCGGCAGTCCCGCGAAGCCTTGATCCCCCGGCACCTCCGGGACGCCGGAATCCGCCGACATTTCGCTGACGCCGCGAACACCCGTGCCCCCAACGATGCCGGGAAAACCCGGGAACCCGCCGACGCCAGTATCCGCAGTTCCCCCGCTGACGCCGGGCTCCCCCGCGACAACGTCGACGCCGGGAGCCCCCGAGACCACGCCGACGCCGGGAGCCCCCGAGACCACGCCGACTCCGGTATCCGCCGTGACTCCGCTCACGCCGGAATCCCCCGATACTCCGCTGACCCCGTGAGCCCCCGGGACACCTCTATCGCCCGGAACGAAGCCCGACGCCCTTATGACCCGGCTCCCGTCCAGCTCGCAGACCAGGGCGTCGCAGACCAGCCGCGTCCCCTCGAACCTGGCCCAGCAGGCGGCGGGTGTCTGGCAGCCGGCCCCGAGCCCCTCCATGAAGGCCCGCTCGCACGCGAGCGCGAGAGCCGAGGGATGATGGTCCAGGGGGGAGCAGATCCCCTCCGTCCTGGCGTCCCCCTCCCTCATCTCCAGCCCGAGCTGGCCCTGGCCGGGGGCGGGGAGCATTATCCCCGGGTCGACAGTCATGACAGGAAAGGAGGCGCCTTTCAGGCGGATGAGTCCCGAAGCGCCCAGAAGGGTGGCGTCCAGCTCGCCGGACTCCACCCTTCCCAGGCGGGTGTCCACGTTGCCGCGCAGGGGCGCAATCTCGAAGTCCGGGCGGAATGCCAGGAGCTGGGCCGCCCGCCTGAGGCTGGACGTGCCTATCCTGGCCCCGTGCCTGAGCCCGTGAAGATCCCCCCCGGCCCGAACGATCAGCGCGTCGAAGGGCGAGGCCCGCTCCGGGGCAGCGCAGAGCGCGAGCCCCTCCGGCAGGGCGCTGGGCAGATCCTTGGCGCTGTGCACGGCCAGATCCACCACTCCCAGGAGGAGGGCGTCCTCTATCTCCTTGACGAAAAGCCCCTTCACGCCCGCGGCACCCGCAGGTCCACGGCCCGGGTCGTCACCGCGGGTGCGTATGGGCACCACCTGGAAGGCGACCCCTGGGTTCGCCTCTTCCAGGGCCCGGACCACCTGGCCGGTCTGAGCGAGAGAGAGCGGGCTCCCCCTCGCCCCTATGCGTACTAGCTCCTTCAGCGGGAGACCCCGCAGCCGGCGCAGCTGGAGGCGGTGCATCCCCCGCATCCGCACCCGGAGGACGAGGCGCCCATGTCGCCCGCGCCGGCGAAGTCCCCGTAGTCCGAGGTCCTGGAGCCTCCCCCCGTGCGGGAACGGAAGCTGGACATGCGTTTCTCCGCCCCCCCGGACCCGCAGGAGGGGCAGGTGCCGCCCTCGTCCCGTTTCAGGACCAGCTCCTCGAACTCCCTGCCGCACTCCCGGCACCTGAACTCGTAGATAGGCATTTGCCGCCATCCTTAGTATATGCGAGATCGCCTGCGGACAAGCCGCCTTCACAGGCTGGCCAACCTGAAAGCGCTTAACCCGGCAGACCCCGACCGCCCGGGCACCTTACATCTCGCGAGGGGCCCGCCCCGAAAAAAACGCCTTCCCCCGGGCTTGCGCGGGAAGGCATGCAGGGCGGCCCGGAGGCAGGTCCCCGGACAGGGCCAGGCACGGGCAGGCACCCGCGCTCAGCTTAATTTACCTTATCTTAACACCTAAAGCCGCCTCAATCAACGCCCGGGGCGATCACGGGCGGCCTCAGAAGCGCCTCGACCGACCGGCAGGTCGCCAATGAAGATGCCCTTGGCGGCCCGGCGGGGCCTGCCTGGAGCTTTGCGGCACCCAGCCGAGGAGATTCAGGAACTTCCACGGATGCCGGGCGGTGCTCCCGCCACCAAACCCCCTCGCGGGCGAGACCGACCTCACGGGCGGGGGCGTCCTCCACAGAGGTGGCGTCCTCCAAAGCCGGGCTGTCCTCCCAAAAGGGGACGACCTCCCCTACAGGCCCCGCCCTCCCGAACGGGGCCGTCCTCCAGAGAGGAATCCGCCTCCAGGGCAGGCCAGTCCTTCCGAGCGCGGCCGTCCTCCAGAGAGGACTCTGCCTCCAGGGCGGGACAGTCCTCCAGAACGAGCCGTCCAAATAAAGAGTGTGGCAGTCCTCACGAACGAAGAGGTCCTTCAGAGCGGGGGCCCCTCCCGAGCTGGGCCGTGCTCCAGAGTGAGCGGGGGGCGACTCCAGAGCGGGGCAGTCCTTCCGAACGGGGCCGTCTTCAAGAGCGGGGGACACTCCCGAGCCGGGCCGACCTCCCGAACAGGGCCGTCCTCCAGAGTGAGTGACGACCGCCTCCAGAGCGGGGCTGTCCTCTCTAACGGGGCCGTCTTCAAGAGCGGGGGACACTCCCGGGCCGGGCCGACCTCCCGAACAGGGCCGTCCTACGGAGCAGTGGCCGCCTCCAGAGCGGGCAATCCTCTCAAACGGGGCCGTCTGCAAGAGCGTGCAATCCTCTCGAGCGGGGCCGTCTGCAAGTGCGGGGGCACTCCTGAGCCGGGCCGACCTCCCGAACAGGGCCGTCCTCCAGAGCTGTGGCCGCCTCCAGAGCTTGCAATCCTCTCGAACGGGGCCGTCTTCAAGAGCGGGCGCCACTCCCCCCGAGCCGGGCCGACATCCCGAACAGGGCAGTCCTCCAGAGCGGTGGCCGCCTCCAGAGCGGGCAATCCTCCCGAACGGGGCCGTCTTCAAGAGCGGGTGCCACTCCCCTTAAGCCGGGCCGACCTCCAGAGCGGTGGCCGCCTCCAGAGCGGGCAATCCTCTCGAGCGGGGCCGTCTGCAAAAGCGGGTGCCATTCCCGAGCCGAGCCGACCTCCCGAACAGGGAGGTCCTCCAGAGCGGTGGCCGCCTCCAGAGCGGGCAATCCTCTCGAACGGGGCCGTCTTCAAGAGCAGGTGCCACTCCCCCCAAGCCGGGCCGACCTCCAGAGCGGTGGCCGCCTCCAGAGCGGGCAATCCTCTCGAGCGGGGCCGTCTGCAAGAGCGGGTGCCACTCCCGAGCCGAGCCGACCTCCCGAACAGGGCCGACCTCCAGAGCGGTGGCCGCCTCCAGAGCGGGCAATCCTCTCGAACGGGGCCGTCTTCAAGAGATCGTTCGAGACGCCCGAAGCGGGCCCGTCAACCCGACCTGGGCCGTCCTCCTGAGCGTTTGCCGCCTCCCTCGCTGGTAACCCACTCGAACGGGGACGTATTCAAGAGCGGGTGCCACTCCCCCCAAGCCGGGCCGACCTCACGAACAGAAAAGGGTAGCAAATCAGGACCGTCACGCCAAGACATAGAGCTGGAGCCTGAAAAAAGTCC